>CAISTG010000053.1 GCA_903888345.1 Candidatus Buchananbacteria bacterium | reverse complement strand
TATTAGGATTAAGGAGATCTATTAAAGTCTGGAATATTTATTACAATAATTTGGAGCATTGTGCCTTAGGCGGGAAGACTCCAAATGAGATGTTATTAATTAATAACTAATCCGCCATATGTATGTGCTTAAAACAAAAAAAATAGTCGTTGGTTTAGTCGACCTATTATGATAAAATATAGTTACAATTGCTGGAAAACATCTAGCCAATCAACGAAATAAAAAACCTTGACCGTTTGGGTCAAGGCGTAAGGATCAATGATGTTTGCGTGCTTTTCGCTCGAGTTTCGCAAGTTTTTCCTGGTAACGTTCGTTGAAGAGGGCAACTTGTTTCTTGAGTTTCTTCTCAGTGAACTTGTCAGTCATCTTTCGACATTCAACTATGCATGCCCATTCGTCAAGTTCGCCTTTGTTGATATCATAACCCTCGGGTAAGTTCATGATCATGTAATCATAAACACCATCTCGCTTAACGATAAAGCCGTACTCTTTGTGCGGAACTTGTTCGGCAGGTTTTTTGAGACGGCCGACGGACAAGAAAAAACCAATGGCATGTTTAATTTTTTTCAGTTTGGACTTCGGCATGCGCTGATCTCCTCTGGTTGATGTTCGGATCAAAAGGAACGGTATTTCATATACTAAGCAATCGATCGTCTTTTGTCAAGGGCGGTGCCGCTGGTGTCTTGCTAAATTCGTTTAAATGTATTAAACTATTCTATTAAATATGATTAAAAATAAACCGAAGGTAGTTGTGGCCATGTCGGGCGGAGTTGATTCGTCCGTGGCCGCGGCATTATTAAAACAGCAGGGTTATGAGGTGATCGGTGTCTTCATGCAATTCTGGTATCCCTCAGGTGTTGATTACGGCGAAAACCGTTGCTGTTCATTGGAGTCTTTTCATGAAGCGCAAGAAGTCGCTCGTGTTTTGGATATCCCGATTCATAAAGTTAATTTTGGTAAAGAATTTAAGAAAACTATTGTTGATGAATTTATTAATGAATATAAAATTGGACATACGCCTAATCCTTGTGTGGCTTGTAATAAATTTATCAAGTTTGATTTATTACTTAAATATGCTCAGACTGTTTTTGGTGCCGACTATTTAGCCACCGGCCATTATGTTAAAATTACGAATTGCGAATTACAAATTACGAATAAAATAAATAAGATTTACGGTTTACAGCGGCCAACAGCCAAGGATAAAGATCAGACCTATTTCTTATACAACTTAAAACAACAACAGCTCAAACATTTATTATTCCCATTGGCTGATTATCAAAAAAGTGAAATTCGGGCCAGGGCTAAGAAATTAAAGTTAAAAATTCATGATAAGGCCGATAGTCAGGAAGTTTGTTTTGTTGGTAAAAGCCACAATGATTTTTTAAAGCAATACTTAAAGCCAAAGACTGGTAAAATTATCGACGAATCGGGAAAAGTCCTGGGGCAGCATCGGGGTTTAGTATTTTATACCTTAGGACAACGGACTGGATTAGGGTTGTCAGGTGGACCTTGGTATGTAATTGAATTCAAACGTCGCAGCAATCAATTGGTGGTGTCGAAAAATTCTGACAATCTAAAACTATTAAATCATCAAATATTTTTTAAGTCAGTCAATTGGTTAGCTGGTGCACCGAAATTACCATTAGTCTGTCAGGCGCAAATTCGCTATCGAACAAAAGCCGTTGATTGCACCATCAAAAAAATCGGCACAAAATTAGTGGCAGAATTTAAGGCTCCGCCACATGCGGCGACTGCTGGCCAATCAATCGTTTTTTATGATCGGGATTGCTTGCTTGGCGGTGGTATTATTAGTTGATCTTGTTAAATACTGACTCAGCAATGCGCCAGCGCAATTAATTGGGTTGACATTTAATCATTTTTATGATAGATTGAGATGAATCTTGTCCCTTAACAATAGCGTTAATTGCGCTTAAAGGAGAATCAAACAATGAATTCGTTAGGTGTTTGGCTGCGGTCATTATTTCTTTTACTAGCACTAGTCGTCTCGGCTCTAAGCTTCTCGCTTTCATATTTAATATTATTGTTAGTTTTACCGCGGAAATTTCTGTGGCGTTATTGGGTTAGGCCTTGGGCTTGGTGGTGCTTGCGCGTCGCTGGTCAAAAGGTTAAGATCGAGGGCAATTATCCGGATCAGAAGAATGGTCCTTATCTGTATTTGCTAAACCATGAATCGCTTTTCGATGCCTTGCTTATGGGCTATACCTTAAAGGATCGTGCCACTGGTTTGTGCGCTAAGAACTATTTCTATTTGCCAATTTGGGGTTGGATGATGTGGCTACATGGGGTAATTCCCGTTGAGCGCAATAATCATCTTAAAGCCATCGGTTCGGTTAGTGAGGCAGAAAAAGCTGTAGCTCGCGGTGAATCCATTGTGGTTTGTCCGGAAGGACGGCGATCGGACAATGGTGAAGTTCAAGAATTCAAGTCTGGTGCTGCCCATTTGGCGAAAAATACTAAAGTTACGATTGTGCCTTGCGTGGTGCGTGGCACTTTCCAGTCTTGGAATCGCAATAGTTGGCTGATTAGTCCTAATATCATAACCTTGAGATTTCTTGAGCCACTACCGTATGCGGTATATATAAAAGAGTATGAACGGTCGGGAATTGCCGGCATAACAAATTTAGTCAAAGCTAAAATTGTGGCTGGTAAGGCTGGCTTAAGCAATAAACCGGGAGACGGATAATGAATGTAAAATATTTGCAGCTCGGCATTATGATGGCAATTGAATTCATATATTTTTGCGTTCTACTAGCGCTCGGATATTACGTCATTGCCGATCAAAGCCTGTTCGAATTTGCGCTTTTAATTGGTGGCATTTGGGCCTGGCAAAGGACAGGAATTTTCTTATCTTGGCGGCCAGCCGAGATCAAGGCTTATTTGAATGACTATCAGGAGGAGACGACGAATCCGGAGGAACACCGACGATGAGATATGTGCTGCAAGTATCAGCGATGTTGGCCGATCTTTTGATTTTAACCGCTGAAATTGTCGTGATTTATAGTGCCATCAAATATCACAGCATCTTTTTTATATTGGTTGCGGCGGCCGGTATCTGGGCCTGGCATCACACCGGGATCTTTTATGCCTGGCGACCGAAAAATATCAGAAACTTTTTGGCCAATGCTAAGAAGTTCGGGCTCTAATTATTATTAAAATGTAAAAACCGTAGGAGAGAACGATGGCAACTTGCAATACCTGTAAGGGGACTAAGCACGTTCATGCGAATTTTTTAGGAGCTTTAGTCGAAACGGAATGCCCGGAATGCAAGGGCACTGGTGAAACTGGAGTTCCGGGAGTTTGTGCCAAATGTAACGGTAGCAAAAAGACCGTTGTCGATTGCAGCGGCTTCGGCATCGAAGTTGATTGTCCGGATTGCTGCCCGATAGTGATTGTCGAATAAGAGAATTGAACTTTAATTTATGCCGTTTCAGTCAAAA
The DNA here is from genome assembly GCA_903888345.1 of Candidatus Buchananbacteria bacterium. GTDB lineage: Bacteria > Patescibacteriota > Patescibacteriia > 2-01-FULL-39-33 > 2-01-FULL-39-33 > CAISTG01. Next base: position 51,274 of record CAISTG010000053.1, on the reverse strand, counting down.
GACTGGAACGGTTTTTTTCTTGCCAATTTTACTTAAATATATTATGATTTAGACATTAAGTAGCCAAAAGTATAAAGTCTGTAAAGTTTAAAGCTTGCAGAACTTATATACTTTATTGACTTTTAACTTTCTAACTAACAACTATGACAGCCAAAGATCTCAAACACAAATATTTAGAATTCTTCGAAAGCAAGGGACACTATATTATTCCTGGTGCGCCAATCGTACCGGAAAATGACCCAACTGCTTTATTTACGACTGCTGGCATGCATCCGCTAGTGCCTTATCTTTTGGGTGAAAAGCATCCTGCCGGAACACGTTTAACCGATGTGCAAAAATGTATCCGCACTGGTGACATTGATGAAGTCGGCGATGCTTGGCATTTGACCTTTTTTGAGATGTTGGGCAATTGGTCGTTGGGTGATTATGGCAAAAAAGAGGCGATTCAATTCAGCTTCGAATTTTTAACTAAAGTTTTAAATATTCCGCTTGAGAAATTTGCTGTTTCTGTTTTTGGTGGTGATGATTTAATTGCACGCGATGAAGAGTCGGCCAAGACCTGGCAGGAATTGGGAGTTAACCCGCAGCGCATTGCCTACTTGGGTAAAGAAGATAATTGGTGGGGTCCGGCTGGTCAAACTGGTCCCTGTGGTCCCGATACCGAAATGTTTTATTGGTCCGGCGATGAGGAAGCACCGGAGACTTTTGATGGCACCGACAAACGTTGGGTGGAAATTTGGAATGATGTCTTCATGATCTATAATAAGACGGCAACGGGCGAATATGTAGAATTAGAACAAAAGAACGTCGATACGGGAATGGGGGTCGAACGTACGGTCGCGACCTTAGCCGGCAAAACTTCAGCTTATGATGTTGATCCGTTGTTTTCGATTGTGGCGCAAGTATGCGCTCTGTTTGGTGGCGTACCGGAAGATTTGCAACCGGAAGAAATCAAGCCGGTCAGAATCATTGCTGATCATTTGCGTGCAGCAACCTTCATGTTGGCCGATAATGTCGCCCCATCTAATGTTGAGCAAGGTTATGTTTTGCGCCGATTGATTCGCCGCGCCATTAGATATGGTAATGAACTTGGAATGAATACTCCGTTTACACCGCAAATTGCCGAAGCTGTTATTGATTTAATGGGCGGATTCTACAAGGAGCTCCGTGAAAAGCGCGAGTTTATCATGGAGGAATTATTAAAAGAAGAAGAGAAGTTTAACGCTACTCTGGAGAAAGGCTTAGCCCGTTTTGCCAAATTAAAAACTTGTCCGATTGGAGATAATAGTGATAAATGTAAAATTTCTGCGACTGATGCCTTTACCTTGTTTGCGACTTATGGTTTCCCAATTGAAATGACAATCGAATTAGCCAAAGAAAAGGGTTGGCATTTGGATCAAGAAGAAGTGCAAAAGGAATTTGCGAAGCATCAAGAACTCTCACGACAAGGTGCGGAAAAAAAATTCAAAGGTGGCTTAGCTGATAATTCAGAAATTACGACACGCATGCATACGGCGACTCATTTGATGTCGGCAGCCTTACGTAAGGTTTTGGGCGATCATGTTTTTCAACGCGGTTCTAATATTACCGCCGAGAGAATTCGCTATGACTTTTCTCATCCTGATAAAATGACAGCGGAGCAACTTAAAGAAGTTGAAGATTTAGTTAATGAACAAATCCAATTAGACTTACCGGTGGTAGCTGAAGAAATGACTTTAGATGAAGCCAAGGAAAGGGGAGCAATGGGAATATTTGAAAATAAATATGGCAACCTAGTTAAGGTCTATTCTGTTGGTGGCCATTCGAAAGACGCTTCATGTTTCTCCAAAGAGATTTGCGGCGGTCCTCACGCTAACAAGACTAGCGAGCTACGACACTTTAAGATTCTGAAAGAAGAATCGAGTTCTTCCGGCGTTAGACGCATCAAAGCAATATTGGAATAAGTTACATCAATTCTAAATATGTGGGCAATCGATGGCGTCATTCCGGGCTTGACCCGGAATCCAGACTGAATCGTATAGCTCAGATTCCGGGTCAAGCCCGGAATGACAGACTTTATCTGAAGAAATATAATAGTTCGATTAAATTAGCATATACTTAAAATAGCGGGCTAGTCCCGCTATTTTGGTTGACAAAATATTGATATTGGAGTAAATTGTCTGAAATAGAAAGGAGGCACGCACTTTGGATACATGGCTGAGATGGTCAGAAATTGCGATTGAATGCTCAATCGGCGAAGTAGTCGTCGTTTTAGCGATTATGACGGTCATGATTTTGCTGCTCCTGCTGGCGCGATTTGAGCAGGCCAATCAGTTTGAAAAGGTTGAGCTAAGAAATAAAGCGTTAGCGGAGGAAAATTTTAAGCTCATTCAAGAATTGGAGGATTTGAAGAAGGCTAATCGTAAAAAGCCAACTTAACACCGAGAACTATTTAGATATTAGTTCTCTTTTTTTTGTCCAAAAAGTTAAACGCCGCCCAGGTAAACCGGGGCGGCGCGAAGTGAGCAAGGTGCTGGCTAGAAATGGAGTTTGCCATGGAACCAATTGAGAAATACAGTCAGTTGGCGCCAGACAATCCAGATCGTCACGTAGGACGGCACGATCAGTATCTGCCAGGACTCACCGTTGAACAACGTGAAGGGAAGACATAGCAGGATTCCCGTCCAAAAGGAAACAGCACAGGCGATCGTAAGGCAGAATGCTGCGTAGGCCGTCCTGAGTGACACGGCGACCGGAACAGCGCCGGCTTCGACTAGTACTCTGGCTGCGGTAATGTCGTTTTTGAAAAGCGTCGTTGTATCCATTAGAAGTCCCTTTCAAGTGTGGGGAGTTTAGAAAGTTATCGGGAAGAGCGGCTGGTCCAGCTGGACAGTTGCCTCATGCAACTTAAGGATGATCAAATCTATGGCCGTCTGACGCAAAGCTTGGCCGCCGATGTGGTGCCGATTGCACCAGACTTCGGCTTCGCGCGGAGCACAGACCAGAATTGGCTTGAGTTCTTCCACACTTACTTTTTGGGCGTAGATGAACTTGTCCAGGGTAATCTGTCTGGGACTCGATTCGTCAAACTTGAGGGTGGCCTGGCTGGCAAGTGAGAAGGATTTGGAGGAGCCCCAGGCAATTAGGACCAATATGGCAAAGGCAAAGGCATTCTTAACGATGGTTCTGAACATGATCTGATTCCTTTCTTGGGTTTTTTGATCTTTGACTGTTGATAAACTCCCTGATTATAAGGCAATAAGCCAGATTACTAACTTACCGCCCTAAAATCAGGGAGCTTTATCACTTTTTAAAGTTCAATTTCGATATCTTCATTTTAACATATATCTTATATTTTGTCAAGTACTTTATCCACTTTTGGCTAAATTTGAAAAATATTTTACCTTATTTTAGCTAATATTAATTATCAAAAAATACCATTTATTATTCTTGACTTTATGGGGCAATTAATATAAGATTAAGCCATTAGTTACAAATATTGACAAATTACTAATTTTTGCTATAATAGAGTTAGTAATAAAAATAATATAAATTTGCTTAAATTAAATCAAAAGATGGCAAATACAGCAGGTATTCTTGGAGGAGCCATATTTTGATTTTGGTTTTAGTTTAAATTATTAGTCAAAAAATAAATAATACTAATGAGTAAACAACAATTAGATCCATCAGTTGTTTCCAAAGATTTTTTGGAAATCGATGGCGAAGTAACGGAATCACTTCCGTCCGCAACCTTTAGAGTTCAATTAGAAAACGGCCATGAAATCTTGGCTCACTTATCCGGTAAAATGAGAATGTTCAACATTCGCTTATTACCCGGTGATCGAGTTAAGGTCCAAATGACTCCTTATGATCTCACTAAAGGACGCATCACTTATCGTTACTAAATTAAATTCCGTTCGTCATTCCTGGCTTGACCAGGAATCCAGTTCAAAAATTCTGGATTCCAATTTTTACGACGACGTTAAATGATAAAAATATAGATTCTCGAATATTTGCCTGGGCGAACTTTGGGAATAATGAATAAAGATAAAAGCTAACAACTATGAAAGTAAGATCTTCAGTAAAAAAAATTTGTAAAGATTGCCAGGTCGTCAGAAGAAAAAAGCGCGTGGTGGTTATTTGTAAAAACCCTAAACATAAACAACGCCAAGGCTAAACATTAGTCTGAAAGTTGTAAAGTCTTTAAAATCTAAAAAACTTTCAACTTTACAAACTTTATAAACTTTATAAACTCAATATTATGGCAGTAAGAATCGCTGGTGTAAACATCCCCAACAACAAAAGAGTAGAAATCGCTCTTACTTATATTTATGGTGTCGGAAAAACCCGCTCCAATCAAATTTTGAAGAAAAATAAAATCAGTCCTGATATCCGTGTTAATGATTTAACTGAAGAACAGGCTAATGCCTTGCGTACCGCTATTGAAAAGGGCGGCTTTCAAATCGAGGGTGACTTGCGCCGAGAAGTCTCGAGCAACATCAAGCGTTTGAAAGAAATTAAGAGCTACCGTGGCACTAGACACGCTAAATCACTTCCAGTCAGAGGACAAAGAACCAAGACTAACAACCGCACTGTCCGTGGTAACGTCCGCCGAACTACTGGTTCCGGCCGTAAAGATACTGGACAAAAGACCTAAGTCTTGATTATTTAAGGAATAAACTATTCAAATATCTATGTCAGAAGAATTGAAACAAGAAGGCGGCGCTCTAGCAGCTGCTCCGGTCGTCACCGAAGTAGTAACTGAAACCGTTAAAGGTAAAAAGAAAGTAAAGAAGGTTGTGGCTGTCCGTCAGGTTGCCAGTGGCCGTGTTTATGTTAAATCAACTTATAATAACACTATTGTTACTTTTACCGATCAAAACGGCAATGTATTAAGCTGGGGTTCAGCTGGACAATGTGGTTTTAAAGGTCCAAAAAAAGCCACTCCTTATGCCGCTACAATGATTGTTAAAGAAGCCGCAGAAAAGGTGAAGAAATACGGTTTGAAGGAGGTCGCAGTATTTGTCCGTGGTATTGGTGGTGGCCGTGAAGCCGCTGTCCGTGCTTTGAACGCCAACGGTTTTCAAGTCACTATCATTAAGGATATTACACCAATCCCTCATAATGGTTGCCGTCCTCCAAGACCAAGAAGAGTTTAAAATAAATATAATCGAATAGATCCCCGGAGATCCGCCGCGGCGGATTCCGAGGATGACAATAACGATAAAGTCTAATCATAAATTATGCCTACAAAATATACAGAAAACACCATGTGTAAGCGTTGCCGCCGTGCTGGCGAAAAGCTTTTCCTGAAAGGTGAAAAGTGCAATGGCGCTAAATGCCCAATGATCAAAAGAAATTTTGCTCCTGGTATGCATGGCCCAACCGCTCGTCCTGGTAAATTAACTAACTACGGCAAGCAGTTGAAAGAAAAGCAAAAAGCCAAACGCATGTACGGTTTGATCGAAGCTCAATTCGAAAATTATTTCGACAAAGCCAAGAAAAAAGTCGGTAATACTAGCGAGTGGTTGTTCAGATTACTTGAAAGCCGATTGGATAATACTGTTTATCGCTTAGGCATGGTGACTTCTCGCCGTGCGGCCCGTCAAACTGTCGGACATGGTCACGTCAAAGTCAATGGCAAGAAGGTTAACATTCCTTCATATCAAATCAAAGTCGGTGATATCATTTCTTTATCTGATAAGGCCGCTAAGAAACCGGGGTTTGCTGAAGTTAAGAACAGATTGAAGAAAAATGATGGTTTACCAGCTTGGTTGGTACTCGATGCCGAAAAGTTAGAAGGAAAAGTTACTAGTCAGCCGAAGATTGGTGATATCGCCATGAATGTTGACTGGAGAACGATCGTTGAATTTTATAGCAAATAATTATCAATATCTAAATAAACATCTGGTCGTTATGGCTTTACTTAAGTCAATAATGGCCAAGGAGGAAACACTTTATGTTAAAACACATTCCCTTACCAAAAAAGTTTGTGTCAGAAGAGATCGAAGCCGGCAAACATGCCAAGGTCGTTATCGAGCCTTGCTTTCCGGGTTATGGTTTGACTTTAGGCAACGCCTTAAGAAGAACTATCCTTTCATCTTTACCTGGCGGTTCAATTACTGCGGTTAAAATTAAAGGCGTTAAGCATGAATTTTCCTCTTTGGAAAATGTGCCAGAAGATATGTTGGAAGTTATTTTGAACTTAAAGACCTTAAGATTCAAAGTCTATTCCGAAGAACCAGTTATTTTACATTTGAAATCCAGCGGTAAGAAAAAAGTTACCGGAGCGGATATCGAAAATTCTCTGGATGCTGAAGTAGTTAATACTGAAGCCGTTATTGCCACTTTGACTGATGATAATGCCAGCATGGAAATGGAATTAACTGTGGCCAAAGGCATTGGTTATGTGCCAGTGGAAGAGCAAGAAAGAGATAAGGGAGAATTGGGCGTGATTGCTACTGATTCGATCTTCACCCCAGTTATTAATGTCGGCTTAAGCATCGAGGCGACTCGTGTCGGCAAAAAGACTGACTATGATAAATTGATTTTAGATATTGAAACTGATGGCACAATTTCTCCAGCCGATGCTGTGAAGAAAGCAGCCGAAATTCTAACTAACCAGTTCACTTGGATTATGGAAGGCGGAGCTAGAGATATTGAAGAAGTTAATATTGAAGAACCGGTTATTCTTGCAGAAGAGATTGCTGAAGAAAAGGCAGAAGAAGTTGCAGCTACAGAAACAATCGAAGAAGAAGCCGAAGAAATTTTAGAAGGTGAGGTTGCCGCTCCTAAGCGACGTGGCCGACCGAAGAAAATTGAAGAATAATAAACACAGTTGAAAGTCGGAAGTTAAAAGTCTATCAAGCGATAAAATGCTTAAACTTTAAACTTTAAAGACTTGATGACTTGATAGACTAATATAAATATGAGACATAATCGTAAAGGAAAAACCTTAGGTCGTACTAAAGAGCCTCGTGTTGCCTTAACCCGCAGTTTGGCTACTAGTTTTGTGGTGTATGAGAAAATTAAGACCACCAAAGCTAAAGCTAAGTTCTTGCGCCCAGTCGTTGAGAAGTTGATTACCCTGGGTAAGACCGATAGTTTACATAATCGCCGCCAAGCTTTGAAGTTTTTATATACTGAAGGCGCGGTTAACAAATTATTTGAGGTTTTGGGACCAAAGTATAAAGAACGCAAAGGCGGTTATACTCGTATCACCAAGTTAGCTCCTCGTGTCAATGATGGCGCTGAAATGGCTATTATTGAATCAGTCTAAATATACTTATTATATGGAAAATACCGAGAAAAAAATTCACAATATCGACGCTACTGGCATCCCGATGGGACGCTTAGCTGTCCAGGTTGCCCTGTTGTTGCGAGGAAAAACCAAAGTTTCTTTTGATCCAGCTAAGGATGAGGGTGATTTTGTTGAGGTTGCTAATTGCAGCAAAGTAAAGTTCACCGGCAAGAAATTAGATCAAAAAGTCTATTATCATCATACTAATCATCCAGGTGGTTTACGTATCACTAAGGCGGCTGATGTGTTTAAGGCTGACCCAGGCGAAGTTTTGAAAAAAGCCGTTTGGGGTATGTTGCCAAAAAACAAATTGCGTGATCAAATGATCAAGCGCTTGAAACTTAATAAATAGTCTAATTCAAATATAATTTCATTCTAATTTTTCCCGCGACTACTTAAAGCGTGAAAATGAAGAAACTAAATAATTATGGAAAAGAAAGTCATTGCCAAAGAGGCAGATAACAAAGAAAAATATTTTTACGGTCGAGGCGGCAGAAAAACTGCTACTGCTAGAGTTCGAATTTACCTCCAAGGTAAAGGCGAAATCATGATCAATGATCTCAAATTTGAGGAGTATTTCCCGACTAAAGATTTACAAGACACCGTCTTAAAGCCATTGGTTTTGACTGCCCATGATAAGAGTGTTAATGTTTTTGTCAAAGTTGTTGGCAGCGGCAAGATCGCTCAAAGTGAAGCGGTTCGCCATGGTATTGCTCGTGCTTTGGAAAAAGTTAATCCAGAACTAAGACCATTACTGAAAGCTGAAGGTTTAATGACTCGCGATCCTCGTGTTAAAGAAAGAAAGAAGCCAGGTTTACGACGTGCTCGTCGTGCACCACAGTGGGCCAAACGTTAATTTCTCTGTCATTCCCGCGTAGGCGGGAATCCACCCATATCATCACTTATATCAAACATCCGCCTCTCTGGCGGATGTTTTGTTTTTATGGCAATTTTCTGTTAAAATATATTCAGTCTACTAAGCAGATATTAACATAATTTGTGCCCGAAAAAGCGATCGATAAAGATCAAAATGCGCCGTCGGTAATTGAGCGCAAACCTCCGATTGACCGCCAAAAACGCGAAGTACTTTTCGCGTCAGTTTTGGCTGGAAAAAATCGGTCTGAGGTTTATGCTGGCACTGAAAATGTTTTACAACATTCAGTTGAAGATGGGTTGATTTTGGCGGAGCGAGCCGGACTTTCGCGAGTGGAATTAGCTGAGGCAGTTCTCTCGGCTGGCTTTACTATTAAACACCCTGAAGTTTTTACGGAATTGGTTAATATTATTACCGAAGAAAAGGTTAGCCGCGCGATAGATAATAATCCGCTCAATCGGCCAATATTTAGTATCATGGCTAGTCGTTATGATGAGTTGTTGAGAGCGCGAAAAACAGGTGAGTGGGATCAATTCGCTGAGCGTGCCCAGCAGGCGCGTGACGCCCAGACAAAGACTAAAGTTATAAGTAAGGTAAATGATTATTATGCGCCACTGTTAATCACGCGCGAGTTTGCGCCACAGACCCAGCCGCGAGAATATCCTCTGGGTGAAAGAGTCAAGGGTTTTCGGGGTGAAATTCGTCAACTGAAATCTGCCGAAGAACTAGCCGATGAGGCACTGGGGCAATATGAAAAGTTAATACGGCCAGCCTACTATGCTGCAACGGTTGAAGATATTTTGAAGAAATATTTAACTGCTCATCAATTAGCCGGAGAACCGGCAAATCTTGGTGGTAATTATTTTACTAATGACACTTCTAAATTTTTTACCGTTAAAGAGGTGATTGAAGCGGAGTGTGAACGTTTAAGTATTCCCTTTGGAGAAATTGAGCCTCGTTTGAATGCTGCGCTATATACCAGTGTTACTGCCGGCATTAAAGGTGCAGAAGCGGAGCGCGGGTTAGCTAAGAAATTAAATAAGTCGCTGGAAGCTAGTGGTCGGAAAGTTGAATTGAAAGCTGATCGATATGAAGTGGTGGACTTAGAGAATAAAGAAGAGGAAGAAAAAGCTGAGTCAGATGCGTGGGATGATAAGACATTAGAATTAGCTGAGTTTAAGGGTAAAGATAAATCAATTGGGTCTGGTTTTAGTTTTGATAGAATAGGTGATAAAATATTTGTCATATTGAAGGATGAAGATAAAACAAAGGAACGGCAAAAAATTTGGTCAATAATTAATCAAAAAGTTGAAATGCTCAGCGAGGAATTTGATGAATTTACTTCTTTGACTAGCATCTTTAGGGAAGGTGGAATTTTAACGATTACTGGTCAGCTTAAAAAAAATGGGCAGGTAGAATCTCGTCGGGTGCCTTTGGATGTCGATAAAATAAGACGGTTAACGGACGCAGAAAAAAAGAAGCAAGATAATATTATCTCGGTTGAAGGAGGTGAAAGCCGATTAACTCAGGAAAGAGATGAAGAATATTTTGACTTTCCTAATAAGCGGGTGAAAGTAGTGAAAGTTACTCCGCAGCGGGGCAACAAACAATCGGAACAGCAGTTTTTTGAAGTCGACGGCAAGATTATTGGAGGAATGCACTGGCGTCCTTATTATCATATTAACCAAGTTCAGTATAACAAAGAAAGCAAAGAGTTGAAGCTATTGGGCTATCGCAGTAAAGAGGAGAAAATTCAGCAGCTTGAAAGAGGTGTTGTTGTTATAGTTGATGATGACCTAGCCAGAGAATTAGAAGGCAAGAAGGTTGAAAAGAAAGAATCGATGGAAATAGATGGTAAATTTTTAGGTGATAATACTTGGCAACTTGGTGGAATGAAGATTAGACTAATGGAGATAAATAATGGTGATGAATGTGTATTTGTTGATGCTGACACTTCTCATGAGGTTACAGAGGAATTTCCAGCAGTTTATGATGTCAAAGATATTACTTATGAAAATGGCCACGTATTTTACAAATGCAAAAGAATTTCTGATAATTTGCAAATGTATTCAGGCATTGAAATTGAAAGTAGCTTTCAAGGGCAGGGCGCAGGATTCATAAAAAAAATCGAAGGCGGAATAATTGAAAAGAAAAAATCAAAACAAATTGAAGGTAAGCTCATTAGTTTGGGGGAAGGCATAAGAGGTGGATTTCAGGTGGGAGGAATGAAAATTAGAAGAATGGATAAAAACGGTAGCGACATCTTAATGGATCATGACACTGGTGACTTTATTACTGACGAATTTACTAGATTGAATAGTATTTCTGAACTGTATTATGAAGATGGTGAACTTCAATTGATTGGAAAGGACCAAAGACACATTGATATTGCAATGAGCCTAAAAGTACAGAGCCCATTACATATGGAGGAATTAAGAGCTCGCTTTATCAAGAAAATCGAAGGCGATGATCAAGAAAAAAAAGAATCTGATTTTGAAAAGTTCGAAGATAAATCGCTAGATTATTTGGAAAAAATATTAAGTCGTCATGGAAATAATGGTAGCGATGATTATTTTGTTGCTTCAAATTTGGCTGTTTTCGACAGTAAACGTGCGCACGAATTGCGTGCTGATTTACTACGACAAAAAGGCCCATTTATGGACTCGGTCTTAGCGGGCTTGGCAGGAATAGATTCGGAGGAGGCATGGCGGATGCGTGATGAAGTATTTAATAATTGGGATCACGAATCTGGCTTGGTTATTAGTTTATCCGGTCTAGACAGTGACCGGGCCTGGCAGATGCGGGCACAGTTATTAGAGAGAATGGAAAATGACGATTATCAGCATAAAGAGTTTAGGATACATATTTTAAAAAACCGGCTAGTAAAAGGTTTAGCGGGGTTAAATTCTGAACGTGCCTGGAAGATGCGCGATGATTTTTTTGCCGGTAAATATAAAGTCGAATATGAATCTCAGTTCGTAAGCTTGAGAGGTCTTGATAATGAGCGTGCCTGGGAGATGAGGGACAAACTTGAGGGCAATGTAGATATAGATAAGGGTAAAATATTTGAAAGTTTAGCTGGCTTAGATAGTATCATGGCTTGGCGGTTACGGGATGGTTACATGACCAGTCATAGTTTCATAGATGATATGGGGTTTGTTAAAATGGATGAGGTAGATGTCATTGTTGAAAGTTTAGCTGGATTGGATAATAATCGAGCCTGGCAGATGCGGGATGAAATAGTTAGAAAAACACAGAAATTAGATAGGAGCAACCAAGTAAAGCGACGAATATTAGAATATTGTACCGGGTTAAATAGTGCACGCGCTTGGGAGCTAAGAGATGAAATTATGGATGAAGACGGTAGATCGTTAGCTAAAAGCTTTGCTAATCCAGAATATACATATCTGTTGTTGAAATTAAAAGAGAATGAAAATAATGAAAGAGAATTGACGTTAGAAGAACAAAATCAATTGAGAACACTTAATCTACTGCATCATCCCACACTTGAGGGGATTCAGCAGGAATTTGGCGGCGTTAAGGGTGAAATTGAGGCGAATCTGGCGCGGAAAAAAAGTTTACAAGACATGGTTAGCGGTTCACCAGTGGTGGCGCGTGTCTTATCAAAATTAATTGGTAAGCAACCGAAGCTATTTATAGAAACGATGGCAGCTAAGCGCGGTCGTGCGTTGACTAAGGTTTTTGCGGAAAAAATTGCCCTGAAAATCTTCCCCGAGATAGCTGCGGCTCGACAACAAGAGTCCTGGCGCGGTTTTCCTGGTTACGCTGGCCTGGAAGGTAAACAGACTAAGCAAGGTAAACAACAACCAGAAAATTATCTCGAACGGAGATTCGAAGGTAAATTAGCGGGTGGTGGCGCGGAGCAGTTAACTGATGAACGCGAGATTATGGAATTTCGTGATCCTATTGAAGGCATTGTGGTTAGCAATATTTTGGGCCAGTATCGTTCAGAGAATAAATATTGGGGTCAGATCGGTTTTAATGTCGATACTCGGCTATCAGAACCAGTTAGAGAGACAACGGCCACGATTCCTAATGTCAAAAAAATCAATCAAGTTTCCTTACCTAAGCCGCTGGAGGCTAAAATAATTAATGAACGAGTTAAAGGCTTTGATGCGACTGGCAAGGAGTATGATTTAGAAGTAGTTACTAATGTCTTGGGCGAGTCTGCGGTTGTTAATAAGCCGAAGGCCGTGGAGAAAATCGTCTATTCTTTGGCGGTTTCTGAGGCGCCAGAGCCGATGCGAAATTTATCGGGAGCGGAATATCTATATTATTTAAAACAATTGCAGGGTATTGGTATGCGGTTTATGTCCACCGAATTAGCAGGATTACCTGATGATTTAGATCATGAGTTATTAGCAGCTATCGCCGGTAAGAGCCCGAAAGAGCAGGTGATGTCAATTGAACGCCTGGTGCGCGATTTAGGCTATTATGACAACAATAATCAAGAAGTCAGTCCATTAAAAGACGACAAGTCGCTCGAAGAGCAACTTTACATTATGGAACAGCGGCTCGAGGAACTTAAGCAGAAAAATCCCGGTTCGACGGCGTACGAGGGCAAGCGTTTTGCCGGTGTTTGTGCTGATTTCGCTCAGGTGGCCGCGATATTTTTGCGGCGGGCTGGCTTTCCCAGTGGTGTAATTACCGGATTTAGAACGGACAATAAAAAGATTTGTGTGAAGAATGCGCATGCCACGGCCTTCGTGTTGTGGCCGGATAATGAGGGGCATAATCGAGTCATCAGTATTGATGGTACTCCTGACGGCGTCGAGGGGGTTTCTCTGCCATCGCTTGCACAGCGCGAGTCTAAAGCAGTAAGTCAGGAAAAAAAGTTGGCCAATTTAGAATTGGCAGAAATTCAAAAAATTATCGATAACTTAAATCACGTCGATGTGGAGACAGTACGAAAAATGTCTAACGGCGAATTGGAGCGCACTCTAAATAGTATCCTGAAATATCAAGTCAAAGAATCGCAGTTAGTGGTTATTGAGCGCTTATTTGAATTTTATTGGTATGCCCGGAGCGAAAAGTCCGCGCTGCCAATAGCAAAACTGGATTTGGCTAATCCCTATCAACGTCTTGAGGCGATGGTTGAGTTGACCGGCGCGGTAGAGCGACAACGTAAGCGCATACTTAATCAGCCAGAAAAAGACAATGTTCCGGCTGGCAATAAACTGATGCAAATGATGCAGGGCTTCCTGAGTCGATTTGAGGCCGTTGGTGTTTCTGAAGATAAGTATGCTGCCATCGACCTAATGGAAAAGATCATCGAATTAGTACAAAATGATTTAACCGAGGTTGAGAAAAAGGCGGCCTATGCCACGATTGCTTACTTAAAAGCGAAGAATATTTTGGGGGATAAAAAATAATCACTCACCGTCATTCCTGTCCGCCTCGGCGGACGGGAATCTAGTACTAATTTATATTATGTTTAAAGAAAAAATCTCAGTTATCATTCCAGTCTATAATGGCGCTGATAAAATTTCGGCTTGCTTGGCGAGCGTTTTTAACCAGACTTATGACAATTTAGAAGTGATAGTTATCGACGATGGTTCGACTGATAACTTGTTATTGGCTTTAACCAGTTGTAAGAATAAATTAACCATACTCCATCAAGAAAATCGCGGTGCACCAGCAGCACGCAATTATGGTTTTAAGGTCTCTACTGGCGAACTGGTGATCTTTTTAGACGCCGATATCATATTAGAGTCGCAGGCACTGGAAAAGCTGTATTTGGGCCTGAAAGCCGATACTGAGGCAGCCTTCGCTTATTGTGCCTTTCGGTTTGGTTGGAAGAAATTCAAGTTGTGGCCGTTTGATTATGAAAAATTAAAGGAGCTGCCCTATATTCATACTTCAGCCTTAATCCGTCGCGAGGTCTTTCCTGGTTTTGATGAAACTCTCAAAAAATTTCAGGATTGGGATTTATTTCTGACGCTGGCGGAGCGGGGTGGTCGGGGAGCCTTTGTGAAAGAAGTCTTGTTTAAAATAATCGCCGGCGGCACGATGAGTAGTTGGCTACCGGGGATTGTCTATCGCTTGCCCTGGTTGAAACTTCAGGCCAAAGATCGCTACCAAGAAGCCAAAGAAATCATAAAGAAAAAACATCATTTGATATGAGTATGAGATTGAACAAATATATTGCTCAGGCTGGAGTTTGCTCCCGTCGTAAAGCGGACGACTATATTTTTGACGGTAAGGTCAAGGTCAATGGCCGCTATGTCTATGAACTAGGCACGGTTATTGATGAAGCTAAAGACAAGGTGGAGGTTAATGGCGAGGTGATTACGCCAGAAGAACAGCTGGTCTATCTCGCTTTTAATAAACCATTAGGCTACCTTTCGAGCGCTCACACTTGGCAGGGCGACTCAGTGTTAGATTTAGTTAAAGTCAAGCAGCGTGTCTATCCAGTGGGAAGATTAGATAAGGATTCCCATGGCTTATTAATTTTGACTAATGATGGAGATTTTACTTATCAACTGACACACGCTAAATTTGGCCATGACAAAGAATATCAAGTTATCTTCGGCGAGCCATTAAGCACGGCCGATATTAAATCTTTCGAGTCGGGCATGATGATCGACGGCCAACGAATTCAGCCGGTCAAAGTTGTTGGTGTCAGGGGTAATCAGGCAAATTTGATTTTAAAAGAAGGTATCAACCGACAAATTAGACGCATGGCTGGAGCGCGTGGACTGAGCGTTAACGACTTGAAGCGCGTCCGCATTGGCAAACTGAAATTAGGTGATATTAAAGTTGGTGAATATAAAAACATCAAGCCGAGTGACGTTATCTAAATATAAAAGCTCTGAAAGTATCAGAGCTTTTTTAGTTGATGTTTTGGCGGCCACTTAAGGCATTTTCTAAAGTAACCTCATCGGCGTATTCTAAGTCAGCGCCCATTGGTAGGCCACGGGCTAGACGACTAAGTTTAAGATTGGGAAATTGTTTCAATAAACGCTTTAAGTAGAGG
This sequence comes from Candidatus Buchananbacteria bacterium, assembly GCA_903888345.1. Classification (GTDB taxonomy): domain Bacteria; phylum Patescibacteriota; class Patescibacteriia; order 2-01-FULL-39-33; family 2-01-FULL-39-33; genus CAISTG01. Next base: position 36,124 of record CAISTG010000053.1, on the reverse strand, counting down.
ATCAAAGTTTCACCTTCTAAATCTGGGTTAAGTGCTAGAATAATTTCTTCACAATTGTTAGTTCGAATTTTATCTTGCAGTTGATTAATTAACTCACTATTAATTGAACCATCAAGCGGATTAATCTGGCCACTTAAGACAAAATAGACACCAGTAAAGATCTGTGTTTTTTCGAGCGAGTTAATGTCTTGCGATTTGTTGACCAAGCAAATTAACTTTTTATTGCGGCGCGGATCGGCGCAAATCGGGCAGGGATTGGAAGTCGAAAAATCATGGCAGCTGTTGCATTTGGTAACGCTGTTTTTGAGTTCGATAATGCTACGCGCTAAAGTGTCTAAATTTTCTGGTCGGGATTTAAGCAAATAAAAAACCATGCGTTCCGCTGTTTTATGACCAATAGAAGGGAAGCGCGCCAATTGTTCAACTAAGTTTTGGATTGGTGAAGGATACATGGCTATATCTTATTATATTTCGATATTTTAAGCAATTATTTGTTATATTTTGGCTTATTTAGTGGTAATTTGACCTCTTGCCAAAATAAATTTTCTATGTTATAATTCTTTCATATTAATGAACTAAGATATTTTTAATATGCCTAAAAAACGAAAAGATCCTAAAATCAAGGTACCTCGATTGGTAAAGATTGAAAACCAGAAAAGCGCCAGAAAAAAGAAGATGGAAGCAATCATCACCATGAGACCTTACAATAAGGACAAGAAATAAGAACCAATAGCGTTAATAGCGCTATTTTGTTCGGGGATCGTCTAACGGGTCGCGGTTCATCCGCGACAGGTTAGAAGCGAGATGAGCCAACAGGCGAAGTCGAGCGATCAGAAATCTGCCAGTGGCAGATTTCTGCTAACCCTGGACAGGGCTATGCCCGTACGCTAGTGGCAGTTTAAGATTGATGTTAGAAAATTAAATATCCAATAATCGGGGATCGTCTAATGGTAGGACAGTGGCCTTTGAAGCCATTAATCGGGGTTCGAGCCCCTGTCCCCGAGTTAATATTAAAAGCACCCTTTATGGGTGCTTTTAATATTAACTCGAAAAAGGGACAGAGGCTCGAACAGGACAGAAGTGAAGCAAGGTTTTTGGCGGAAGACAAAAACCGCCGATGAACGCCGCCAATTCGCCGCGGCGAATTGGCTCTGTCCCAGGGCAAATGATCCAGCCGATTTCTGTCGGCTGGTGAGTGCGGAAGCCCCTGTCTCCGAGTATTGAACTTACTTCTTTGAGGTGTTTGATTCTTTTGGGCTTACATAATCGACCCTCCATATCAAGCCCGTCTTTATACCAGACACTGCTGGTAATAGATGATTGAGAAGCTGTTCCGCCGTCATCCGAAATTTATTACCCTTGGCGGAAATTTTAACCCAGCCATCTTTATCTCGAAAGTATTTTTCGGTAAAGTTTTTTGTACCGATTGAGATTACGTAACTGTCATTTGTTAATTTCATATGCATACATTATATCAAAAAATTGTGAAAAATACATATTAATTGTTTTGAAAATTTAATGTCGTCTCGTCCAAGATATGTATAGATTAATAAATATCGTTGCTATTATTCTGAATATCACATATAATCAAATCAGAAAACTTAATATTATTATCAAGAGTGCGGAGAGGGAACCAGCCCTATGACCCGCCAGCAACCATCCGGGAACTTACCGGAACGGTGCTAAATCTGGCCCGCAAGGGAGAGATAAAAGTCGATTTTATTTATAAAAATCTTTCTCCCAAGTGGTGAAGGATTTTTTTGTTTTCGCAATTATTAATTAATTTAGGTTTATGTCAAAAATTACTTTTAAAACTTGCGAATCAGTCTGCGAAGGCCACCCGGATAAGATTTGCGATCAGATTAGTGACGCCATTCTCGATGTCTGTCTTCAAGAAGATAGCGAGGCGCGCGTGGCGATTGAGTGTTTAATTAAAGATAACAACTTAGTTATTGCCGGTGAAATTACCACAGCAGCTAATCCCGATTATTGTGTGATTGCTAAAGAGACCTTAAAACAAATCGGTTATACCGAAGAACAACTGGCAGATTTTCAGATTCAAGTATTGGTTGGTAAGCAATCGCCGAGCATCGCTATTGGCGTTGATACTGGTGGTGCCGGTGATCAAGGCATGATGTATGGTTACGCTACTAATGAAACTAAAGAAATGATTCCGTTGCCATTACTATTAGCCCATCAGTTGTGCTGGAAATTAGCGGAACTGAGAAAAGCTGATAGCGCTAGTATTTTGTTGCCCGATGGTAAGGCTCAAGTGACTATTCGTTACGAGGATAATCGACCAATCGCCATCGAAGCGGTAGTGGTCTCGGCACAACATCGATTTGAAGTCACTCCCAAAGAAGTGGAAGATTATGTTTTTAATGAAGTGATCAAGCCAGTCTGCGGTCAGTGGTTAAAATTTGGACCGAGTATTAATCCACATTTCGGCAATGATAATTCGGTCACTAGTAAAATCTATATTAATCCCACAGGTCGCTTTGAAATTGGTGGGTCTTATGGTGATTGCGGTGTTACGGGAAGGAAAATCGCTGTTGATACTTACGGGGGAATTGGACGCATCGGTGGTGGAGCGTTCTCTGGCAAAGATCCTAGCAAGGTTGATCGAAGTGCTGCCTATATGGCAAGACTGTTAGCCAAAAAATTAGTGACATTGGGCTATGGCGAAGAAATCGAAGTCCGGCTCGCTTATGTAATTGGCGTCGCTGGTCCAGTTGACGTCAGTGTTAATATTATTAGTGGCGGCCAAACTAGGGAAGTGGAAGCAGTCAGTTATCTTCTTAATAATTTTGATTTAACTCCTCACGGCATTATTAAGTTGTTAAATTTAAAACTACCAATCTTTCGAGCAACTGCCAGTTATGGCCATTTCGGCCGGCCTGAATTTAGTTGGGAAAAAGTTTAGGCAAAATAAATAGCCGGCCATGTTTCCATGGTCGGCTGATATTTATAGGTGCAAAAGTGGGATGTTTATCCCTTGATAACGTTATCGATCATGCCCAAGACAACTAATGCCAACAAAGCAGTGATAGGCTTAAGGGCTATGGCTAGGCAGATCAGGCCAACAATAAGCAGCATCATTGTGCCTAAAGTAACCAAGATTCCCACTCCGGCTCCGAATATAGCCATGTATACCTGTAACAACCCAATAACCAAACAGTAACCGAGGAAGCAGGTGGTTACCGTAATACCAATTAGAATTGCCAATGACCCGAGTGCTTTCATTTTCTTCTCCCGTGGTTGTTTTGCTAATTAGCTTTTGGCAGAAATTTTCTTGACGTAGAAACTTCTGGTAATACGACCGTGGCCATAACTGACGGTAACTTCTTGTCCGATAGCCGTCGTTTCATAAAGCTGGCGACTAACTGAGGTCGATCCGCGATGCCCCAAGACTTTAACTGTCAGTCGCCAGTCATCAGCATGATAGATGGTTTGGGGCAAAGAAGTTTTGGTTCCGGAGTCATAAACCATGACCACTTCCGAATAGGCAGAGTCATAATGTTTGTCTGCTACAACACCAACCGCCTGTTCTTGCGGAACAAAGGCCGAGTCGACCATGACAAAGCAAAGAAATCCGAAAATGGCAACGGTGATAATAACTAGTATTACCAGCAGCGCGTTTAAAATGAAATCTGCGATCATCTGAGGTTTCTCCCGTTGGTTTGTGGTTAGCTTGGAAGGAGCAATCCATTGATTAGTTTATGGATATATTATCTTAGCATATATTTATAATTTTGTCAAGGGGGGGATAAATCAAGTGTTTTGAATAATCCGGCATTTTCTGTTAAAATTAACCCAGTTAAATAGCGTCAATTATGACGGTAAAACTATGACTGGATTAGAATGTCTCAAAACCTTAAATAAGGCTCAAAAAATCGCAGTGACCCACGAAGCTGGGCCACTCTTAATTGTGGCTGGGGCCGGTACTGGTAAGACCACGGTCATTACTTCCAAGATGGCTTACTTGGTAATGGAAAAGGGGATTAAACCTGACGAAATTTTAGCTTTAACCTTTACTGAAAAGGCAGCCGCTGAAATGGAGGAACGTGTTGATCGGCTGTTACCACTGGGTTATGCTGATTTATGGATTTCAACGTTCCATTCTTTTGCGGAACGAGTTCTCAAAGAACATGCTTTAGAAATCGGGCTAACCGATAATTTTAAATTACTAAGCACGACTGAACAATGGCTGCTAGTGCGTCAAAATCTAGATAAATTCAATCTCGATTATTATCGACCCTTAGGCAATCCAACCAAGTTTATTCACGCCTTAATTAAATTATATTCACGTGCCAAAGATGAAGAGGTTTATCCGGAAGACTATTTGAAATATGTCGAAGATTTAAAAGTGAATTCGGCCTCAACCGAACCGCTAAAGGAATTTTTGACTGAAGCGGAGATCAAGAAACTACCACCCGAACAGTGTAAAATTCTACTAGCTGAAGAAATTTTGCGCCAGCAAGAAATCGCCGATGCTTATAATACTTACCAGCAATTACTACTCGATAGTAATTCTTTGGATTTTGGTGATTTAATTAATTACGTTTTAAAATTATTTAAAACACGAAAGAATATTTTAGCCAAATATCGCGCGCAATTTAAGTACATTTTAGTTGATGAATTCCAAGACACAAATTGGGCGCAATATGAATTAGTAAAACTACTAGCAGCGCCAAAAAATAATCTCACCGTCGTTGGAGACGATGACCAATCTATCTATAAATTCCGCGGGGCTTCGATTTCTAATATCATGCAGTTTAAAGATGATTTTCCGCAAGCGCAGAGTTTGGTATTAACTGACAATTATCGCAGTTGCCAAAATATCTTAGATACCGCTTACGAGTTCATCAAGCTCAATAATCCTAATCGCTTGGAAGTAAAATTGTCAGAAGGTGATAATAAGTTGTCCAAACAGCTCTTAAGTCACAAGGAAGTCCCGGGGCAAATTGAGCATCTGCACGGTCAGACTTTAATGGATGAAGTGGAGATGGTAGTGAACAAAATTATTGAACGATATAATTCTGACAAAGAAAATGCCTGGAGCGACTTTGCAATTTTGGTACGTGCCAATGCTGGTGCTGATGAATTCCTTCGTGCCATGGATCTGGCTAAGATTCCATATCTTTTCCTTGCCTCGCGTGGTCTGTACAAAGAAACCATTGTTTTGGATATTCTGAGTTGGTTCCGCTGTCTAGATGATTATCATGAAAGTCGGGCACTATATCGGGTATTAACCTTTTCGCTCTGGCAAATTCCGCATGAGGATATTGTAAATTTGAATTATTGGGCTAACCGCAAGGGTTGGTCACTATTTGAGGTCTGCCGGAACAATGAACAATTTGCGAATATTTCTCCAGACGCCCGAGATAAGATTAAAACTATCTTAGCTTTAATTGATCAACAAACCGCTAATGCTAAAGCGAACAAAAAAACTTCTTGGCTACTGCAGGAATTCTTAACTGGCACTAATTACTTGAAGCAATTGACGGCAACTGATTCGCTCGCTAACCGCGAGCAGTTAAATCGCTTAAATCAATTTTATAAAAAAATTCAGCAATTTGAACACGACACCACTGATGCCAATTTGAATGATTTCATGGAGTTGATGGAATTAGAATTAGAATCAGGTGAAGAGGGTAGTCTGAAACAAAATGTCGAGGAGGCGGGACCAGATACGGTCAAAGTGATGACTATTCATGCCTCAAAAGGATTAGAATTTAAGTATGTCTTTATTGTAAATTTAGTTGATAAGAAATTTCCGACTATCACGAAATCAGATCCGATTCAACTGCCAGTTAAATTAATTAAAGAAACGATTCCCGAGGGCAATATTCATCTCGAAGAGGAACGTCGTTTATTCTATGTTGCCATGACTCGTGCCAAGATTGGGTTGTATTTATCATCAGCGGTTGATTATGGTGGTGCGCGGGGCAAGAAACTTTCGCGCTTCTTGATGGAATTAGCCGAGGGTGGCTTGCAGTTAGCCGAGAACGCCACGATCGAAATTAAGCCGATTGAAGCGCCAGTTGATGAAGGGAAATTCATTCAACATCCGAAGTCGCTGACTGATTATAAACAGGAACTAATACCGAAACAGTTTTCTTTTACCCAATTACGCGCTTTCGATACTTGTCCTTATCAATATCGCTTTTCGCATGTACTAAAAATACCAATGGCGGGCAAACCGCAGTTTTCTTTTGGTAAGACCATGCATTCGACGATGCAGAAATTTTTCTTGCTGGCGCGCGCACGTTCCGGAACTGGTCAGTCTGATATTTTTGCCGCTGGAACACCAGTTAAGCCGATTACTTGGGAAGAGGTAAATAAAATTTATCAAGACTCATTTATTGACGATTGGTATCCTGATCAAGAAACCAAAGATAAGTATTATCATAAGGGTTTATTATCGCTGAAAAAGTTTTTTAGTGAATGGCAAACTAACCCAGTTTTGGCCGAAGATTTAGAGCGCGGCTTTACCTTTAAGCTCGACGCCGAACATTCCTTGCGCGGTTCGATTGATCGGATTGATAAGCTAGAAGATGGCGTCCGCTTAGTGGACTATAAAACCGGTACTCCCAAAGAAAAATTAAGCACCGAGGATAAAGAACAGCTACTAATTTACCAAATGGCAGCTGAAGCGGCATTGGGATTAAAAGTTAAGGAACTAGTCTTTTATTACTTTGATAATAATCAAGAAGTGTCATTTTTAGGTAAAGAAAAAGAAATCGAAAAGTTGCGCGAAAAAATTACTCAAACCATGAACGACATTAAAAAAGGTGAGTTCACGGCTAAACCCGACAAAGAAACTTGCAAGTGGTGTGACTTTAAGGGTATCTGTGATTTCGTCGCTTAAGCTTCAAATATATAATATATGAAAATTATTCTCGCCTCAGATTTAAGTTTTTTATTAAAATATGGTTACGCCTTGACTGGTATTCCGCAAGAGCAAATGAAGATTGGCTACGTTAATACCGCCGCCAAAGGAGCTAGACATCAAGAATTCTTTGCTACGGTAAAGAGCACCATCAAAGAACGGGGTTATAACTTTGAGGAAATCGATATCGAAGGAAAGAGTTTGGCTGAGTTGCGATCTTTCTTTGCTGATAAAAATGTCATTCACATTGAAGGCGGTAATACTTTTTATTTACTTAAGGCCGTCAGAGAGACAGGTTTTGCCGTTGTTTTAAGGGAGCTGTTAGAGGCCGGTAAGGTGTATATTGGAACCAGTGCCGGTGCTTATTTGATGTGCCCTAGTATTGAAGTCTCTAATTGGAATGATGATGGCAGAGATAATTTTGGTGTTACAGATTTTACGGCTTTAGGTTATGTACCCTTTTTCTTAAAAGTACATTATCGAGATGAATATGAAGAACAAGTGAAAGAAAATAGAGGTAAATTAATATATCCATTAAGAATCTTACGGGACGGAGAGGGAATTTTAATTGAGGATGGAAAGGATATTTTTTATAGCGACCAAAAAGAAACAATCGTAACCTAAAATATGATTACTACATTTAACATTGCGCTGCAATCACTAAAAAATAATAAGACCAGGACCGTATTAACGGTTCTGGGAATTGTGGTTGGTATTGCGGCCGTGATTGTCGTGATGTCGGCTGGTGAAGGGCTCAAGGCCTTGATGCTTGATCAATTAGAGTCTTACGGTTCTAGTTTAATTCAGATTGAAACCAAAGTTCCAGCTACCGGTAAAAATTCCGGCAGTAATGCCATGAGTCAGGCGCAAGGTGTGCAAATAACTACCTTAACATTGGACGATGCTAAAGCCATTGGTAAGTTGCCAAATATCAGTCGCTATTATGTGATGTTAATCGATCAAGAAATTGTTTCCTATTTAGACCAGCAGAAATCAGTGAATATTTTAGGTACGTTGCCAGCGTATGAAGAAATGAGCAAAACTAAAATTAAAACCGGACGTTTTTTTACGACGGACGAAGATAATGAATTGGCGCGAGTAGTAGTGTTGGGTAAAAAATTAGCCGATAAATTGTTTGGCAATCAAGATCCGCTCGGGCAGCAGATTAAAATCGGGAAAGCCAAATACCAAGTTATTGGGGTGATGAGTGAAGCTGGCGCTAGCTTTGGTTTTGATTTTGATCAGTTGGCATATATTCCTGTCCAAACTTTACAGAAGCTAGTTATCGGTGTTGACCACATACAAACAGTCACCGCAAATTTGATCGATAAGAATAAAGAAAGTGAAACGGCCGCTGATATTTCGTATCTCTTACAAACGCGTCATGAAATTTCCGAGCCCGCTAAGGAGGACTTTTCCGTCACCACCATGACTGAAGCTAAGGCCATGATCGATAATATTTTTAATGGTATTACTTTGCTCTTGATTGCGATTGCTGGAATTTCTTTGCTCGTCGGTGGTGTCGGCATTATGAATATTATGTATGTCTCAGTATCAGAGAGAACTTTTGAGATTGGTTTGCGCAAAGCGGTCGGCGCTAAGAAGTATCAGGTGCTCTGGCAATTTTTGTTTGAAGCGGTTATACTAACGATTATCGGCGGTATCTTAGGTATTATCCTGGGTATTATTATAGCTTTTTTGATAAGTTGGGTGGCTGGTTTTTTTGGTTTTAGCTGGAAATTTATCTTGCCTCCGCAATCAATCGCTATTGCTTTTGGTTTCTGTGCCTCGGTTGGTTTACTCTTCGGCTATTACCCGGCACGTCAGGCCGCCAACATGCATCCGATTAACGCTTTAAGACACGAATAATGGCTTTCCGTTTTCCCGTAAAATTTTTAGCAAAAATAGATTGGACGTTAGTGTTAGCTATCGTTTTTTTGGTATTGTTTGGTTTAGCAGCAATCTATAGTGTCGCCCTCGGTCGTGGCGCTAATCAATTTGGTGAATTCCAAAAACAGCTCTTGTGGTTGGTTTATGGTATACCGATTATGTTAGTTTTGAGTTTTATTGATTACCGACTGTGGCGAACGATTGGCTGGGTTGGCTATTTGGTCTCACTGGTGGCCTTAGTCGTGGTTTTAACTCCTTTGGGATCAGTAATTAATGGCGCCCGTGGCTGGTTTAATTTTGGTTTTTTTAGTTTTCAGCCAGTAGAATTAACCAAGATATTTATTATTTTTGTGCTGGCTGATGTTTGTAGTCGTTATTCACGAACGTTATATAAATTTAGTAATTTAATTTTCATGGGCGCGTTAGTCGCAATACCGATTGGCTTAGTGGCGGTTCAGCCTGATTTTGGTTCGGCGATGGTGTTGTTTTTTATTTGGTTAGTTGCATTTTTATTGATTGTCAAAGACAAGTGGCAAGTCATTATAATTTTAGGTACGATGTTGGCGCTGGTGGCAGTTGCTTGGCTGTTAGTGTTGCAACCTTATCAGAAAGATCGCATCTATTCTTTTCTTGATCCGGCGCGCGATCCTCTTGGTCGCGGTTATAATGTGGCGCAGTCCGTCATTGCTGTTGGCGGTGGCAAATTCCTTGGTCGCGGATTGGGATTTGGCAGTCAAAGCCAGTTGAAGTTTATTCCCGAAAGTCAGACTGACTTTATTTTTGCTGTTGTCGCCGAAGAAATCGGCTTTGTCGGAGTATTTCTATTGCTGTCATTATTCGGTTTATTTTTTTATCGTTTTTATCGAATTGCCAGCAATGCCCCGGATGACTTCGGATTGTTTATTGCGCTCTTAACTACTGGCATGGTTTTCTTTCATATTTTTATTAATATTGGTATGTGCATCGGTTTATTGCCGGTAACCGGTATTTCACTACCGTTTGTTTCTTACGGTGGTAGCTTTTTGCTGACCATGCTGATTCTAACCGGGGTTAACCTCAGTATTTATCGTTATGGCGTAGCAATTCGCGGCCGCTAGGCCAGTGTTGACAAGGGCGCTGATTTTTGTTAATCTGATTAATCGGACTTTGACAATAGTTACAACTAGGAGCAATGTAAATGTCGAAAAAACACCAGTTGAATACGGTCGTTCTGGAAACGACGAGGCGTTGTAATTTGCGCTGCCTTCATTGTGGTTCGGACTGCGATACTACGGATTCAAGAAATGAATTATCGGTGTCGGAATGGCAGCGAGTCTTTACTGAATTGGCAGCCTTGGGCACGGAAAAAATTGTTTTCTCCGGCGGTGAGGCGTTCTTAAAAAAGGATTTTGATGCGTTACTGATTTCTGCCCGGTTGAATGGTTTAGGGTTTGGTATCATCACAAATGGTATCGTATTGCCTGATCGCTATTTAGAGTTATTTTCAACCGTTAAACCTTATGCCATCGGTGTTAGTATTGATGGCAACAAAGACACTCATAATTACATCAGGCAAAATTCTCAGGCCTGGATTAAGTCGCTTCAAACAATTAGTCGGTTAGTGGCGGCGGGTATTCCGACCGTGGTTAACACGACGATTTCTAAATTGAACTATCGCGAGTTGTCACAGATTGGCCATACCTTGCACACGCTTGGTGTTTCCGGTTGGCAAATACAGATTGCTGCACCCATGGGTCGCATGAGCGATTCTGATGAGCTTCTTGATCGTCAAGAGTTTAATGCAGTTTGTCTGGAGTTGTACAGCTTGCGCCATCGTTATCCGGAAATGGTTATTACTGGAGCGGATTGTTTTGGATTTGATCATTTGGGTTTGACGCGAGCGGGCGATTGGCCAGGTTGCCAAGCGGGGATTTCCGGCTTGGGTATTCGGGCCAATGGCGATGTAGTGCCCTGTTTGTCGCTCTATGGTGATCAGTTTATTATTGCCAATGTGCGCGAGCAGTCGCTGGCAGACATTTGGGGTAATGATCACTATTTTGGTTTCAATCGAAAGTTTGACGTGTCAGCGGTTAGTCCAAGTTCTCGCTGTGCTTGTTGTGATAAATTGGAGACTTGCCGCGGCGGTTGCGCCAGCATGTCTTGGTCGTTTAATGCTAAACTGCATGATGCGCCTTTTTGCGTTTATCGCGATTTTGAAACTGACAACCATGGGAGAAAATAAGCGATGTCAAAGAAATACCCAAAACTTGATTCGACTGGTTTACCAATTCCTTTTAATGCGATTGGTAACATTAATAGCAATATTAAGACGATGGGTGCAGCCATTACTATTAACACTGATCGTGGCCCACAAACTATGTATTTAGTGGTGACTAGGGTGCGTTCCAACTTGCTAGAAGACTTTCTGAATGCCTTTGGCTCTGAATTGGAGCAGTTGGTGGAAAAGGTGATTGGTAATAAGATCGAATGGCACGATTTCGGTGTTCTTTATGACAGTGAGCTGCGAATGATCTTTGCGTTTAATATGAAGCTGGCTGGATACGATCCGCAAACTTGTCAGGTGGTGTATAAGGAGCCGCAACAAGTTTTAGCAGAGCTTATTGAGAAATACGCTAAGACTGTGGAATTAACCAATGTGCCGCCAGTCGAATTGCCGACTCAATCAGGTGGTGGTTTTGGTCGGCGGCAGCGAATCGTTTTTCGTTACGCCATCGTAGACCCTAAGCAATCAACAACCGACAAAGGATGATCAAGATGCAAAAGATTTCACCCGAAGAATCACCGAACGCCATTGACATTATGCGGGAAGAAGCTAAGAAGCATTCCGTTGATGTGGTGTTGCCTGGATCTTACGAACTTAAGACCTGCTATTTATTGCTGTTTCAGAATGATACCGGTCGTTTACTTGATGACTTTCTGGCTGCTTATGGCCCCGAGCTGAAGCTCCTGGCCGAAAAGGTGATCGGATCCGGTAGCCAGCTCAATAGCTATGGCGTTTTGTTTGATGAGAAGATGACCATGATTTTTGCCTTCAATACTAAATTGGCAGATTATGACCGCGACCTGAAGCGCATCGTCTATCACGATCCGCAAGAGGTCTTAAGTGGACTGATTAAGATACCGCCTGATTACAATTGCACCCCCGTTCCCGATTTCGGTCCGGATACGGGCTTTGGCGGTGATGATGGGCCGATGATTGTTGCACGCTACTCTATCCCTGATCCCAGTAAGAAATAAGCACCTTTAAAGAGACCTCCCCGGTCTCTTTTTGATTTATTTTAGCTTTTCTGCTATAATAATCGAGTATGAGAGATATTTTTGGACAACCTAACTTTAACAGTCAGCGTGGCCTGGATGGCTTAAAACTCGTTTCTCGCTGCCCCTTGTGCCAAACGGAGCATAATCCCTTAGAAACCGCAGTTCTCGATGAAACTGAAGGCGCTCATTTGCTGTTTATTAGATGTCAAAGCTGTGGTTCAGGTGTTGTTGCCGCGCTTACTCCTGGTAGTTATGGTTTGACTTCAGTGGGTGTAGTGACTGACTTAAATGCTTTTGAAATTAAGACTGCCAAAGATTGGGGTCGTGTCAGTGCTAATGACGTTCTGGGCGTCGTGGAGTATTTTAATCATCAGAGTAAATTTTAAAATTAAAACTTGATAAAAGGAGGTACTTTATTCGACCTCTTTTTAATTTACAAATAAGAAAATAACTAATAATAACAATTATATGACACTACAATTAAAAGCTGCTTTAAGAAGCCAGCTAGGCCGAGACGCTAAAAAGGTTCGCGTAGCAGGAATGATTCCCGCAGTCGTTTATGGACACAAAACCGAAAACCTAAATTTAGAATTCAGCTATGCTGATTTCGATAAGATTTTAAAAGAAGCGGGTGAGAGCACCATCATCGATTTGGTTCTTGAAGGTAAAGAACCGATCAAGGCGTTAATTTCTGAGGTGCAGATTGAACCGACCAAGCATCGCATCATTCATGCTGACTTACATCAAGTTAACATGAAAGAAAAAATCAATGCCAATATTCCAATTAAATTTATCGGCGAATCTCTACTGGTCAAGGCTGAAGGCGGCGTAGTCGTTCATAATATTTCCGAAGTTGAAATTCACTGTTTACCTGCCGACTTGATTCATGAAATTAATGTTGATATCTCGACTTTAGCAGAATTTGATTCGACAGTTAAAATCAAGGATTTAAATGTTCCAGCTAAAGTTGAAATTTTGCATCATGAACCGGAAGACGTAGTGGCTTTGATGGCTCGTCCTAAGGCCGTCGAAGTTGAAGAGGTGGTTGCCGCTGCCCCAGTTGAGGGTGAAGCTGCTGCCGTAGAAGGTGCTAAGCCTGAAGCGGACAAGAAATAATTTTGAGTTTTTGTCATAAAAAATTCTCCGTAACAATAGTTGCGGAGAATTTTTATTTTATCGGGATTAGTTATTGACCAAGATGGCTAGTACGATCGCGGAAATAACGGTAATGAAGAAGCCCGCCCATTGATGCCGCTTCAATTTTTCTTTGTTAAAGACGACGCCCAAGAACGAGGCCAGACCAATATAGCTTTCGGTTATGCCAGTGGCAATGCCAATTGGCAGATACAAAGTAGTAAATGAATAGGCGACCCAAGCGATCGTATCAAAGATACCGACTGAGAAGATTAACTTCTTATTGGCCTGCCAATCGCTTTTTACTTTGGCCCAATGATTGTTGTAAGTTAAATAACAACCAGTGACGATTGCCATAAACGTACTAGTAAACCAATTAAGCATTAAGGGGTCAGTGCTACGCGCACCCACGCCAAATAAAACATTTACTCCTCCCATGCCAATCGTGGCCAGTACTGCCAAGATTACGCCTTTTTCTAAATGGAGGTTTCTCAAAGTTTTCCAAGATTTAACTGAGATCAAAAAGATGCCGAGCATTAAACTGACAATCAAAAACATCTCCCAAAAAGTCAGCCACTCGGCAATAAAAAATCCAGCTAAGAGTGCTGCTAGTGGAACTTCGAAAGCGTAGATCGGTTCGATGACCGAAAGTTTGCCGACTTTTAAAGCTTGAAAGTCTAAGAGACCAGCGATTAAAATGACAAAGCTAGCAATGATCAAAGTGATGAGTCCGGTGGGGTTAGTTAACAGCTGCGGCAAATTGAAAACAGCAAAAGGGAAGAGAACGATGGCGGCAAAAGCAGTTACGTAAAACATCGCCGTCCAGTCGCCAAACTTGCGTGCGGAACGTTGAATGAGAAAATCGCCGATGCCCCAGGACACGACGGCAAGAAAAGCAAAGAGAAGACCCATACTAAAATTTAATAATTAATAATCGTGGTCGGCCAGCTAAATCCTTTTTCAATTCAATTTTAGCCTGAACAAAATATGTGTTCGTTAGTGCTAAAAACTTTTTGTAATGCATGCTACCGATTTCGGCAATTAAATATGCGGGCTTAGTTGGTAGGGCGGCGACTGCTTTAAATAATTTTTTATAATCGGCCGTGCCATTTTCATTCGCAAAAATAGCGCTGGCCGGTTCATGACGCAAGCCGAGGCGTACTTCCTTACTAAACTTGGCGGGTTCCGACTTGGCCACGTAAGGCAGGTTAACGGCCAAAATTGCCCCACCTAGCGACTTCACGGGTAGGGTAGCCAGAAGATCGCTTTTATACCAATCAATGCTCAAATGGAGGTTTTTGGCGTTCTGGCGGGCCAAGGCTAGGGCTTTAGGAGAGGCCTCTAGAGCCCAGATTTGGGCTTTAGGCAGGCTCTTCTTTAAAGCTAAGGCAATCGCACCAGATCCGGTGCCAATGTCGATAATCTTCGGTTTGGCACCAGTTGTCTGATGGTAGACTTTAAGCACTTCATCAACTAATAATTCTGTTTCCGGACGGGGGATTAAGACGTTATTATTGACCTTAATCTTTAAGCCATAAAATTCTTTGTAGCCAATAATGTAGGCCAAGGGTTCATAGCTAGTGCGTTGAGAAATGAGTGTAAGAAATTTAGCCAGCTGGCGGGAGGTGAGTTCGTGATCATCATGAGCGAGTAGCCATTCACGGGTTTGTTTTAAAATGAAAGCTAATAATATCTCAGCATCGATATGAGCTGAACTGATAGCTTTTTGTTTTAGTTTTTTGATGGCGGAAGCCAGCGCTAATTTAATAGTCATATCATCTATTTTAGCTGGTTTGCGACCCTTTGACAAATGCCGATTTTAGTGGTAGCATTGGAATTGATTTGAACTTTGAAAATATCAACCCATAAGGAGACTAGCAATGTCTGACGGCTACAGCGATGTGATTGCGCATTATCGTCGAGTGCTTGATGAGTGTATTAAATTTATGGTTCGTTATCATATCTCCATCGCGGATGACAAATTGAAAGTGGCCTTGATAACCGAAGATGAATGCCGGGAGTTCCATCGGCTGATATGTACAATTCCCCGGGGTTTTTGGTCGGACGAATTGAAATTGCCCAAATATCTGCGGGAGCGCTTTGACAAGTGGTCGAGTGCATCGCGAATGCCGCATTTGGAAGAATTGTTTTTCCTGTTGTGTTGGACTGGGAAATTCACCCAATTAGTTGAATTGCAATTAGCTACCGAGTATCGCGACAAATTGATTTTGCTAATCGATGATACTGGCCGGACCATGTATAATGGCGTGCATTTTCAGGATAAGTTTTGGCGCTTCATGGACGGTGACCAAGACATTTTGATCGGTTTAGCCAAGAAGCGTTGTTACAAACAACCATTTGTCGGTAAGTGCCCCGTCCTGATTGCTGGTATTAAGTATCGCTATCGTAAGCAAGGCTTTACTCTTAAAGATGTTGTTGATATTCATGGCAACCAACTCGGGAGAGATAATCATGGCACTTCAGTTTGATGACAAACAAGAAAAAAAATGGCTGAGGTTGTTTCTTAATTACTCGCAGGCTAAAACTCGCAGCGATAAACGTAAAATTCGCGGAAAGATGACTGCCTTAATGTTGCAAGTATCTCCAGATGTGGCTAGCGAATTTTTTGTCAGCTGGAATCGGCGAGTTTCGAATTACTTGGCGAGACTCAAAAAACTCGAGCATCGAGTTTGGCTTGAGCTGCTTGATGGCTTCCTCGAAATTGGTGATATTAAGGGGTTTTTGCGGGCAAAGAAAGTATCCCCATTTAAGTTAATTGGTTTGGCTCGTACCAATGATGAGCAGAATGATTTTACTTGCTGGTGTGAGCGCCAAGATTGGCCGCAGCCTGATCGTGGTGATAAATTCTTAATACTCGGGCAAATTTTCAAAATGGAAAGGATGGCTAAGTTTCGAACTGACCAACCCCTAATGATTGGATATGATTATGATTTTGTTTGCTCAAATAGCGTAGAGAAAACATTTAGAATATTGCTGATATATCAAAAAGTGGTCATTCTTCAAAATGATTCCGAAAAATAGCACAAACCAAAACCCCACTAACTTAACTGTTAGTGGGGTCTTTATTTTAGATGCTGTCAGTAATTGATTGAGAATCGTAAAAGTCTTTTAGGTCAGTATGCATTTGATCTAATTCTCCATTCATGATACCGGGAATATTGGAGTAATTCTGGTTAATGCGATGATCAGTAATGCGGTCTTGCGGAAAGTTATAAGTTCGAATTTTCTCAGAGCGATCGCCGGTGCCAATTTGTGATTTGCGTGCGGCCGATAATTTCTTGTCTTCTTCTTGTTGGTAGTGATCCAGCAAACGCGAGCGCAAAACGATCATGGCTTTTTCGCGATTCTGTAATTGGCTGCGTTCGTCTTGGCAAGAAACAACGATGTTGGTGGGAATGTGAGTAATGCGCACAGCAGAGTAGGTAGTATTTACCGATTGACCGCCAGCGCCACCAGAACAGAAAGTATCAATGCGCAAATCCTTAGCTTCAATTTTGACGTCGGTTTCTTCCGCTTCTGGCAAGACCGCGACCGTGACAGTCGAAGTATGAACGCGGCCCTTCTTTTCAGTTTCCGGAACACGTTGGACGCGATGTACGCCGCTCTCAAATTTCATTTTGGCAAAAACATTTAGACCAGTAATTTCAAACACCACTTCTTTATAGCCACCAATACCGATACGGCTTTCTTCGATTAGTTTCGCCTTCCAATGATGCTTTTCGGCATAACGAGCATAGAGACGAAAGAGCTCGGCTGCAAATAAAGCGGATTCATCGCCACCAGCACCAGCCCGAATTTCGACGATAACGTTTTTCTTATCGTTAGGATCTTTAGGAATCAGTAGTGAGCGAATTTCTTTATCGATGTCGGCTTGTTGACGTAGGAGGTCAGTTTTTTCTTCTTGAGAAACGGCAAGCATTTCGGCATCATCCGCATTGTCGGCAATCATCTTTTCAACTTCCGCTAAGTCCGCTTCGATCTTTTCTAACTTCTTTTTGGCACCAATTGTTTCGCGTAGGTCGTCGTATTCTTGCGACAACTTTTTCATTTTTGGGATATCAGAAATTATCGACTCCTCTTGGAGAAGTCGCTCGAGTTCTTCGAATCGCAGTTGTAGTTTGGCAAGTTTAGCTTTCATAGAAAGATTAGTCTTAAAGTCAATATAGTTTGTAAAGTCTATAATGTATTTGGCTCTAAATATTTTGCCCCTTTCTTTTAAACTTTACAGACTTTAAACTTTATACACTTGATTAATTATAGCTTAAAATAAAAGAACCGGCCACTGCAATAAGTAGCCAGTTCTTTTGATGGTATCTATTTTCTAATAATTTTAACGCCTTCCTTTTCAGCTTTTTTAGCAGCCTTAAGGGTTTTTTGTTTTTCTTTCTTAACTGTTTTGCTGATAACTTCACCGGCTTTAGATTCGGTGCGCTTGTTGAATTTCTCAACACGTCTAGCGGTATCAAGCAATTTCTGTTTGCCGGTATAGAAAGGATGGCAAGCGGAACAGATTTCCACATTGATTTCTTTTCTGGTTGAGCCGACGGTTAAGGTGTGGCCACAAACACAGTTGATTTTGGCATCCTTATGATATTCTGGATGGGTTTCTTTTTTCATAGAAATTAACTAAAATGTTTAAATTTATGAATTAATTATATGGTATTTAACAAAAAATGTCAAGAGTGTTAAATGGGCCATTTATTATCCTTGACTTTAGAGGCGAATTCTGCTAAATTAGAAAGGCATTCCCCTCGGGGATCAATTTAAAAAAATTAATAAATATTCCTCACTTTTCTGACTTTTCCTTGCCCGTCAACCTTCAAGTTACATTGAATTTAAATCGGGTCAATCCGCCGCTATGGCAGATGTCAGAATTGGAGGCAAGAAAGGAAAGACTATGCAAAGCCCAACTTTAATGGAATTGCTACAGGCTGGTGTCCACTTTGGTCATCAAAAAGGCCGTTGGCATCCAAAGATGAAACAATTTTTGTTCGCTGAACGAAATGGTGTTCATGTAATCGATTTAGAAAAGACAGTAGAAAAATTAAAAGAAGCTACCGACTTCGCCGAGAAAATCGGCCAGAATGGTGGTTTAGTTTTGTTTGTCGGCACTAAGAGCCAAGGTAAAGGCATTATTGAAAAATATGCCAAACAAGCCGGTATGCCTTACATCAAGGAACGCTGGGTTGGTGGTTTATTCACTAACTTCGGTAATGTCGGCAAGCTGATCAAGAAATACAAATCATTAAAAGAGCAGAGAGAATCTGGCGCCTTAGCCAAATACACCAAGAAAGAGCAAGTCGAATTCAGCAAAGAAATCGAACGTTTAGAAAAAATGGTTGGTGGTTTAGAGGTTATGACCAAATTACCTGACGCTGTGTTTATTCTTGATGCCAAAAAAGAAAAGACCGCTTTACTGGAAGCCAGAAAAAGACGCATTCCAATTATCTCTTTCGCTGATTCCAATATCAATCCTGATACTTTAGATTATCCGATCCCTGCCAATGATGACGCGGTCAACTCGATTGAGCTCATCACTCGCTCCATTGCCGAAGCCGTTAATTTCGGCAAAGTAAAGCAAGGCAAAGAAGCAGCCAAGCAAGCAGAATAATTTCTCGGAAGACTCGAAGGAAATTATTTATTCGTAATTTTTAATTCGTAATTCTTAATTTATATTATTATGTCTATAGATTTAAAGCTCATTACACAGTTGCGTGAAGCAACCGGTGCCGGACTCGGTGATTGCAAAGCCGCTTTAGTAGAGGCCGATGGCAATTTAGATAAGGCGATTGAATTGATGCGCAAAAAAGGCGAGATCAAAGCCGCTAAGAAAGCTGATCGTGAAGTCAAAAATGGCGCGATAGCTATTGCCGGCGACGAGAAACGTTGTGCGGTCGTAGCACTCGCTTGTGAAACTGATTTCGTTTCTCGTGGCGAAGAATTCCAAGCGATCGTGAAAGCGATGGCCGAAGAGTTGTTGGCTAAGGGCGAAGAGGCTTTCAAAACTTATGCTACCGATACTATTAATGACTTAGTTATTAAGATTGGTGAAAACATTCAGATTGCCGGACAGGGAATTTATGAAGGTGCTTTAGTCGGCCGTTACTTGCATGCTAATAAGAAAGTGGCTGGTGTCATTGTCTTATCGGGCGGTGACGTAGAAGCGGCTAACGACGTCGCGATGCAAATTGCCGCGATGGCTCCAAAATGGTTGAAACCAGAAGAAGTTGATGCTGATGTTCAAGCCAAAGAAAAAGAAATCTATACCGAACAATTGAAGAGTGAGGGCAAGCCAGAAGCGATGATTGAAAAAATCTTAGTGGGCAAACTTAATAAATTCTATGAAGAGAATTGCTTGATCAATCAAGTGTTCATCAAAGATGATACCAAAAAGATTAAGGACTTGTTGGGTGAGGCTGATGTTATCGCCTGGGCACGTTATAATGTTTAATTTTGGAATTGACTACTTAAGTGCTGCCGGCAAGTCTTGCCGGTAGTCTCAAACAGTTAATTATGATTCACTATCTCGTTGAAATAAATCCTTGGGAAAAAATAACCTCACAAAATCCTGGTAGCCTCAATTTGTCTATCAACGATTTTGTAATTATCGAAACTGAATTCGGCGAAGATGCTGGACGTCTGGTTGAAATTAAGGAAGTCAAAGAAGCAACTGCTGAATCGGCTAAAAACTTAATCAAACGCTTAGCTAATGGACATGATCGTGAGATCATCAATAATAATGAAACCAACAAAGAAACAGCGCTTAAAGATTGTCGCGAAGTGGCTAAGAAAAACGGTTTGGATATGAAAATCGTTGATTGTCATTTTTCGTTAGATGGACAACGGTTAGCCTTCGCATTTATCGCCGACGGTCGCATCGATTTTCGTGAACTAGTTAAAGAATTGGGGCGTCGTTTTGGTCGGGTGATTCGCTTACATCAAATGGGTGTTCGCGATGAAGCTAAGTTAATTGGCAATGTCGGCTGTTGCGGTGAGAACCAATGCTGCCGTTCACATCTGAAGAAGCTTGGCAATGTCACTTCTGAATTTGCTGAAGACCAACAAGTGGTGCATCGAGGATCGGAAAGATTATCAGGAATTTGCGGTCGCTTGAAGTGTTGCTTGGCTTTTGAGGAAGAGCATTATCAGGAATTAATCAAAAAATTACCGCCAGTTGGTACCCGTGTCAAAACTGTACATGGACGGGGAGTGGTGGTTGGCTGGCACGTCCTGAAGTGTTCCGTTGATGTGCAAATTGATAAAACCAAACAAGAAGAACGAGCGGTTATTGTTGAGGTTCCAATTAAAAATTAAAGAATAGTTAAAGATATAATTGTGCTCATTTAAAATTATTTTTATCGTAACAACCAAGGAGGCCAGAGTAATGTCAGAACAGAAAGAGACTGCCGTAAAGTTAGTGCCTGGTTCAATCCATCAGAGAATGGAGGCTAGATTTATCAAGCCGACAATTATTGCAAATGTACTTGAATCGCTAACCGAGAAGCTATGTGATCTATTGGACTCAGCCATGCGTTATGAAATTTTGCTGAGTCTTAAAGACGCTGGGATTACTGAATTAGTTTATAATCAAGATTATATGTTTTTTGGGGTACATTGTTATGGTGCCACCAATATTTTAGAGGGGAAGATAGGCGAAGATGAAGCGGAATTTATTGGCTATATTATTGATGAGTTTAGTGAGGATCATGATTTAGATCGAGAAAGTCTATCACTTGACGAATTACTCGAATTTGCGAAGAAAATATATGATTCTGATTTGGGAAAGGTTCAGGATATTATTGAAGCACTTGAAGTCGATAGTGCCGATCCTCAATTTGCCTGGTTGTTTGATTTACTGACACAAATCAAAGTTGTGCCGGTCGAATAAGTTCATTGCTTTTATCCCCCAATCCTTTGGGGGTTTTTATATTGACAAAATATATATTATTTGGTAATTTATGTTATCGGACCTTGACAATACTTAACAAACAAATAGAAGGAGTAAGGCCATGACCCCAGTAAGTCGCGAACATGATTTAGCAGTGGCGATGACCACGCAAGGAATGATGGCTAAAATTCTGCCGGATTCATTTTTGACTCTATCGAATTTGGTAGCCGAAATGGATCGGTCGCCATTAATCTTTAATCCCGCCAGTATCACCAATGTTTTCAGTAACAATGGATTCTTGCCGATCGCAGTGAAGAATAATGGTCGGAAGATAGCCATTTTTGCCTGCTGCATGTATCGTATGGATCCCTTAACGTCGCAAAATATAGATAAGCCGTTAACCGAACAGACGCTTCATGCGCAAGTGCTGACGGTTGATGATATCGCGGTTAAGTTTGAGGAATGCCAACGTAACATTGGTTACGTCGTTAGCAAAGAGAATTCGTTTTTTATCATTTTAACCTTCGACCAGTATATTGAGTTGCAGAAAAATCGTGTCCTAGACAAAGCGGCGCGCAAAACTTACCTCAATAACATTGATCCGGAATCAGCGGCCACAGAATGTACGGTTGCAATTTTGGCTATGGCTATGAGTCTCGGTGCTTCCGATATTCATATCAAACCAGATCCAAATTATGTTCCACCCAGACAGAAAGAAATACCCAAGGCGGTCGTGTACTATCAGGATGATGAAAAGAACGAGCCTAAAGTTAAGGCTGATGACAATATTGGCGGGGCAGTTCTATTCCGTTTGTTGGGTGTGATGAATCATGCCTATTGTCTGACTGGGGTTCAAGTTACGCAGGTTGTTGCAAAATTAAAAACAATGGCCAGCATGAAAATGGATGAGCACCGTCTACCTCAGGACGGGCGATTGCTCTTTGACTTGGAACTTGTTAAGCAAAACCCACAGTATAAGAATTATGATTTTCGAGTGGCAGTTCTGCCAACTATTCATGGCGAGAAAGTTGTCATTCGTTTGCTGAAACGGGAGCTGGATGGCTATGATATTAGCCGCTTAGGCTTTCCCGATAACCAGCGCGATCAGATTCTGCAACATATTTTCCGCTCTAGCGGCTTTATTCCAGTGGTTGGTTCTACCGGTAGCGGTAAGACGACAACTTTGTATACGTTATTGTCGTTGCTTAGCATGAGTCGCACTAAGAATATCTTGACGGCGGAAGATCCGGTGGAAATGCAGCTGTCTGGAATAACGCAGACCTCCATTAATGAAAAGATGGGCCTGACCTTTGCAGTTGTTAGCCGTGCTTTGATGCGTCAGGACCCAGATATCATTCTGATTGGTGAGATTCGCGATCCCGAAACGATGCTGATTGCCTCACAAGCAGCCATAACTGGCCATTTGGTATTTTCAACCTTGCATACAAGCTCGGCGATGACTGTTTATAGTCGCATTGAAACTTTAGGGGTTGATCCGCGAATAATTATGCCACAGATTACTGGTGTCATTGCTCAGAGTTTAACGCGACGCTTATGCCGCTATTGTCTCGAGGAATACGATGGTATTCCTGAGCTCAGTCGCTATTTTGATTTAACTGGACTAAACAGAAAAATCACACTTTGTCGTCGGGCTGCACCGCGCGATTGCTCCATTTGCTCGAGCACCGGTTACGATAAGCGGGTGGTAGTTTCCGAAGTTTGGTTTCCTGAGCAATCGGAGCTAGACCAGTTATGCCGTGGTGATAATGAATATTTGAAAGTGCTGGCTCGTGCCAAGGCTAATGGGTTTAAACCGAAAGACGAAATGGCCCTGGCACTGGTCCTCGATAGAGAAACTTCCTTCGAGGAAGTCTTGCGTAGCGCGGTTAATGAGTCTGAGCTCTACCGCGATCGAGTTGATCTTGGTCGATTTATAGTTGAACACATCAATTCTGGTAAATAGCTGTACATTTTAACCTCACTGACTAGCTTGCTAGTTAGTGAGGTTTTTTAATTGCCCGAATGTTTGTTATAATAAATGGTATAAGAAATAAATTTATTGTTTATGAAAATTGCTATTAATGGCTTTGGCCGTATCGGGCGCTGTGCCCTCAAGATCGCCTTAGAAAAGAAGGGTGTTCAGATTGTCGCTATTAATGATTTGACTGACACTCGCACTTTAGCTTATCTCTTGCGCTATGATTCAGTCTATGGCCGCTACAGCAAAAAGGTGACCTATGATGCTACTAATTTAATTATTAATGGCAAAAAGATTCCTGTCTTATCAGAAAAAGATCCCAGCAAATTGCCTTGGAAGAAGTTGGGGATTGATGTCGTCCTGGAATGCACTGGAGTCTTTGAAAAGAAAGCGGAATTAGAAATGCATCTCAGGGCAGGCGCCAAAAAAGTTGTCTTATCTTCTCCCGCAAAAGACGAAGTGTTAACTTTAGTCTTTGGTACGAAGTTCACCGAAGACAATATCGGTAAGCAAAAGGTGATATCTAACGCCTCTTGCACTACAAACTGTATCGCGCCGGTCATGCAAGTTTTGGAGTCGGCTTTTGGTATCGAAAAGTCTTTAATGACGACAGTTCATGCCTATACTGCTACTCAGAAAATTGTCGATGGACCAGACAGCAAAGATGTTCGCCGGGGACGCGCTGGAGCTGCCAATATTATGCCTTCGACCACTGGAGCCGCTAAAGCCACGGCCTTAGTTATTCCGGAGTTAGCAGGAAAGTTTGATGGCATTGCTATTCGCGTGCCCGTAATTTGTGGTTCACTTTCCGATATTACCGCTATTTTGAAAAAAGACGTTAACGTTGAGGACGTTAATAAGGCTTTTATTAAAGCTAGTAATAACTCTTTGTATAAAGGTATTTTGGGTGTGGCCGGAGCCGATGATGAGTTATGTTCGACTGACGTTATCGGCACCACGCAATCTTCAATTGTTGATTTGAAATTTACCCGCGTCGTCGGCGGGAATATGATTAAAGTTTTAGCTTGGTATGATAATGAGTGGGGCTACACTAATCGCTTAGTCGAAATGATGCTGGCTAATTAATATTACCAATCAAAAAAGACGAGGCATTAATCCTCGTCTTTTATATTTTTTCGATATTTATTTTTGCTCAGCCAGTAGCCAAATGAATGGACATAATAACCGAGTCGCGCCACTAGCTTGATAGCTAATTTTTTACCAGTTGGCAAACTTTCTAGCAAAGCGTTTTTTTCTCTGGTGTCAGTAGTTTTTCTCTCGCCATATTTAGATTCCAGATAAGCTGACTGTTGTCCGAACTTGTATTGCTTTTTTAAGTAATCAAATATGCTAGTGGCATAATCATGATGAATGATCATGGTTGGGCAATATTTTAGCACATAGAACTGATTGGTTCGATTTAAAAACTCTTGGCCTTCGTGGCCGTATTCGATATTTTCATCGAACAATCCGACCTTATCAAAAACAGCTCTTTTAATAGCGCAATTACCTTCGAGCAGAGAATCGGTAGGCTTCAAAATTTCACCGCGATCATAATGCGGGGCAAAATATCCCCAGAAAGGGTGCTTTAAAATTTTAACTCGTCCAACTATTAAATCCTCAGTTTTCATAGTGTCAGCTACCGCTTGTAACCAATTAATATCCGCAACCGCATCATCGTCAAAAAAGACCAAGACGTCACTTTGGGCGAGCTTGATGCCGGCATTGCGCGCTCGACAAACTCCGCCGTGAGTCTGCTTAATAAATTTTAAATTAAGTTTGGTTTGATATTCAGTAATGATTGGCTCAATGCTGGGCTCGCTACCGTCATCAATCACGATAACTTCAAATTCATTTTGAGGGTAGTTTTGCAACACCAAGCTTTGCAGAGCTAGTGGCAAATATTTAGCGCGGTTATAAGTCGGGATAATTACAGAAAGAGTCATATTAGAGTTGTTTCTTAAGTAACATTAATTTCGCTTCTTCCCAATCAGCCTGGCGGAAAACACCAAAAACATAAATCAAAATTAAATAGACTAAAGCGGCGATGGGGATTACCAACAGGAAATGCAATTCAAATTTTAAAAAGTCAGCGACGAGACCCATAATTATGGCAGCAGCGCCAATTTTGATAAAATTCCACAGTAAGGTTTTTTTCGGATAAGGTAAAATTTTATTAACTAAGTATACGCCGCTGGCAAATAAGAAAATATAACTAATCAAGCTCGCCCAGGCTGAGCCGATATAGCTAAACTCAGGAATTAAGGCCAGGTTTAAAATTAAATTAATCAAAGCGGTTAAGCCCAGTGACCACATGTTCCAATGTTGTTTATTGCTGGCATTGAGCATTGCACCTAAAGGAAAACAAATAAAAGAAAAAGGCAAGCACAAAATTAATACTTGTAAGGCCGGAACTGAACCGGCATATTGATGACCGAAAATTGGCACGATTACTTTGTCCGCCATGGCGATAACACCAACTGCTAGCGGTAGCGATACTAGTGTTAAATATTTTAAAATCTTAACGAATGACTCTGCTAATTTGGTTTTGGATTCAACATAGTAAGCACTAAAAGCCGGATAAATTCCCGCAAGTGAACCAACGCCGATGAACTGCAAGGCAAAGGCCACTTTGTAAGCGGCACTATACCAACCAATCGCTGAATCATCAGCTAACTTCGAGAGCAATACAATATCCATTGCCGAATAGATACGCACAAAAATTCCCGCAATAGCAAAAGGCAAAGACAATTTGAATAATTCAATGAGTGTGGCGCGGTTAAATTGCGGCCACGGTGTTAGCTTGAGTTTGCGATTAAGAGTAAATAAAGAAAATGACAGATTAAAAATACTGCCAATCAAATAGGCGACGATAAAAAATAAAATACTTAAGTGGAATACAACTGCCGTCACGCCCACTATAATCACCATGACTTGGTTCAAGATAACTCCCAAGCTTTCATATTGAAGATTACGATGACCGCGCAACAGTCCATAAAAGGTTAAGGAGAAAGAATCAAGTACCATCACTAAGGCTGATAAGTAAACTAGTTGTCGGGTAATCAGTGGGTAGTTTAGCAGATTAACAGCCAGAGCAATAACTGACCAGATTATTATAGAAGCTAAAAGTTTAAAAGCGATAATGTTAGCTAAGTAGCGCTTGGAATGTTCTTCATTGCGGGCGCCTTCCCGAATAATGACTTGCGTTAAGCCAAAATCCAAAAACATCGCAAAGATCGAGGTGAAGCTAAGCGCAAAGGAATATTTGCCAGTCCCATCAACACCAATGGCCCGTGCCACCACGATAAAGTACAGAAAAGACATGACTTTCTGCATTGATAGGGCGCCGGTATAAATAAGGGTATTTTTTGCTAAATTCAATTTTTTCATATGATTAATTATAACTTAATCCGGTAGAATTTAAAAGCGCATCACAACAATTCTAACTTGACATTTGCGTAATATTTCAGTATTATCCTTAGGATAACTATTAGAACTTTGACAATTTAGTCTATAACCAAAACAGGAGTAGTTCTCATGAATAACCAACGACACATCATTGAGTCACAGCAGTTTAGTCCGGAATCAATTATTCGTCTTTTCAAATTGGCACTAAAGTATGAACAGGGAGAAAAGTTAAAGCCACTCGAAGAAAAAATCGTGGCGACCTTGTTTTACGAGCCATCAACCCGAACACGTTTGTCGTTTGAATCGGCTGTCCTACGTTTGGGCGGCAAAGTCATCTCGACAGAGAATGCCAAAGAATTCTCATCCGCCTCTAAAGGTGAGACGATTGAGGATACAATACGGGTAATTGGCGGTTACGTCGATGCGATCGTCTTACGTCACTACGAAGTTGGTGCTGCCAAGCGTGCCTCATTGGTGTCGCCAGTTCCAATTATTAATGCGGGTGACGGAGTTGGTCAGCATCCGACTCAGGCCCTACTTGACGCCTATACCATCTATAAACGATTTGGACGTCTCGACAACTTGACGATTCAGTTTATTGGCGACTTAGCTAATGGCCGAACAGTTCGTTCGTTAGTTTACTTGCTGTCCAAATTCCCGAACAACCGCTTCATTTTTGTTTCGCCGAAAATCTTACGGATGCGTGATGATATTTTAGAATATCTAGTCAAACATCGGATCGATTTTGTTGAAACGGAAGAGATTCAGACTGCTGGTGTTAACGTTAATTACATCACGCGCATTCAGAAAGAGCGTTTCGGCGACAATATGGAGGCTTTTCATACAGTGTTTGGCAAGTATGTGATTGACAATGAGCTAGCGGATAAGTTTCCGGTCACTTCGATTATTATGCATCCCTTGCCGCGCGTTAATGAGATCACAGTTGATGTCGATAACAACCAGCGAGCGGTTTATTTCCAACAGGCCAAAAACGGTCTCTATGTCCGGATGGCGCTGTTAGAACAAGTGTTTGCTTCTAAACCATTTCTGTTTAGTACCTAATAGCAACAGGAAACAACTAATGACCACCGTACTGATTATATTTGCGTTATATCTGATACATAAACACCATTTCAAGAAACCAAAGGAGAAATAGTCATGAATCTATTCATTTGGATTCTCGCAATTCATGTGACTGGAGTATTCTGGACTTACCGACACTATCACTGGAAGTATCTGGAAAAAGTCAGGTATCTGGCAGGGCTTGATAGTATTTATGAAGTTACCAAAAAGGCCAGGGCTGATTTTTTTACCAAGGAAGAATTTGTTTTGAATATTTTGAAAGCCCTATTTTGGGAGTTGCTCTGGGTATTTGGTTTCGTGGTATTGGCCCTATCTTTCGTGGCTTGTGCTAAGTATGAAAATCGCAGAGATAATATTTTTGAGCCTTGCGATGGCCAACTGAAAATCACCGATGATGGCTTTGCTATTCGTTGTGATTCGTGCAGTTCTGTCAAAACTCGGAGCAATTCTAAAGAGGACATAATCGAAACATTGCCTCGAATGGTGGCTCATGGTCATTTACGACCACGCAAAGAATGGCTGGAATTCGAAAAGTCTTTTTGGTGCAAGCTATATTGGTTACAGCAAAATCCGACTGATGGCTTTGCCATTGGTTATTTGTCGAGTAAGTTGCTTTACGCTTATCGAAAAAGATTTAAGGTTAAGAGTTAAGAAAAAAAACCAACAACCCTAAAGTATGGGAGAAATAATCATGACATTTTTAGCCTGGTTTTTTCTAGCCCTATTGATTCATTTTATAATTGCCTTTGTGGTCTTTGTTATCTGCGCCAGTGATTCGGATCGAGCTCGAGGAGTCATCTTCGCACTAGCTTGGGAAATCATCTTGGCGATTAATGTCTACGATGTAGTTTATGCTCTATATCGTAGTGAGATGTACAATCATGGCCGCGATATCTGGTTTAGGATGCGGCCTAGTGGTAGTATCTATGATAAATGCGCCGGCGAGTTAGAAATATTTGATCCCGCCGATGATATCGCTCTTTTCGATACTGCTCATATTGACGATATTGATGTACCAATTCCTGAAAATGAAAGTCGTTATGTTTGCAAAACATGTAGAGTGCTATTTGATCTTTCTATTGATGAGTTACGTGATTTACGGAAAAGCGGACATCAGAGAGTTTGTGATGAATGGCTGAAGTTTAAGAAATCATTTTGGTATCCTTATTACGACTATCGTAATCACAATCGCTAAAGTACAAAAAAACAGTCCCGAACGACGAATCGTTCGGGACTTTTAATTTTGAAATAATGATCAATCATTTTGTGGCGGTCGCCAACAGGTACGGCAACGTGCTTCGTAAATTTCGATATCGCCAGGACGGATTTCACCTTCACCGCGGACGGTACCGGATTTATCGATGGTCACATTGGCTTCTTGGCCGCAATTGAAGCAGATGGCTTTCATTTTGACGACTTCATCTGCCAGCGCCATCAGGTCACCCATGGGACCGAAGGTCTTACAGTGAGATTCCTGATCGAGTCCGACGATATAGATGATTAGATTATTCTTCGGATCAACTAGCAATGAGTGAATGTACTCAGTAATCCAGGGGCCAAAGAAATGGCACTCATCAATCGCTAGCACGTCAGGGATGTGCTCCGTCACGATAGCACTCAGTTCCGCACGATCGCTGACTTCTAGCGCCGGAAATTCAGCGAAGGTAATGGATTCTCCCGCTTCGTTGATTTGCCGCGACCGAATACCGTTTTGGCGAGTATCAGTTTTGGGCTTAATTGCTATGATGCGTTTACGAGCATAAGTATGTCGCCGCATCAATCGAATCAATTCCTCGCTCTTACCAGAAAACATGGGACCAGTGATGACCTTAAGATAGGCTGACATATTATTTTATCCTTCGCGTATCGCATCCGATCGGCCAATATTTTAGGTTGTAACAAATAAATAGAGGAAGCAGTATTTCCCAACAGAATGAAAATCCCAAAATAATCGAAAAGATTATAAAGAGGCTTGATGGTTTTTGGGGCAAAACATGATCAGCATATTTTCTCTTTTGCAAAATAATATAGGCAGTGATAAATGAAAATGAAATCCAGATGCCAATGAAATGGAGCAAAAGCAAACAGACTAAAAATGACATTATTGTTCTCCTTGTTTTAAAACCAGTTTTTCTTGAGTCCCAATAGTTTACCTAAGATATTAGACAGGGGATGAAGAATCAGTGTCGCCAAGCAAGCGACAACAAAAATTTTCCAGCCCGGCCAAATAATCACGGCCGTAAACAGAAAAAATCCGAAGACAAAATCTAATTGGTCAAAAACTAACCAAGTTGAGCCTGGCTTAATACCAACGCGACGCTTGAAAAAACTTTTGATTAAGTCTCCCAAGATTGCACCGCTACCAGCCAAAGCGCCAAAAACCAACCAATTGTGATTATAATTAAGGAGTGCTAGGTTGTTAAAGAACGGCAAATTAGAGAGGCCAGCGAGTAGCAGGGCAGTAACAATACCGCCGATAGTACCAGCTGCTAAACCACGCCAGGTTTTATGACTGCCAAAAATTTCTTGATTACCGAGTTTATGGCCCCCGTCTACGGGGTAGCCAAGAACCTTCAGCCATCCGGCTTTAGCAAAAAACACCGGCATCATATTGGCAACATAGGCCGGTAAGACAAAAAATAGGGCGGTTAAGATTAAATTGAGCATGATTATTTCCTCTTAATTTGATTAAAGAACTTGCCTAAATTCTGACAAAATTTCGCCATTTAGTCAAATTTCCTTAACTTTGGTATTAATTTAGATATTAACTTGCCAATTAAGGGGTCTTTTGCTAAAATAACGCCATACTCTTAAAACTATCCACAATCTAATTATGGCAGAAAATCGATTTTCTAAGTTCCTCAATCCCGGTCAGAGGGGAAGGTTACGTTGGGTTATTATAGTAATAGCCTTGTTGTTTATTTTTACCGCTTTCATTGATGTGATTGGCGTTAAAAATGTTGTTGCATTTAAAATTGATCAAGGCTTAACTGCTACTCCAGTAGTTAATAGCTTGGCAGTTTTTCCTAAGTTGGAGGTTTCCGCCTTGGATAATAGCAAACACTTAACCTGGAAAACAATCAAACAAATTGATTTGGAAACTTATGGTGTTCCTTATCGTTTAGGTTTGGACTTACTTGGTGGTGCTCAGTTGACTTACGATGCTGACTTGTCCCAAATTCCGTTAGCTGATCAAAAGAGCGCTTTAGATGGTACCAAAGACGTGATCGAAAGACGCGTGAATGCTTTGGGCGTTTCTGAGCCAATTGTGCAAACTTCTAATACTGGCGGCAAGTCTCGCATTAATGTCGAGTTAGCCGGTGTTTATGATATTAATAGCGCCATTAAGATGATCGGTGAAACTCCATTATTGGAATTCAAAGAAGAAAATCCTAATGCAACTCAATTGACTACTGATCAACAAAAGCAGCTCGATGATATGAACCTCGAAGTTCGTAAGAATGCTGTTGCTGTTTTACAAAAAGTTAAAGCCGGCGA
Organism: Candidatus Buchananbacteria bacterium; assembly: GCA_903888345.1. Classification (GTDB taxonomy): domain Bacteria; phylum Patescibacteriota; class Patescibacteriia; order 2-01-FULL-39-33; family 2-01-FULL-39-33; genus CAISTG01. The sequence goes on along the minus strand of CAISTG010000053.1, from coordinate 5,074 downwards.
AGATTTCGCTTCTTTAGCTAAGCAATACAGTGAAGATACTGGCAGCAAGGATAATGGCGGCCTGTATCAAGGAGTCAAAAAGGGCCAAATGGTCGCTGAATTTGATAATGAAATTTTTAATGTCTTGAAAGTAGGCGAAGTTTCTCAGGATTTAGTTAAAACTTCCTTCGGCTATCATATTATTAAGAAAGAAGGGGAACGGGGAACAGGTGATGCTCGGGAGGTTGATGTTCGCCACATCTTATTTAAATTGAAAACTTCGGCTGATGTTGGTGTGCCAGTTCAGTCTGAATGGGTTAACACTCAATTATCCGGCAAGAACTTAAAGAAAGCTAGCGTTGATTACGATTCAACCAGCATGATACCTCAAGTTTCTTTAGAATTTGATAATGAAGGCGCTCAGTTGTTTTCTGAAATTACCACACGTAATGTTGGCAAACCGGTCGCTATCTTCTTAGACGGCTATGCCATTTCTGAACCCAAGGTTAATGAACCAATTTTGGGTGGCAAGGCGGTTATTTCTGGTAACTTCACCCAAGACGAAGCCAAAAAATTAGCTCAACGCTTGAATGCTGGCGCATTACCAGTTCCTGTCACTTTAGTATCGCAAACTACTGTCGGTGCTACTTTAGGTCAAAAAGCGATGCAAAAAAGCTTAGTTGCTGGTCTTTGGGGCTTGATTATTGTCGCCATCTTTATGGTTGCTTTCTATCATTTGCCAGGTGTTCTGGCAGTTATTGCCTTGTTGATTTATACTGCAATTTCTTTAGCCTTATTTAAATTATTCCATGTTACTTTGACCTTAGCTGGCATTACCGGTTACATTCTGTCTATTGGTATGGCGGTTGATGCTAATATCTTGATTTTTGAAAGATTGAAAGAAGAATTGCGTGCCGGCAAGGATTTGCCAAAAGCGATGAGCGATGGTTTTAATCGCGCCTGGACTTCAATTCGTGATTCTAATGTCTCATCATTAATTACTTGCGCCATTTTATTCTGGTTTGGCTCTTCAATTATTAAGGGTTTTGCCTTTACTTTAGCTCTGGGTATCTTTGTTTCCATGTTCTCAGCCATCTTTATTACTAGACAATTCTTATTGTTGGTTTCTAAGTGGAAATTCGCTCAGCATAAATGGCTTTTCGGAGTTAAAGCTAAAAAATAATCTCATCTTAAATTTCATTCACCCTGTTTAATATTCGCTAGAGCGAGAAATCGACTTAACAGGATGGACTAGATAATAACAAAACTAATATTATTAAGAATTAATTTAAATCTTATTTAACAGGGCAAAATATGAAGTTTCAAATCATAAAAAATAGAAAATATTATTACTTGGTTTCCGGAGCTCTCTTTCTGGTTTCTATCTTAAGTATTATTGCTTGGGGTTTAAAGCCAGGACTAGATTTCACTGGTGGTTCGATGCTGGAAGTTAATTTTTCCGGTAACCGACCACAAATTACCGACGTTCAGGAAACTGTTAAGCCACTCAATTTGGGTGAGGTGATTGTGCAATCTTCCGGTAATGACAGTTTAATTTTAAAATTCAAAACTGTTACTGAAGATCAACATCAACAGATTTTGGGAACAATCACTAGTAAGTACGGTACCGCCGACAATATTGTTAAAGAAAATCGGTTTGATTCTGTCGGACCAGTTATCGGTAAAGAATTACAGAATAAGGCGTGGTTAGCTATTATTTTGGCTTCCTTATGTATTATTCTTTATATCGCTTATTCTTTCCGCAAAGTTTCTAAGCCTGTAGCTTCTTGGAAATACGGTGTAGCTGGCGTGATTGCTTTGGCTCATGATATTATTATCGTCGTTGGTTTGTTTGCCATCTTAGGACATTTTATGAAGATTGAGGTTGATGGGTTGTTTATTACTGCCTTACTGACGATTATGGGCTTCTCGGTGCATGATACAATTTTGGTATTTGACCGTACTCGTGAAAATATCGGTAAGTTCTATTCTGGTAAATTTGACGAAATCGTTAATGATTCCGTTAATCAGACCTTAGTTCGTTCCATTAATACCTCACTAACCGTATTATTGGTTTTAGCTTGTTTATACTTCCTTGGTGGTGATTCTACTAAGAATTTCACCTTAGCCCTATTGTTCGGTATTACTGTCGGTACTTATTCCTCAATTTTCGTAGCTTCTTGCTTGATTGTTGATTGGAATAACTGGGATAAGAGATTAAAGCGAAAATAGGCTTAATTCAAACGTTTAAATTTAGGTAAAAGATTGAAATATTCGCTAATTTTAGTTGGCTCTTGACAAAGTCACCAATTTTAGCTAATATAATTAAGTAATAAATACTAAATCTACGGATAAATTCTAAAATCATTATATGGCGAAAATAGCTATCATTAAGACCGGAGGCAAACAATATCTGGTTAAAGAAGAAGACAAAATCAAAATTGAAAAATTGGAAGCCGAGGCCGGTTCTAAGGTTGAATTAGAGACCTTGTTGATCGCCGATGGTGAAAAGGCAGAAATTGGCACTCCAGTTTTGCCAACTAAAATTTCCGCTACTGTGGTCAGACAAATCCGCACCCGTAAGGTTACTGGCGTCAAATACAAACGTAAGACCCGCCAAAGCAAGAGATTTGGTCACAAACAGTACATGACCGAAGTTCAAATTGATAAAATTTAATTTGGTTTCAATATCACGACAAAAGCGCTACTCTCGAAGAGCGCTTTTGTTTTTGAAATAATCGATGAAGTGTGACATAATTAAGAATAATATGGATATCTCAATCATTATAGTTTCTTGGAAGGTTAAGGAACTACTTAAAAAATGCTTAGAAACGGTCATGGCCTCAACTGGCGCCGACTTTGAAATTATTATTGTCGATAATAATTCCGGTGATGGCACTAAGGAAATGTTAGAGCGTGATTTTTCTGGTCGGATTAAATTCATTCAGAGTGGCGCGAATTTAGGGTTTGCCAAAGCCAATAATCTGGGTTTAAAACGAGCGAGCGGGGATTATGTATTATTTTTAAATCCGGATACCGAAATTGGACCCGAGGTGTTGGCGCAGGCGCTAGAGTTTATGAAAACTCATCCCGACTGTGGTTTACTAGGACCAAAAATGCAATTTATGGATGGTAGTTTTCAACCATCAGTGCGTCGTTTTCCAACCTTAATGGCGATAATGTTAATGTTACTAAAATTACCAAAACTCTTTCCGCATTTGCAGAGTATTGAGCGCTATTTAGCGACTGATTTTGATTACCGCAAATTACAAACCATCGATCAGATCATGGGGGCCTTTATGCTGGCGCCCAAAAGTTTAATTGACCAGTTGGGTGGCTTCGATGAGCGTTTTTTCATTTGGTTTGAAGAGGTTGATCTTTGTTTGCGTGTTAAGCGCGCTGGCAAACAGGTCAGCTATAATCCAGCAATCACGATTATCCATCACGGTGGCAAAAGTTTTGCCCAACAAAAGTTAATGACTAATCAATGGCGCTTTTTCCAAAGTGCCGCTCGGTATTTCTTAAAAAACGGCCTAAATCCTCGTTAACATGACAGCGATTTTCAATAAACAATTCTGGCTGATTTTCGGAACTCTAGTGTTAGTTGAGTTGGCTTCAGCGAGCGCCTTTTTCTATTGGCCCTTGGCTGTGGTTTGTTGTATTCTGATTTTTGTGGCGACTGTATATTTAGCTTTGCAAAGTCTAGAGTGGGGGATTTATCTCGCCTTAACTGAAGCAGTGGTTGGCGGTTTTGGTTATTTATTTTTTGTACCGCTGGGAAACTTTAAGCTATCAATTAGGCTAATTATTTTTGCGGCTGTGATACTAGCTTGGGTGATTCAATTAATCAAAAAACGTTCCTGGAGCGAATTCAAAAACAAATATTTCATGGCCCTGTTGCCGTTCATCGGCTGTATCGTATTGGGTTTAATTTTAGCCTTGGTTGCTGGCCGTAATTTAAAAGACATTTTTTTGGATGTCAATAATTATCTATACTTAGGTTTGATTTTGCCGGCAATATTCAGTCGTCCGAAATTAGAGTCAATAGTGAAGATTATTTTGGCCGGCTCCTGGTTGTTAGCCTTTAAAACAACGTTAGTCTTGCTATTTTTCTCACGCCATTGGGCGGTCCTGCATGATGATTTTTATAATTTGATTCGGGAAACAGGAATCGGAGAAATTACGCTGATTACTGACCCATTGTATCGCATCTTTTTTCAATCTCATTTCTATAATCTGGTGGCGTTAATTTTGGCCTTAGCTTTATTATTATTTATTGTTAATGATCGCCGCCAAAAATGGCTGCTAGGATTAACGGTTTGGATTAATTTCTTTATTCTACTCATTGGTCAATCACGAACTTTTTGGTTAGCGGGAGCACTGGGAATTTTACTTCTGGCTGCCTTTCTCATTAAAGAGAAGCGGGCGAGCAAGATTATTTGGCTGATAACTGGCTTAGCGGCTTGCTTGCTGACGGGGCATTTGGCTCTTAACGCTGTTATCGGTGATTTTAGTATTAACTTGTTTTACTCGCGACTCAACCAAGGCGATTCGATGGCCGGCGTCTCGAGTCGTAGCGCTCAAATTGCTCCGGCTCTAGCGGCCATAGCTAAAGCTCCGCTTTTTGGCCAGGGTTTTAATACGAGTATAACCTATAATTCCAGTGACCCCAGAAACCGTAATTCTGCCAATCCTGAGGGTGTTTATACTACCGACGCCTTAGAGCTCGGATATCTGGATATCGCGCTTAAAATGGGCATTTTGGGGCTTCTAGCTTATGGATACTTTTTGCTACTATTACTGCTGAAATTATACCAAAAATCAGTCGAAGATTATCGACTGATTGGCTTAACTATTGGTTTAGTAATGTTACTGGCGATCCATATGCTTACACCCTATTTAAATCATCCTTTAGGGATTAGTTATTTGATCGTCTTGGTATCATTATTGTAGTCTGTTTAGTTAACAGTCAAGGGTGACACTTTTGATTCGACCGATGACAGATATTGATTAAATTTTTGTATTGGGGTTAATCCGTTCATATCCTTACCTAAGTGATATCTCTCGTGATTATACCAATGAACATACTCTCTTA
>CAISTG010000052.1 GCA_903888345.1 Candidatus Buchananbacteria bacterium | reverse complement strand
TAAGAGAGTATGTTCATTGGTATAATCACGAGAGATATCACTTAGGTAAGGATATGAACGGATTAACCCCAATACAAAAATTTAATCAATATCTGTCATCGGTCGAATCAAAAGTGTCACCCTTGACTGTTAACTAAACAGCAAGACAATATTGATAATTGACATTTCTAATAAAATTTGATAATATGCGGGGACCAAATATTTGTACATTTTACAAAAGAAAAAAGGAGCGGCCAATGCCCAAAGTGATTTGCCTGGACTTTGATGGTCCGATCGTTAATTCACTCGGACCGAATATTGAATTCGGTCTCCGCATGAAAGAAAAGTATCAAGGACCCAAACCTCTGCCACCGGCCGACCATATTATTGAGTGGAAGAAGTTGGTCGTTTTCCCCATGGTTGCCATGTTTCAAAATCTCGGCTTTTCCAAAGAACAAGCCCAGTATATCCATGATCATGATTACTTGGAGGAGTTCGGAAATCAAAGAAATCCGGCCCCCTTACATGAAGGAATGCAGCACATCATCCGAAGATTACGGGATGATGGGAATCGCTTAGCCATTGTTTCCCTAAACTATCGCTGTAACATATTGGCTTCGCTGGGCGAGCTTGCCAATTCATTCGAAGTTATTCATTCATTTAATGAATTTCCCGAAAAACCAGCGGCACTAATTGATGCGGCCAAACGTTTAGGCACTACACCGGAACAAGCAATTTACGTCGGCGACTCAATCTCCGATCACCACGCCGCCCGAGCCGTGAAGATGCCATTTTTTGGAGTCAGTTACGGCTGGCAGATTACCGGCGATGAACCAGAATTTGTTTCCGCCAAGACTCCGCGAGAACTGGAATCGATGCTCACCTATTATTAATGCCGTACCTTCAACTTCTACGTTAACAACGTAGAAGTTTTTTTTATTAACAAAAAAAGCGGCCATTGCGACCACTTCTTTTTTTCATTATACTTTTTCAATTTGTAATTTAACCTTCTCACTATTAATATTGACTGGTTTAGCATCAAAATCAGCTTCCATAATTTCTTGCGCTAAGACTGATCGTTTTAATTCTTCTCGAAATACCGCAGTGGTAAATACTTGTCGTGTTATTTCACCCTCACCAAACCAAGTGATAATAATTTGATCCTTAATAGTCAAACCAACATCTTTGCGCATGCCATTGATCGTGCGAATTAATTCTCGTAAAACACCTTCAGTCTTCAATTCCTCAGTCAAGACTACATCCAATTCAATTTTTAATTCCGCACCCGATTTAAATTCTACTTTTTTTACATTTAATTCATCCGCTACGATTTGTCCGTAAGCGTCAGTTAAAGTTTGACCTAAAACGGTTAATGAATTTAGTGGTTGGCGAATCTTGATGCCAACTTCCGCTCGTTTGGCTAATCCGAGCTCAACAATCTTTCGTACTTGATCCATCTGTTCGATTACTTTTTCATCAACCTTGCTACTAACTGGCCAGGCATCCAAATGAACTGATTCGAGCTTACCGCCAACTTCACGATATATATATTCAGCAATAAACGGAGTGAACGGTGCCATCACCTTAGATAATTGCAATAAAGTAAAACGGTAAGTTGCTAAGGCTTGATTCTTGTCTGCTTCATCAGTCCCCTTAAACCGATCACGGCTACGTCGTAACCACCAGGTTGAGAATTCATCAATAAATTCTTGTAGTGGTCGCACTGATCGCGGCAAATCATAGGCTTCCATTTGTTTGGTGACTTCACCGATCAAATTATCAAGTTTAGCCAATAGCCATTGATCTAAAATATTGCTACTAGCAACGGCTTTATCGTGATGAAAAATTTTATGCAGCAATGACTCTTTGTGGGCCGACTCCGGCTGCTCATAGGTTTTGTAAAAACTTAAAATATTATTTAAGAGCATGACCACCTTTTGCATCGCCTCTTTGACGCCATCATCGCTAAAAGCTAAATTCTCCGCCTGCATGACTGGTGACGATAATAAATAATAACGCAGGGCATCAGCGCCATATTGCTCCATAATAATGGTTGGCTCAGTATAATTGCCGAGTTTCTTGGCCATTTTTTTGCCATCATTAGCGACCACGATGCCATTAACGATCACATTATCATAGGCACGGCTACCTTTAATGGCTGAGGAAATTAAGTGTAAATAATAAAACCAAGCGCGAGTCTGATCAACGCCCTCGGCAATAAATTTAGCCGGAAAGCCTGTCGCAAATTTCTCTTTATTTTCAAATGGATAATGTTGTTGTGCGTACGGCATTGAGCCACTATCAAACCACGTATCAAGCACATCCGGTACTCGTTTCATGATCTTGCCGCAAACACATGGCACTTCAATCTGATCGACATAATGTTTATGTAAATCAATAATAGGCTGATCGATTGATACTAGCTCACCAACTTGAGGATCAATCTCTTTAAAAATTTCCCCAACTTTTTTTCCCTGCAATTTACTGAGTAACATTCTAATGGTATCGCCATGAGTCACCAACAAGATATTTTTATTTTCATAGCGCGCATCAAATTCACGAAAGGCCGCCAACATGCGATCACCGACAGAATTAGCACTTTCACCATTACCAAAAGTAAAATCATAATCGCTATGCCAAGCATTTAATAGTTCTTCCGACTCAACGCCAGTTAGTAGCTTACCTTCATAATCCCCAGCACCAACTTCATTAAGACGACTATCAAACAATATCTCAATACCTAACTCTTTCGCGATAATTTCTGCAGTTTGTTTAGCACGCAAAACTTCCGAACAAATAATCACCTCAATCTTTTGTTCTTTAATCGCCGCTACGGCTCGTTCAATCGTCGCGCGACCAGCGTCCGTCAAGTTATAACCATCGACTTTGCTACTAAAAATTCGTTGTACATTTTTTTCTGACTCGCCATGACGAATAGCAAAAAAGGTATTGCGATCAATTTTTTCTTTAGCCAAATCAGCGGCACCACCAAATACTTTTATTTCACCACACTCACATTTCCAAATCGGCATCACGCTCGCCCAAAAGCGCTGCCGCGAAATTGACCAATCACGGGCGCCTTCCAACCACTTGCCAAAGCGTCCTTCTTTAATATGATTAGGCGACCAACTAATGTCTTTAGCAGTTTCCAGCGCGACATCTTTGACGTCAGTAACCTTAATAAACCATGAGGACGTGGCGTAATTAATTAGTGGGGTATCACAACGCCAACAATGTGGATAGCTATGCTCATATTTTTCTTTGGCAAATAACAAGCCCTTGCTGGCCAAATATTTAATAATTTCGACATCAGTTTGCTGAGTATCTTCCGCTGGCTTAACATTAAGACCAACAAAATCAGTTACCTCTTCTTTAAAGTTACCACTGAATGTTACATTTTGAATGAAGGACAAGTTTTTATCCTTACCGAGTTGCATATCATCTTCGCCATAAGCCGGGGCAATATGCACCACGCCAGTACCATCGGTCGTCGTCACGAAATCAGCTGAAACGATCGTATAGAGATTGTCTTTATTTGGTAAATCTTTTTCTAAATAATAAGGAAATAATGGTTTGTATTTTTTGCCAACAAGTTCTGCGCCCTTGAATTCTTTAATAATTGAAAAAGTCTGGCCAGCCAAAACTTTTTCGACTAAATCTTTAGCTAAAATATAATTAGCAGCATCGGACTTAACCAAGACATAATCAACTGCTTCACCGACGGCCAACGCAACATTACCTGGCAAGGTCCAGGGTGTTGTCGTCCAAGCCAAAACAAAAGTACCCGGCTCATCAACTAATTCAAACTTAGCCGTTACTGATAAATCTTTAATATCTTTATAGCCTTCGCTCACTTCCTGTTGGCTTAAAGTAGTTTCACAACGCGGACAAATATGCATGGAACGATAGCCTTCGTAAACTAAACCCTTGTCGTACAATTCTTTAAAGACCCACCAGATTGATTCCATATAACCCAGGTCCATCGTTTTGTAGGAATTATCCATATCAGCGAAGCGACCGAAACGACTAATGGTTTTTTTCCATTCCTCAGCGTACAACAAAACTTTACTACGGCAATACTCATTGAAATTGGCGACGCCATATTCTTCAATATCTTTCTTGCTTTTAAAACCTAATTCTTTCTCCACCATATTTTCAATTGGCAAGCCATGACAATCCCAGCCCCAACGACGTTCCACATAATGTCCCCGCATTGTCCAAAATCGCGGCACGGCATCCTTCATTAAACTAGCTACCATATGGCCGTAATGCGGCAAACCAGAAGCAAACGGGGGGCCATCATAAAAACTATAAGCCGGACCATTCTTGGTCTGCTCTAATGATTTTTCAAAAATTTTATTATCTTCCCAAAATTTCTGAATCTCACGCTCTCTTTCAGGAATTGGATTTACCCATTTTTTTTCTTCTGCCATATTTACCCTGTTAAATAAAATTTGAATAATAAATATTCTATTTTATATTAATTAATTG
>CAISTG010000051.1 GCA_903888345.1 Candidatus Buchananbacteria bacterium | reverse complement strand
TAAGAGAGTATGTTCATTGGTATAATCACGAGAGATATCACTTAGGTAAGGATATGAACGGATTAACCCCAATACAAAAATTTAATCAATATCTGTCATCGGTCGAATCAAAAGTGTCACCCTTGACTGTTAACTAAACAGTCTGCAGCTTTCAGGCTGAATAAATTATCTAATTTTGAATATTTTCTGAGTAACCCTTAAAAAAATACTCATATCCGCCAACTAGTACTGGAGTTGAAAGGAGGTACCAGATGACGACATCGTCTAAGGGAAGAGTGTGCCCAAACCAGTTAATTGGCCAGAGATAGTGTCCCGGCCACCACCAATGTCCGAGAATTACGGCGATTGCCTCGTAAACCAATAAAGCGACAAAAACGAAACCAGTGGACTTGAGGGTAGCAAAAAATAACTTTGGCCGACGATAGAAAAGTAACACAAATGGCACCACTAAAATTGGTAAGGCCAGTAAATGATAGTCTAGACCCGTGAAATTAGCACCAAGAAAGAACCAGGCAAAGGTTGCTAGATCAAGGGCCAAATACAAGGCGAGTAATACCCAAATGCGCCGCGAGATTTTAAAGGGCTGATCGTTAGCGGTGAAATATTCATAAAGTGATAAGGCCCAAAAAAAGTTCACAAAAGCAAAGAGCATGTTTTCTAGCGGTATTAGTCCCAGTAATTGTGGAAATAAAGTTTGCACCTGCCAAGCATTAGCGGCACGCGCCAGTAGTTCAACTGGTGGTGCAAAGAAAAGTAAAGCTAAAAAAGAAAAAAGCAAAACCTTGCCTTGGTTATGCTTGAGCCAGCACAAAGTTATTAGTGCGGGAATATAAAAAATTAGCAGTAATGATAATAAGTAAGTTGGCCGAAGCAGCCAGACAAGGCCGCAAGCCAGTAAGACATAAACTAACAAGCCGCCAAAACGAATCGTTTTAGACATAAATAATTAAGATTTTTTTTCAACTGGAATTTGTAATTTTGATTTTAAATCATTAAGGCGCAGATAAAAACCACGCGAGTGAATCGAGTTTAGTTTTAATTTTTTAAAATCGTAATGATGGAGCCATTCGTGTAGGAGAGTGTCGAGATAGGATTTAGCCGCCAGAACTTGGCCGCGGCTGGCGGTACGATGATGAATGGTAATAATTTTTTCGGCGATCTTGTAGGAGCCATAACGTTTCATGACAATCTTGCCATCGCGTTTGCGATGAATTTGATTGGCATCAACTAAATTGAATTCGACAATAACGAGCCCAGCTAAATCGCAGAGCTCATCAAGTAATTGCTCACTTAAATTGAGACGCTCTTCGTATTCTAAAACACTCAGTAACCCCTGAGCCAAATCCGCCGCCTCTTGCGAAATGGGAATTTTGACTTTGGTTACTGAGTTGCTGTAATCGTAATTGGATTGTTTGAAGAAAAACATTTTAGTTCGTCATTCCCGCGAAGGCGGGAATCCAGATTATTTTTAATGCATTTTTTAGTTCCCGCCCCCGTCTTGCGACCATTTGAAAATATTGTGCTGATTTTTGACGAGAACGAACGGCCCGCTAGGGCAAACCAAAACAGCGACAGCGTTTTTGGTTTAGTGAGAGAAGTCAAAAATTCAGCCATGATTTTCATCCGGTCGCGATTCTTTG
>CAISTG010000050.1 GCA_903888345.1 Candidatus Buchananbacteria bacterium | reverse complement strand
TAAGAGAGTATGTTCATTGGTATAATCACGAGAGATATCACTTAGGTAAGGATATGAACGGATTAACCCCAATACAAAAATTTAATCAATATCTGTCATCGGTCGAGTCAAAAGTGTCACCCTTGACTGTTAACTAAACAGAACCTGGGATATATTTTTGATAAAAAAGCCGAGAATTTACTATTCTCGGCGATGTTTTTTGCTAAATTAACGAGTGATTCGAAGCTCTTGATTAATGAGCTCCTCTTCTTCGTCAGTGATACCAAGGCACTTCCGAATTTCATTTATAGTGGTTACTAATAACATGGCCGCTGCTACCTTTTCCCGTCGATCATGAGGATCCTCATCATTATTGTGGGTGGTAAATTTGTTGAGGCGGATTTTGAGATCCTTGAAGATGCCCAATCCCGCGTCGAATCGTCTGATCTTTTCTGCGTCGGTGAGCGTCATGGTTCGTTCCTTTGTTGTTGAACTTGATATTGAAAATAGTGATTATGCGAGTTCTTTGGGTGGCTTATCCAGCAGTACAACATTATCCTCGTAGCCCCCAGTGGCAGTTATGGCAATCGTTTGCTTGCCGTGGATAATTACTAGCGCCGATGTCAGATAAGCAGTTGGCGGATAGCCATTGGACCATTTATCGCGACCCCGAATAATCGCCCGGGCTACTTTAATTTTCCTCGTATAATAACTTTCGGCACCAGCAATATCAACGCGATAAACTTTAATGATCCTCAATTTTGCCATCACTAGGTCTCCTTTTTAAGGTTCAGTTTTGTAATCTAACTACTGTCGTTATTGACAATATGACACTATAGCACGGCCGTGATAATTTGTCAATCTGTTGGTTTCGACGGCTTTTATGTTGTATATTACTTCTCATTTAAATAAAAAAGCTGAGGATATTTTCCTCAGCATTGTAATAATGTTCTTTCGTGATCTACTTCAATTCGCAAAACAAGTCATGTGCTCCGCTTCGGTGGGCATACATGCCCGCGGTAATGACGAACGAATCTGGTTCGATTGGTGTGGCCTCTCCTTTGTCAGACTCCTTCCACCAACTTTTTCTAAAGTTCAGCTCCATTTGGTGACCGACGAACTCGGCATCATAATCGTTTACCATGACAATTGCCTCGTTACCTTGTGTGTCTTGGTAGAGAAAAGCTTGCATGGTTTAACCTCCTTGTCGGTTGTTCAAATCTTGTAATCGCAGTAACAAAGGAGTCGAAAATCAGTTGGCTTGGCTATCACTATTCAATAAAGTGAGCAACGGCAAGTTTGGTGCCGTTTAGCAATTGGAGTTCAGCGACATGGAAGAATTCATCTTTATTGGTCTTAAGGCTGTGGAAATCATACCAGTATTTACCACAAGCGTCAGAAGCGGCATGGCAAGTGATTTTTGCTACTCCATTGGCACTGTCCGGGTCTGCTACCGTAATAGACCGGCGCGATACCCCCAAGACGGTGACATAAACTGGCGCCGGCGCGACAGATGAGTCTTTACATAATTCCAAAAAGATCAGTAAAGTATCACCAGGCAAGACGTGAGCCGTCATTTCGTTTTCCTTTGTTTTTTGGTTTGGTAATGCTATCGCCACAAAAGAATAATAGGTGTATCAACTGGCAGTGCGGCGATGAATGCCAAGATCGCTTTGTTTTTCGGCGAAGTCTTGTCGGTTAGCACTAGCCCTTTGAACTGCTGGGCATAAACGTAGGTCAGTTGTTCTCCATAGTTATCTACGCGCGTCCAGGTGAGGCCCTCATCTTCGTAAGTTCCAACTGACAGTAGTGGAGGAATTATGCTCGTCTTAATGGTTGGTTTTTCTGTTTCACCGCAGTCGACGAACTGTGCACCGCAGTCGACGAACTGTGCGAAGATTTTGTAATCTCGGTCGAAGCTGATGCGGTCGTAGCAGGGTACCGAATCACTGAATAGTTCTTTGTGATCCTTTAAGGGTAATACAGTGAGACTCAATCCCATGGTTATTCTCCCGTTGTTTTGGTGTGGTCAGTTTGGTTTTAAGGCACCCGAATCAGCTTCATCCATTACTCGCTCCAGTCGTCTGAATTCAGCGCGCATCGCTTTGCGCTGTAGTCGGATAGACCGGGACCCATTATAATCATTCGTGATTTTGAAAACTTGTCTGATGACCCAGAGATGCCGCGATTGGCTTTTCGTTCGCAACTTACCTCGGCCCAGCAACTGACTCGCGGGACGGTAGAGATAAGCATTCATGATGTTCTCGAGTCGTGTCTCCGTGTTCGGATCTTTTCTTTTCAGGAGGATCCGCAGTAGATAATGGATGGGGCAAATGAACAGGAGGTCATAGATTTTTTCACTTAGACTTTCCCGGTACTCATACATGTTTTCGGAATCCTTTTCTTGTTGGTTAGTAAAATGGCTTGCTTTACCTAGATGTTAATGAACTGCGATAACTGATTATATCATAACAACTAAGTTTTGTCAATGGTGGTTGTTGCACCTTAAATTGTTAATTATTCGGCCCAAAAATAGTTCAGATTAGTACTTTTAATTGACAATATACAAACTATCGAGCTAGGATAAAGAATCAACTTGTACCTTATTGATTAAACAAGGAGATAACCAATGTGGAGTGATTTTGCTCAGCAAGTTAAAATTGCCAAAGCTGATTGTAAATTATCTCAGTTGATTCGCCAATTTAATGGGGACCGAAATTTACAGTTAGATTATTTAACAGCATCGATGATCGTTCTTCCCGAAGCTTTCTCAAAATCGTTTCATCGTATCAACTCACTCGAACAGATTAACGAGCGGGCGCAAAAAAATAATTGTGAAATTCCTTTTACTTGCTTAATCGATGAAGCGGCACGCATAATAACTAAAACCTTTAGGGGACAGCTGGGCACGAAGGGATTTTGTAGCTGGGATTGTGGGACGTTATTACCAAGATCAATGCAGGCAGCTCGAGCTAGTGGCACTAAGGTGATGTTAGGCCACACGCATCCCGCGGGTTTTGGCGCAATCTGCTCAAACGTTTATTATCGCCGCAACGATGAATTTGGTGGTGACTATTTGGAGCTGTTGGGATTGATGAAAAAATTTCCGATTATTTCTCAGTTTCACGCAATAATGAGTCCAGCTGAAAACCAGCTCGGGATATTTCAGTTACAAACCAATGGCCGCGTTAACTATTGTCCGTGGAGAACATAAACAACGACCCCGAATTTATTCGAGGTCTATTTTTTTAAGCAGCATCTTACAACCGGGTTCGCCACCTAAGCGAATATTTGCTATAGTTGACTCATAATTAGATAATATTTAAATATGCACGAACCTAAACATCGCAATCCTCATTTCTTGCATCATCAACATAGCTTCATCCATCTTTATGGTCGGGAAATTATGTTTGGCATGCAGGATGGTATGGTGTCGTTATCAGGCGCTTTGACCGGTATTGCGGTTGGATCTAATGATCGCTTTACGATTTTGCTTGCTGGATTATCGATCATTTTTACCGCGGCCTTATCGATGGCGATTGGCACTTATAATTCACTGGTGACCGAAACAAAAATTGAGAAGCGCATTCTGGCCGAAGAGAAAGAGGAAATTGAAAGTAGTTTAATTGAAGAAAAAGAAGAGGTGATTGAGTTATTTATTGCCGACGGTTGGCCCGAAGAAATTTCTCAAAAGATGGCCGAGTGCGCGGCGCGGGATAATAATTTAATGTTAAAGGAAATGGCTTATCGAGAATTGGGCGTGGTGCCTAATCGTTTTAAGCGGCCGCTCTATAAGGCGGTGATAATGTTTGTTGCGTGGATGTTGGGCGGCTTATTTCCACTGATGCCTTATTTAATTTTTCCAGTCGCCGTCGCGATTATTATTTCCGTTATCATGGCATTAATTGGATTGTTTTGCTTGGGTGCTGCCATGAGTAATTTTACCAAACAAAAAGTTATCTTAGCGGGATTAGAAATTATGATTATTGGCGGCGTGGCTATGGCTTTAGGTTTTGTTGTTGGTCACTTTGTGGATATATTTACTTTGCGATAAATTTTTTAATTATTGCCAATAAAAAAACGCCGAGAACGTATGTTCTTGGCGTATATTAATTCTCACTTAAAGTACGAGTTTACATCACCGTAACATTCTGATCGGAAATGAAATTTTTTCGTAACTCGGGTTTTTGATTCCAGAGCCGAATCACTGTCTTAATCAAATTGCGGAGCTGAGGGAGAGTGCCTCGCTGACCCAGTACGTAAAGATTTTTGGCATCAGGACGAAGTTGCAAGGAGATGAAACTCTCACTGTCTTCAATCATGATACGTTCATAGCCACACATTTCCGCCACCAGTACTTTTACCGAATCGAATTGGCCTGACGCACCACGAAATTCGCCGCTGTTAAAGATTTCCTTCATGCCATTGAAATAGACTTCGTCTTGGAAGGCGATGCACAATTCGTAAAGCATGCCACCCATAGTGATGAGGTCGTAATCTTTTTTAATGGCGCCGCGAATCATGTTGTGGCTATCCAACACTAGATGCTCGTAGACATTGGAAGTTTCTTGAAGTTTACGAAAGCCTTCTTTTGGCTCACCGTAAATAGTAATGTGAACCGAACGATCAAGAACGGCGCCAAAGCGCGATTCAAGGCCTTCATCATTCTTAGTGTCGGCATGCCATGCCTCAACCGTGACCCAGACGATATATTTGGTGACATCATCTAATGGGTTGGAATACATATGTGAGGTGCCGGTTGCGTTCAGGGTTTTAGACCCCCAAAGTACTGCGAAGGCATAAGTGTCACCGTCAAATTTTCGCTGCTCTTCACGATTACGCGGAAACTGGAGTTGATTAATAATCGCTCCTTGCTTATCAATAGCAAAGGCATATTCACCGCGGCGCATGAGTTGACCCTTGCGCTTCTCGCCGGATTGGAAAATGAATGAATTTTCACCCAGGCCAACATTGTCGGCACGACGAAACATCAGTTTTCCATCCGCTCGCTCGACCTTAATGGTCAGGTCATCAACCCGTAGCGCTTCTTCCGGAGTGTTATGCCATCTGGTATATGGCTCTAGCCATTTCTGAAGTAGCTTAGTCACAAACGGGTATTGCTTGATTAACTTCTGATTCTTCGGTGCGGTTGCTTTCATGCGATTTTCTCCTACGTTCCGTAGTTGTAAAGAAGCTGACGTTCCGTCAACTATCAAGCAGAACACCTGCTCAATCAACGAATTTAGCACGGACTCATTGATTTGTCAAGAATTAGTCAAAATAAAAACCCCGCACAGTGTAATGCGGGGTAAGGTGCGTAAATGTTACTTGACTTGTTTCAGCAGTAAGACGGCAGTTTCCTGCGTCAACAATTCCAGGGCAGCGCGCTCATCTTGATCAACGGCGTAGCCCTTTTCGTAGTCGCCATCCAGGCTAAACAACAGATAGAGCTTTTGCTCTTCCGGCTCATGCTCGTTACTGTAAACGTTCCAGGAGGAGCCGGTCAAGTTCAGGCCTCGAGCTTTGGCCATCGCCACAATCGTGCCGTCTCGGCGGTGTAGGGGATGCTTAATGCCAATTCTCTGGCGGAAGGTGAAACCATACTTCCACGGTGTTGAATTGTAATGGGAGTCGTCACGCATCGCCAGAATCTCGGCCAAGCGTTCCCAGAACTCGGTATTTTTTGCTTCAACGAAAGTAACCGGCGCAGCAAAGACATCTCTCAAATTGGTGTTATACCAGTAATCGTCAACGACACTCATTGACAGCTCAATCCAGACACTGGCAATGGCCAGGGGTCGCTGCAGGAGTTTTGCCAAATCGAGTTCGGGCTTGTTGCCAACACAGGCGGCATTGAGTCCCAACACAAATTTGCCCTTAAGTGCCTTAATCTTGACGGTTGTTTTCATGAAATTTGAACCCATGCCGTCGTAGTCGAAGTCGCGACAGTAGATGCTATGGCCAGCCAGTGTACTTTTGGCTTCCGCCATAATGCTACCGACAAAGTCACGGCCTTGCCGCTGTTTGTCAATCGCCAGAAGGCCGAAGGCAACACCAATTCCGCCGCCCTGCTGATCCAAGTTGTCGAGAAATTCGTTTTGGTTGGCATGGCTCGAGGTTGGTGCTGCTACTTTGGCTTCTCCGTTATAAACGCGAAGAGCAAACTCGACATCAGCGAGGCTATCAAAAATGATGCCAGCGCTATTGTTGCTGATTGTGACCGCAGTCAGCTGGGATTCGGAAGAAAAATTTTCCGGCACATCGGTAAAGGTCTTTTCGGGATCAATCTTCGTCGTCATTGTCTGTTCCTTTCGGTGAATGTTCTTCGTAAAGCTTCAACCAACCTTCGCGCAGAAACCAGTCGGGTAGGAGCGCGCCAGTCAATTGATTTTCTGCTTCCAGAACTCGGTATTCCCAAACGCAATCATGTTCGCTGCCGCGATAGTTATAAGTGCCGTGTCGTCCGGCTGGTGATTTGATTCCTGTCCGTGCCAGAAGATTGCCAACGTACTCATAGTGCGAGCGAAAGCCACCGCTAACGGCGACGTAACTGTCGCCCTGGTTCAGAGCAGCGCGGAGCAATTCAAACAAAGTCTGGTAACCTTCGTGTGACAGACAAAGTATCGGGCACAATTCAATTGTTAAGGTCTTGCCCTCGGCATAGAAGGGGTGATTCAATTTGGACCACGACGATCCGAAAAATCTTTCTCCTACGACGGCATCCTTCGGAGCGAAGATGGAACGAATTCCTGCCTCACTACCCCGAATATAGCAGTCGGTGTCACCATTGATCAGGCAGAATTTAGTCTTGCCCGAGAGCACTGGATGATAAGGTGGCGTAATGTGCAGACGGTAATCGCCAATGCGACCATAGCCATCCGCACTTTTCCAGATCTTAAACGAGTGTTCGGGCGAAGTGACGCAGAAGGTCAGCTTGAGACGGTCAGAGAAAGAACTTTCGACTTTTTGCAAACCAACGAAAATACCGCAGTCATGGGCAATTTCGCAGACTAAGTTTTCCAGCATCACTGCCAAGTTGATGAAGCGCCCTTCTGAGACCTTGGCAAACAGAGTCAAGTAGGCATCCAACTTCACGCCGTCCAGATTCTTAATGGAGTCTGGTATTTGCTCCAGGCGCATCAGGTTTTCGCAAGTGTATTCGTGCAGTTCACGGTTCGGTGCCAAAGCCAAAACTTCAGCAGACTGGATGGCGCGGCGGATCATGAACTGAACGGCATGCGACAATGCCAGCTCTTTGACGAGACGTCGCTGGCTGGGGATGGCGCTATAGAAGAGCACCTTGTCGACCTGATCATAATAGTCAAGAAAAATCTTGCCGACTACCGTATAGTCGACCAGAACCGAATATTCCTTATCTTTGGTTCGTCGAACCTCACTAACCGGCAAATTGCCGGCGTCAGAAACGGTGGGCTGTTCAGTCAACTCATTTGGCTTCATTTTCTGCTCCTTGTGGTGGGATTGTACCCATTGTTGATGATGAAACTTCCCTAATTCGATTGTTAAAGGCCAAAAACCTCACTCGAGGCGTTATTAATAAATAACACTAAATCATAACAAATTTTTAGTCATTTGTCAAGTGATGCCGGCGGATGTCTTCTTAGGTTGATTTTTGCTATAATATTATTATAATTTTATGTCGACCAAGCAATCATATACTGATTATATTTTGGACCAATTGGTTCAACTAAAAAATGTTTCCGTGCGCAAGATGTTCGGGGAGTATGCTTTGTACTGTGATAATAAGGTGGTCGGTTTAATTTGTAATAACTCCTTGTTTATAAAAATAACTCCGCCTGGTCTAGCTTATGTCGGTCAAGATTTCAGCGAGGGCTATCCTTATCCTGGAGCAAAAGCTTCGATGTTAATTAATGAAGATCAAATAGAAGATGGTCAGTGGCTGAGTCGATTAGTCGAAATAACTTCTGATAACGTCAAGCCATCTAGTATCAAAAAATCTCGAAGTCAGCAGGCTACAATTATTAAGTAAATTATATTTATGAAAGAAAATTTTAATTCATTGGAGCGAGTAGCAGAAAAAGTTTCGACTATTGAGGAAGTTAGAGCAGTATTACAAGAATTGACTGGGGGAGAAGTAAAGGCAACTAAGCAACGCGAAGATGAACAAGGGTTATATTGGTTTGAAGCAGAGGCACCAGGCGAGGAAGCGGGCGAAGTTAATGAGTATCTCTATGTTCGACAAGGCACCTATCCTGAAGGCGAAAGTGCAGTCAGCGATATTCAAGTGACTTATTATCAAGATGGAATGCCAGTCAGTGGCGCAACCGTTGCTCGCTATCGAGATGGCAATTGGATAATTGCTAAAGATTAATTTTTAAATAATTTATATGACCAAACAATTTTTTAAAGATGCCTTCGGTTGGGGATTTGGTTTGTGGCTGTTCGGCTATATTTTAGGGATAATATTTTTTGCGTTCATTCCTCCGGCTTTACTAGGCTGGTTGATTATGCCTTTTGGAATCATCGTCACTCTTTTAGTGCTATTTAAAAAGATTACCAGTGGATCGTTAAAATATTATTTAGCGGTGGCTATTGTTTGGACGTTGATTGCTATTATTCTTGATTACTTATTGTTAGTTAAAGTGTTTCAGCCGGCGGATGGTTATTATAAATTGGATGTTTATATCTATTATGGCTTAACTTTTATCATGCCGTTACTGGTCGGTTGGTATAAAACTAAAACTAAATAATTGGTGGAATATGTCCCAATAATTGAATTTTAATAACCTCATTTAGATGGGGTTATTTTTTTCTACGAAAAATCTGCAATTGACAGGGCGCCAAAAATGGAGTAACGTCGAGGACAGAAAGGAGGGCGTACTTTTCAATATTATTAGTTAGATGTTGCTAAATAGTTAGAAAAAAACCACAACCATGGGAGACGCAAAAGATGACCGAGACTCCGACTGCTCCAGTAAAGAAAATTTGGTTGCGTAAACGAATTTGGGTGCCGTTGCTGATGCTGATAGTGAGTGGCGGGTTGCTTAATGTGCCGCTACCCAACGCTACTAGACTCACTGATGAGAAAGTCTCTCAGGGCCAGTATATCGAAAACTTCTTGCATTACAAAAAAGAAGGTTTCCATGACTTGCTTTGTGCTGGAAGAGCCAGTACATTTTTGGCTGGGACCAGTGATGTTGAAAAAAGCAACGCGCTGGAAAATAAGTTTTCCAATATGTGTGAAGTCGATACGGTTAAGGAACCAATCGATTCTCGGTTACTGGCATTAGCGGCGGAAAACGAAACGACGTTTAAGCTGGTAAAGCTGGGCATCAGTAAGCCATGTTCGGTTCCCGATATTACTAGCAATTTTGATCACTTAGCATATTTGGCGGTTTTCCGTCATGTGGCGCGATTGGAAGTGCTCGACGCTAAAGTCAAAGAAAGTAGTGGCGATTTTGCTGGCGCTTATCAAAACTATTTCGATACGTTTAAGCTTGGTCAAGCTGTTGCCACTAACGGTGTTTTGATTAACGGGTTAGTTGGTATTGCTATCGATACGATTGCCTTGCGCGCCATGTGGCCGACCATCGATAGTTTAAGTGAGACACAGCTGCAAGTAGTAATGGGTGAGTTGGAAGTAGCCTCGAATAATGCTGTTAGTTATGCAGCGGTAATGAAACAAGAAAATCAGGTCATGAGCTTCATGATGGAGAAGTTCTCACAGCGTGGCTATGCATACGATGTGATGTGGGCTATGGCCGATCGCAGTAAATTCCCGCTGATTGAAGCACCGCGGGCGATCGCCGGCAATCTGGTGTGGCTATATTTTATTGTGATGCAGCACAGCAACATGGCAGCGATGCAAGAATATCTCGTCAAAGATGAACAGTTCGCCACTGCCCCCTACGAGTCGATTCAAGAACGTGAAACCCTAGCCTATTTGGAGGGTGATTCTAGTCCGATTAAGGCGAATGTTTATCTGAATATTACTGCGCCGGCGCTGTTGCGGGCTAAGGATGCTTTTAAACGACGCGACGCGTACTATCGTGGCACCTATTTAAAGGTTGCTCGAGCCTGGTATAACAAGTCGCACTCCAAATTAACTAATTTGGAGCAATTAGTGGAGGCAGGCATCATTAAGTCGGTACCCATTGATCCGTTTAGCGGTCAGCCATTCAAGTTAGTTGACGGAAAAATTTACAGTATCGGTCATGACCGAAAAGATGATCTTGCTGAACTAAATGTTTTTGAGAAAAGCGAAGGCGGAAAAAATAACCCCGCCAACTATGGCGATATGGTTTTTTGATAAAGATTGTTTTCGTAAACTAAATATTCGTTCTTTATAACGGCAGACTTAGTCTGTCGTTTTTTTAGTTAATTAAAAAGCCGTGAACAGTTGTTCGCGGCGTGGTTGTACGGTTAGTATTTAGGATCAAAGGTGACGGCGAAACGGTAGTTGGCGTCGAAAGCCTCGGTTGGCCGATAGTAGGCGACCCGAATACCCGACTTTGACATTACGTAATGGCGTAGATTGGGTCCGATACTTTCAATTCGTTCACCGACAATCGTCAATTCATCTTCGTCTTTCAGGATGTCGGGATATTTTTTCCATAACAACTCCAATTCTTTGGTAGTTGCCAGACGAGCGCCACTTTGCCAGAAACTCGATTTGTTCAACTCGGAAAAGTTCGAACAATTTATTTCTTGCAAATAGATTTGGATCCAGGAGTCGGGCCCATTTTCCATCCAGATATGGAAAGGCTTACGAAGTTGGCCGGCCCGGATCATCACCTGAGCCACACGCTCGAGAATTCGATCGTTTTCTAGTAGTTTGATGTCGCTCTGTTCACCGCCCTGAGTTTTCAGTTGATGGGCGAGGCGCGACATCAGGTTAAGAATTTGGGCTGACTGGCCAAAAGCACTGACAAAATCGGTGTTACTCATGATTCTACCTTTCTTTTTTTGGCTTACTTCTTATCAAGATCACATAATCCTGATTGCAAGCTTACCAACCTAAAGAACTACGACACTCAACTCTATCACAAAACTTAAATATTGTCAATGGAAGTAGTTAGCTAGATAAATATTCGCTGACTTCGTATATTCAAAGTCGTTGTCGTTTTTATATATGGCGAGTTAGTAGAAATATTTAGTCGGTTTGGGGCAGGGAGATACAAAGATTGATTAGTTTTAGTATGATTTTTTTAGACGAAATCTAATTAATTATTCGCGTCAAAATTAATTATGATTTAATGGTAAAAATGTGTTATAATATTATCAGAATAACTACGCAATCGGACTGATTAGCGCAGGTTATTAGTTCGAGTCGAAGTAACTATTATTTCTGAAAATTATCAAGAAATTTTTCTTGATGCTATGAGGAATTTTCAGGAATATTGTCTATGATAAAACTCCCAAAAAAATCAATTGTTAACGGCGGATTAAAACGATCGGTCAGTTTTGGTTTGCCTACTAATGGTAAACAACAGAATCAACGACCACGGTCACCGCTTTCGCTCATTAAAACGAGTTGTTTTTTGGCGTTGCTGTTGGTAGTAGCCAGCCTTTTGATTTCGCAGACCAAAGTTCGTGAATCATTTGTCATTAAAAATCCGACCATCAAACAAACATCGGCTATTGTCGCCGGTGGTGAGCCGATTAAGTGGAGTGTTTTGGTGCGACGAACGGAAATTACTGACGATAAGTATTTACTTAAATTACCTCAGCTAGCTGATAATATTTCGGTCGAAGGAATTGATGCACAACAAGCGCAAGCAGTACTAGCAACAACAACTCAACCTGCGCCACTAGCCCAACGCGTAGCCTTGGCGACAGAACGAGCGCAATCTGCTAATAATAAACCGAGTTTTTCGGTTGTTAATCTAATTCGTTCGGTCGCAGGAAAATTATCTAGTGAACTTAAGGCACCAATCGCAGCGGCAGTTATCGTTGATCTATCGGATCAGTTAATTAGTCAGTCGGTTAATGAGTCAGGCAATGGCCAACAAACACGAGCCGGCAGTAACTCGATTCTTAGTAAGTTGGCTTTTGTGCCGAAAATGTCAGTTCTTATTCGCGTGATCAGTGATAGTTTAATTTTTGTTCAAAACGCGAGAGCCGCTGAAACAGATATTTTTATTCCGACCGAAGTTCAGGGTACGACTATTACCGCTGATACTGATTTATCAACTGAAGTTGGTTGGACTCAAACAGCTAAAGAAACGCCAGTCGAACAATCCACCGCTATTCCAGTTGATGATTTTGTACCGCCAGTAGTTCCCGTAATTTCTGTCCCTGATATAAGTACTCCTTTATCCGATACCGAAACTGAAAAATTAGCCGAAATTCCTAATGTTAGTGCCCCTGAGATTTCAACTTCGACCACCAGTGAGATTGTTGCTGCAAATAATAGTATTTTGGGGGCGACCGCAGAAATAACAACGTCCAACACCTCGACTGACACCGGTGCAGGTAATGAGTTGCTTACTGGAACTAGTACTAGTCATTCCGGGCTTGACCCGGAATCTGGGCCATCCACCTCCTCTGAATTCGTTAAAGTTGATTTTGAAACACCAGCGCCGATTATTAGCGAGCAAACGACTGACCATGGCAAGCTAGTAACGATTTCTTCGCCCGACGAAAATCCCGCCACACCATTAGTCGATGTTTTGGCTTCCACTAAAATCCCAAAGTTATTTAAGGTGGGCGAGGAAGATAAAATTAATATCAAATGGAAAAATAATGGTGATCAAGACATGAGCTTCCAAGCTTATGATACTAATAGTGATGGTTATCTGGATTATGTTGAATGGACGGTGCCACATTTATCTGAGCAAGTCTTTGAAATTATTTTTATCTCGAAAGCTTTCTTGCTCGATGCCGACCAAAATATTGTCTCTGATATTTATTCTGAGACCCAGAATTTAGATGGTCATTATGCGACAGTTGCGGCTGGTCAATTCGTACGGGTAACTTTTAATCAGCCATTAGATTCTTCGCGCGATATTACTGTTTATGCGCGACCTGCCGGCAACGCATCCACTAATCCAAGTCATTCCGGTCTTAATCCGGAATCTGGGCCCACTTCATCTATAACTCAAACAGAGATTCCGGATCAAATCCGGAATGACAGCTTCGCAATTGAAGTCTACCCCATATATACTGACGCTGACGGCAACCAAACTCAGGGTCCGAAAATCGCCTTAGTCGAAGATGGCAGCAACCCTGATTTCTCAAATATCGATCACGAAGGCAAATATCGTATTCTGCTCTCTAATCTCAGCCCACTAGTTGGCGGTCCGACAGATATTTTTGACCTTCGCATCGTTTCCTCGATAAGTCATTCCGGGCTTGACCCGGAATCTGATCCCGCCTTATTTACCCTCCAAATCGACTACATCGTCGACCCTTCTCCCGCCACCCTCTATTGGGTAGGCGCCACTGCCAATTGGAACACTCCCACCAACTGGTCCACCACTTCTGGTGGTGCTGGCGATGGTTGGGTGCCGACGTCGGCTGATGACGTTGTCTTTAATGGCAGCAGCACGGCTGACTGTACTCTCAACACTGATGCCAGCGTCAAATCACTGACCATGACTCCTGGTTATACCGGAACTCTGGCTTTTGGAACTTATAATATGGCGGTAGTCGGTGATTCGCTTATTCAAGGCAAGGTTACTATCGGTGTTTCTTCGAGTACTGGCTGGACGACGAATAATTTGACGATTGGTGTTGGCGGTTTTGCTTCATCGACCGCGACTGGCACTGTCGCCTATTATAATCAGATGACAGTAACAGGGGCAATTAATCCCGATGCTAATGGCACTTATTCTATCCAGGGCATATATAATGGTGTCCCTTGGTATAAGCACGGCTCATTAAACTATGTAATTACACGCCGAGTAAGTAATGGTATTTGGTATTTATCTAATGATTCATCTCCGCAGGTTATTCCTGGATCGCCTAGATTCTTTAAAAATATTTCTGAGTTAGCTGTTATCGGAACCTACACAATCGTCGCGGGGGATTCTCCTCTTTCTGTTGGTACAACTACCATTGCTAATGTCGCTTCTTCTGGTATTTATCCCGTGAGTCAATCAAAGGTTACGATTTCTGGTAGTTATGATCAATCAGCCACCTCATCAAAATTTTTGGCTGGCGGATCTCTTTTAACCGTCAACGGCAATGGCGCTTTCACCGCTGACGGGACAAAAGATTCGACTCAGTATAATGGAACTAGTTTGATTTTGAATGGAACGAATGCTTTTGGTTATTTTAATCTTTCAAATAATGCTTATGGTTTAAATAATTTAATTGTTGGTCAGAACGGTAATATTACAACGGTATCGACAACCAATGGCGTGGGAATTATTTCGACATTAACAATCGGGTCGGGCGAATTGACTCGTAACGGGGGCGGTACAGCTCTGCTCTTAAGAGGTAGTAATCCGCTTAGTTTTAATGCTAATTCAAAAATTTCAAATTTTAATATCTATCTTTTTCCGCTTGTTTTCGGAATTCAGAATATACCCGAACTTACTAATGGTTATGATAGTAATCTGCTGGTACATCTTGGATCGATAGCGACTCAAGTTGGCAACATTGTCATCAATGGCACACATTATCTATCGGTGACAGCCGGCGGGCTCGCTTCTCAACCGGCTACGTGGAATACTAATGGCTATAATCTCACTGTTGGTGGCATGATTCAAATTGGTATGGGAGCAGATACTGGCCTCAAAAAACTTGATGCCACCAATTATACTAATCCCAACTCTGTAGCGAGCTCAACCATCACTGTTGGTGGCATTTGGTATAACTATGGTAATGGCACCGCCTCATCAACGTTTATCGCTGCGAGTTCGACAGTTATTTTAAATGCTGCTTCTGCTGGTCGCACTATCACTTCTGGTTCATCAACTTCCGCTTTTAATAATCTTACTATTAATGGTAGTGGCAGCACTTATACTCTCGCTGATAATCTAAGTGTCACAGGAGACTTGAATGTAGCGGCAGGCACATTGGCAATTGGAGTTAATAATCTGGCTGTCACCGGCAACTCGACTATTACTAATGCGACCACTACCATTGGAGTTTCCGCCGGTACTGGCTGGACGACTAATAATTTAACTATTGGCGCTAATGGGGTTGTATCATCTACTGCCGCTGGCACGGTTTATTATAATCAAGTGACAGTGAGTGGAACACTGAGTCCGGATGCGAGTGGGACTTATATGATATCTGGGACTCTTAATGGACGCCCATATTATTCAAAAACTGGTTATTATATATATTGGAATAATTTAGGCAATTGGATTTTCACTGACTCCTTGCCATTTGATGGAGGCGGATATTGGGCTCAAGCAACAAATTTGGTAGGAACGTATTATTCTGTTGCTCCTTATACAGGGGCACCAATAATCGCCAACGTCACCGCCTCAGGTGAATATACCCGCTTAGATAATTCTAAAATCAACGTCAATGGAAACTTTGATCAGTCAGCTACCTCGTCAAGGTTTATTGCGGCTTCAACTTTGGTGACTGTAAATGGTAATGGCAATTTTACAGCTGATGGTACTTTGTTATCAACTCAGTTAAATAGCGCGTCAGTTGTATTAAACGGAACCAATACTTTTACTTATAATAATCTGGCAAGTTTTTGGCAAAATGGTATTAAGAATTTTACGGCTGGCCAAGGTGGTGCCACCACAACAATCGCTTCTAGTTTTAACGCACGTAATTCGTTGACTGTTGGTTCTGGTACAGTGACAGGCGGAGGTTATAGTATTTATTTAAGTGGAGCAATTCCGCTCGTCTTTGATACCGCCAACTCGGCAGTTTCTGTTTATAGTTTAATTTTCTGGGGCTCCACTCAAGTAATTCCAACCTTAACGAAAGGCTATGATTGTTCAATTGTTACTGATTTTGATACGCAAGTAGTCACACAGACTGGTGATATCATTATTAATGGCAGTCATTATTTGTATCTTACTGGTGATGGGCAATTGTCAGTTAGCGAAACTTGGAAAACTGACGGCTATAATTTGACGATCGGTGGCAAACTGCAAATCGGACAAGGCAATGACTCTGGCCGCAAAACGCTTGACGCCACCAGTGGCTCAACCAGTACTCGTAATTCAATAATCACCGTCGGTGGCAATTGGCAGAATTTGGGTACCGGTAGCGCTTCGTCAACATTTATTGCGGCTAGCTCTACAGTAGTCTTGACTGGCACAGGCACCGTCACTTCTGGCGCTTTAAATTCACCTTTCAATAATCTGATAATTAATAATAATGGTACCTCAACTTTGCAAGATGCGCTCGTGGTTAATCATAACCTGACATTGACAAAAGGCATACTTGACACTAAATCTGGAAGTAATTATCCGGTAACGATTGGTAGTGTAAGTCCGATCAATGGTGATTTCTCGCAAACCACCTCATCAAAATTTTCAGCACGCAGTTCAATTATTACTTTGAATGGCAATGGAAATTTTACTGCTGACGGAACAATAGATTCGACGCAACTTAATTATGCGACAGGAGTTTTTAATGGAATAAATACACTTACTTATAATAATTTGACGCCTGGATACGCCAATGGATTTTCCGTATTAACCGTGGGCCAAAATGGAAATACTACAACTCTAGTAGCACCTTTTGATGGACGAATTGCCGTGACTTCGGTAGTAATTGGTTCAGGAACCTTAACCGGTGCAGTTCAATTATGGTTAGATAATCAGCTTAACACCCTAAGTTTTAATGTTGCCTCACATCTTTCGGTGGCGAGTATTAATTTTTTTGCTGGTAATGCCGTTCAGAATATTCCAACACTAGTTAATGGTTATGATTGTAATATTTATTTGTTTGGTTGGGATCCAGCCTCAAATCATCGAGTTACCCAAACGGGCAATGTGGTTATTAATTCCCCATATTCAATATATCTCAGTCAGGGAAATCGAAAGGACACATGGAATACTGACGGTTACAATTTAACTGTTGGTGGTAATATCCAAATCGGTGCAAGTAACGATACTGGTCTCAAAACACTTGATGCCACTGGTTCTGGCGGTCGTAACTCCACCATCACCATTGGTGGTAACTGGCTTAATTATGGCAATGGCTCTGCTTCTTCAACGTTTATTGCGGCGAGTTCGACTGTTATTTTTAACTCAACCACGACTGGTAAAACCATAACCTCTGGTGCGACCAACTCGGCTTTTTATAATGTAAATTTTGCTGGTGTTGGTGGCGCCTATACTTTGCAAGATAATTTGGTTATTGGCGGTGACTTGAATGTTGTTGCTGGCACGGTAAATGTTGGCAATTACAATTTGGCAGTCACAGGTAACTCAACTGTCACTAACGCCACCACGACTATTGGGGTTTCTTCGAGTACCGGTTGGACGACCAATAATTTAACTATTGGCGCGGGTGGTGTTGTTTCTTCGACGGCTGTTGGTCTTATTTATTACAATCAAGTGACGGTGGCTGGCACTTTGAATCCGGATGCGAGTGGTACTTACACCGTTAAAGGAATGTATCTTGGCTATCCGTATTATCAAAGAGGATCCGATAGTTTCTATGTCCAGATGTATTCAGGTGGATGGTATAATGTGGCTACCAATCAGCCATACAGCGGTACTCCCAATTGGTATCACAACCCCACTGGCGAGAAGTATATTGTGCCGGGTAATTATAATCCCGAAAGTGGAGCGACCGGTAATGCTGGTGTTGCTAACGTCACAGCTTCAGGCGAATACACTAGGCTGAATAATTCCAAAATTTCTATCGCTGGCAATTTTGACCAGTCAGCTACTTCATCCAAATTCCTCGCTGCCTCGTCGCTTATCACTCAAACCGGCAATGGCACTTTCACTGCCGATGGAACACAAGAAAAAACGCAATACAATAATGCCACGGTGTCGCTTAATGGCAACAACACACTTACTTATAATAATTTGGCTAGCAGTTGGGCCAATGGATTTAACACCTTAATCACTGGCCAAGGTGGTAGTACCACAACCTTGTCTGGAAATTTTTATGCTGGCATCAATAATGTCACCGTCGGAACCGGCGCTTTGGTTGGGCCGGGCAATGGGCAAATATATTTGACTGGCCCTAATCCGCTTACCTTCAATACTAGTTCGAGAGTGGCCGTAAATTCCTTGTCATTCCAACGCAGTGGCGCTCAAACGATTCCCACTTTAGTAAATGGCTATAGCAGTAATATTCGAATTTCTGCGGGAACCGGAAACAGCGTTACCCAAACGGGTAATGTAGTTATTAATTCCGGCAAAAATTTGAATATTGACGGCGATGGGGGAGGAACAGCTTGGGTCGAAGTTTGGAAGACCGATGGATATGACTTGACGGTTGGCGGTAATCTGCAAATCGGTGCTGGTGCCGATACTGGACGTAAAACGCTTGATGCCACAAGTGGCGCGACCTCAACACGCAATTCGACGATCACGGTCGGTGGAAGTTGGATTAACTATGGTAATGGCACAGCCTCATCAACTTTTGCGGCTGCTAGCTCGACGGTTGTTTTCAATTCTGTCACAACTGGCAGAACTATTACCTCTGGTGCAACCAACTCGGCTTTTAATAACGTCAGCTTTACCGGTGTTGGCGGTGCTTGGACTTTGCAAGATAATTTTATTGCGCTGGGTGATTTGAATGTTTCAGCTGGCACTTTGGCGATTGGTACTAACAATATGGCAGTCTCAGGCAACTCGACTGTCACGAGTGCCACCACGACTATCGGTATCTCCGCCGGAACTGGTTGGACAACTAATAATTTGACGATTGGTGCAGGTGGCGTTGTTTCGTCGACGGCTGCCGGGACTGTTTATTATAATCAAGTAACGGTGAGTGGGGCAATTAGTCCAGATGCAACTGGAGTTTATACGGTTGCGGGTGTGTTCAATGGTTATCCTTATTATCGACGGGGAACGGATAATTGGTATATTTGGCAAGGTAGTGGTTGGCAATGGAATATTGAGACAAATACCAATTGGCAGAATCCTGATAGCTGGTGGCAAGGCACAACCAATGGCGTTCCATTGGCTGGCGGGAATTATAAACCGGCAGGTGCATATACCGGCACCGCCTCTGTCGCTAACGTCACTGCTTCCGGAGAATACACCAGATTAGATAACTCCAAAGTCACCGTTAATGGAACATATGACCAATCCAACACCTCCTCCAAATTCCTTGCCGCTTCTTCGTTGATTACAGTAAATGGAAATGGTAATTTTTTGGCAGATGGAACCTTGTTGTCAACTCAGTACAATGGGGCGAGTTTGGTTTTGAATGGAACCAATACCTTGGCTTACAATAATTTGACGGCGGCATATAATAATGGAGTTAACTTCTTGACTGGCGGACAAAATGGTAGTGTCACCACAGTTAGCAGGACAATGGCTTTTATTTCAACGATTACAATTGGATCGGGCACCTTGACGGGTGTGGCAATTGAGCTTCCCGGAATTAATCCACTAATAGTTGATTCGGGCTCACATTTGACAGTGACAGAAATTAGACTTTATAAACTCGGTGGTGTTCAAAACATGCCGCCACTCGTTAATGGCTATGATACCAATGTCTATGTGACTGGTGTTAATCAAACAGTCATGCAATTGGGAAATATTGTCATTAATTATCCGAAGAATCTTATAATTAATGGTTATGGTACAACAAATAGGGCCGAATCATGGAAAACTGATGGTTATAATTTAACTGTTGGTGGCAACCTTCAAATTGGTCAAGGTTCCGATTCTGCTCTCAAAACTCTCGACGCCACTAGTGCGACCAGCACTCGTACTTCAACTATTACTATTGGGGGCAATTGGCTCAACTATGGTAATGGTACAGCTGGGCAAGAATCTCGATTTATCGCGGCTAGCTCAACGGTTATTTTTAACAAAACATCAGGCACACAAACACTTACGGCTGGCGGTAATTATGCTTCATCAACTTTCTATAATCTAACTCACTCTGGCTCGAGTACCTTACAGTTATTAGTCAATAATTTAACCATCACCAATAATTTTGTAAACTCTGCCGGCACTTTTGATGCCAATGGTTTCAATATCAACGTTGGTGGTAGTTGGAATAATACCGCTAACTATTTGCATGGCACGAGCACCGTCACACTGTTTGGCTTATCTCAAGCCATCATGGGTTCCACAACTTTTTATAACTTAGTTAAAACCGTTACCGCTGCGGCAACTCTCACTTTTGAAGCCGCGAAAACGCAAATTATTGCCGGCGTTTTGACTTTACAAGGTGCCGCTAATCAATTGTTAACCTTAGTCTCATCGATTCCGGGAACGGCTTGGTTTATTAATCCATTAAGTTCAGTTGTTTTAAACTTCCTAAACATTTCCGATGGAGTTAATAGTTCGTCTAGTCCAATTATTGCTACCAACTCCAAAAACTCCGGCAACAATACTAATTTTACTTTTTCAGCTACAGCAGTTACTTGGACCGGCGCTTCAAGTACCAACTGGAATACGGCTAGCAATTGGGATGTTGGTTATGTTCCAAACATAACCGACAATGTAACGATTCCTAATGTCGCTAATCAACCGGTACTCTCAACTTCTACTTCCGCCAATAATCTGACGATCAACTCCGGTGCGGTTTTAGATTTAAATGGTCAGAATTTAACTCTAGTTGGTGGGTTTACTAATAGCGGGACACTTAAATTAGTGGGCAACGAAACTTTGACCGGGCTTACCAATGATTCTGCTAATGGCGGTCTAGTTTATTATTATGGAACCAGCACTTATTCTGGCCTGGCTGCCGGCAACACTTATGCGAACGTGTATTTCAACGGCAACGGCGGTACTTGGACCATGGCCAACCACGCGACTACTACCGGAAACTTTACGGTAGCGACTGGTACGGTGGCGCTTGGTGTTTATAATTTAGCGGTTGGTGGCAATTCTTTGGTGAATGGTACAACAACAATGGGAATTGCGACATCTACTGGTTGGACGACAGTAAATTTGACGATAGGTGCCGGCGGTACGGTTTCTTCAACTGCAGTTGGAACTATTTATTATAATCAGGTGACGGTGAGTGGGGATGGCGGTCCAACTAGCCCTAATGGCACCTATACAGTGGCCGGGCTTTATAACGGAATGCCTTATTATCTCAGAAATGGCGATAGCGCCTATTCAATTTATTGGACCGCAGGTACAAAGTGGAGTATAAGTCTAGCCTTTCCGAACGGTGGCGGAGTTAGGTGGTATGGAAACTCGACTTTGACTCCGAACGCCCATTATACCGGGTTGTTAAATGGAGCCACTGGATCCGTAGATGTAAGCAACGTAACCGCTTCGGGCGAATATATCAGATGGGACAATTCTAAAGTCACTATAGCTGGTAATTTTGATCAGTCGAACGTCTCATCGAAGTTCCTTGCCGCTTCCACATTTATTACGGTTAACGGCAATGGCACTTTTACGGCTGATGGAACGGTTAATCAGGCGCAATATAATGGCGCTACAATTAAACTAAATGGAATAAATTTTTTAACTTATAATAATCTAGCGCAGTATTATCGTAATGGGTTTAATAATCTAATCACTGGTCAGGGTGGCTCCACTACAACATTAAATTCAACTTTTGCAGTTCAATCAGTATTAACAATTGGTTCTGGCGCGCTAACTTCCGGCTCTAATCAAAACTTGTATTTAGCAGGTGTCAACCCACTTAGCTTCGATGTTAACTCTCATCTTTCAATTGGTTCACTAAAATTTATTAATTATAATGGAACGGATCAAACAATCCCACCACTTGTAAATGGTTATGATTGTTCTCTGGTAGGCCAGTATCTCTATGCTGGTGGCGGAATTACTGGTATTAAATCGATAATTCAAACAGGAAATATTAAAATTAATGCTCCATATCATCTCATAATTAATGGTGATGGTTCAGCTACAAATCCTGTCTTTTGGAAAACCAATGGTTATAATATAACTGTTGGAGGTAGTGTTCAAATAGGTCAAAGTTCAGATTCAAGTTCTGGTTTTAAAAGGCTAGATGCAACAAATTATAATAATGCGGATGTTAACGCTAGTTCAACTATCACTGTTGGAGGTAATTGGACGAATTATGGTAATGGTAGTGCCGCGTCAACCTTCATCGCTGCCAGTTCAACTGTTGTGATGACGGGCACTGGCGCGGGCGGAACAATAACTTCCGGTGCGACGAATTCTGCTTTCTATAATTTGACATTAAGTGGTACTGGCACCACCACTTTACAAGATGCTTTGGTGGTGACAAATAATTTAACTATTAGTGCTGGCACATTTGATACAAAGTCTGGGAGTAGCAGTCCAATCACAATTGGTGGTAATTATAATCAGGCGGCCTCTAGTTCGCGAGCATTGATGCGTAGTTCAGTTATCACCATGAATGGCAATGGAAATTTTGTTGGTGATGGCACGCTGACGGCCAATCAGTATTCAGGAGCAACCTTAATTTTAAACGGTAATAATTCTGTCACATTAACTGGTCTGGGAGGAAACATCGCCGGGACTGGTTTTAATAATCTGACCGTTGGCCAAAATGGCAGTACTTCAACCTTGCTTTCTAGTATTGGAATCAATAATACAGTTACTGTCGGCACCGGAGCTTTTAATGTTAATACATATTCGGTTTTGTTCACAGGCAATACTCCCTTAGTATTTGATGCGACTAATTCATCTGTGGTTGGCGGTGGAATATTTTGGTTTTATGGTGGTAATGTAGTTGTGCCAACCTTAAATAAAGGATACAACGTTAGCTTCCTTTTAACGGGAACACCAATGACAGTAACGCAAGGCGGGGACATTACATTAAATGGAGGTAATTCTTTGCAGCTTTCAAATACAGCTAATAGAACTTCTACTTGGGCGACAGCTGGCTATAACTTGACAGTTGGAGGCAATTTACTAATCGGGGCCGGTTCTGATTCTGGCCTTAAAAAGTTCGACGCGACCAGCGTTGGGGGACGTGACTCTACCATCACAATCGGTGGTAATTTTACTAACTATGGCAATGGAACAGTACCGTCGCAATTCGTGGCTGGTAGCTCTACGGTAGTACTGATAGGTGCGAGTGCTAATGGAACAATAACTTCAGGCGTAGTGCCTGCCCAGTTTAATAATCTGACGATTAATAGTATTGGCGGCACATATACGCTACAGGATCCGCTGACAGTAACCCATAATCTTGTTCTTGCTAATGGAACCTTGGATACTAAGAGTGGTAATAGTTATGCGGTAACGATCGGCAGTGCCAATCCGGTTAATGGTGATTTTTCGCAAACAACTTCATCGAAGTTTTCTGCTAGAAGTTCGATTATTACATTAAACGGCAATGGAAATTTTACAGCCGATGGCTCAATAGATTCAACACAGTTAAATAGCTCGAATTTGGTCTTAAATGGTATTAATACTCTAGCTTATAATAATCTAAATGGCTGGTGGTATCGAGGTTTTAATAATTTAACAGTTGGTCAATTTGGTGCGACTACTACTTTAGCTAGTGGCTTAAGTGTTTTGGATACTTTGACTGTTGGTTCTGGAACTTTTACGAGTAGCAATGGTATTACATTTATGACAGCTAGATTGGCAGTTGATACTGCGAACTCAGTGATATCAATCGGCAGTTTGGTTTTTTCCTCTACTAATACCACGATACCGTCACTGACTAAGGGATATGATTGTGATATAGCTTTTCAATTCGCCGCCACAGTCACCCAGACTAATAATTTAACAATTAATGCGCCCCATAACTTATCGGTTAGCAATAATGTTGGATCAATAAATACTTGGAATACGGCGGGTTACAACCTAACGGTTGGTGGCAATCTTACGATTGGTAATGGAGCTGATTCAGGTTTAAAAGTGTTAAATGCAGTTAGTGCTGCTACTAGTTCTCGCAATTCTATCATCACTATTGGTGGTAATTGGCTCAATTATGGTAATGGTTCGGTGTCATCAACTTTTATAGCTGCTAGCTCTACTGTTATTTTCAATTCAACGACAACGGGAAAAACGATTACTTCTGGCTCATCTACCTCGGCTTTTTATAACGTGAACTTTACCGGCACAGGTGGAGCTTATTCCTTGCAAGATAATTTTAGTGTACTTGGCGATTTGAATGTTGTCGCTGGCGTTTTAAACGTTGGTTCAAATAATTTAGCAGTTACTGGCAACTCTACCGTTACTAACGCCACCACAACAATTGGGGTGTCATCGGGTACTGGCTGGACGACTAATAATCTGACGATCGGCGCCGGCGGAGTTGTTTCTTCGACAGCTGCTGGAACCATCTATTATAATCAGGTGACGGTGAGTGGAACTTTGAGTCCTGATGTGACTGGGACTTATACGGTGGCGGGCAGCTATAATGGGCGACCATATTATAGACGGGGAAGTGATAATTGGTATATTTCACGATTTGAGTACTCTAGCGTTAGATATTTGATTAGTCAGGCAATCGGAGATGGGACGTCACCGTCTTGGCGGTATAACGCTACAATTGATGGTACGCAAATTGCTGGAAATCCGTATTCTCCTAATGGTTCTGCTACTGGCAATGCCTCCGTCACGAATGTTACCGCCTCAGGCGAATACGCTAGGTTGGATAATTCCAAAATTACAATCTCCGGCAATTATGATCAATCTGCTACCTCATCGAAATTCCTCGCCGCTTCCGCATTAATTACAGTTAACGGTAATGGCACTTTTACGGCTGATGGGTCCTTAGATGCTAGTCAATATAATAATGCGAGTTTGGTTTTAAATGGGACCAGCACACTAACCTATAACCACAATAATACATATTATAGTAATGGGTTTAATAATTTAATCCTGGGACAAAATGGAAATGTTACAACTATCACTACCTATTTGGCTATGCGTAACACTTTAAGTGTTGGTTCTGGAACGCTAAGTTTTGGCGGTGGGTACTTGTATCTCCGTGGGGCAAATCCCCTAAGTTTTGACCCTAATTCAAGATTAATTACTTCGTATTTGGTATTCTATGGTTCTAATCAAACTATACCAACCCTCAGTAGGGGTTATGATTGTAACATACAAGTGCAACTTAGTGGATCTTCAGTGACCCAAACTGGGGATGTTGTGCTAAATAGCGGTTACTCCCTAAAAATAAACGGAGAAGGTAGTATTTCCACTGTTAATACTTGGAAAACTGATGGTTATAATTTAACTGTGCCTGGTTCTATGAATATTGGTGCCGGTGCAGATACTGGTCTTAAAAAGTTAGATGCTACAAATTATTCGGCAGCAGGTAATCGCACTTCGACAATCACTGTTGGTGGCAATTGGCTCAATT
Organism: Candidatus Buchananbacteria bacterium; assembly: GCA_903888345.1. Taxonomy (GTDB): domain Bacteria; phylum Patescibacteriota; class Patescibacteriia; order 2-01-FULL-39-33; family 2-01-FULL-39-33; genus CAISTG01. The sequence goes on along the minus strand of CAISTG010000050.1, from coordinate 27,862 downwards.
ATGGCAATGGTAGCGCTTCATCAACATTTATCGCTGCCAGTTCAACTGTGATTATGACCGGCACTAGTGGGACGGGTACAATCACTTCAGGTTCCTCAACTTCAGCTTTTTATAATTTAACATTAAGTAGTACTGGCACCACAACTTTACAGGATGCATTGGTTGTTAATAATAATTTGACAATTAACGCAGGCACACTTGATACAAAATCTGGTAGCAATAATCCAATCACGATTGGTGGTAATTATAATCAATCAGCCACCTCAACCAAAGTTTTGGCACGCAGTTCCACGATTACTTTAAACGGTAACGGTAATTTTACTGCCGATGGTACATTGGATGGAACACAATATAATAGTGCAATTTTGGTTTTAAATGGTAACAATACTTTGACGTACAATAATAATTCGGCTTATTATGATAATGGTTTTAGAAATCTCACTGTAGGCCAAGGCGGGAGCACCACCACCTTAGCGAGCACGCTGGACGTTAGTAGCGTCTTAACAATTGGCTCGGGTGCCTTAGTTTCAAATAATTTTGATATCTGGTTACGTGGCGCAAACCCACTCAGCTTTGATGCTAATTCTCGACTCTCAATCGGCTCACTATATTTTTATGGCGGATCTAATCGAACAATTCCAACTTTAGCCAGTGGTTATGATTGCAATATTTATGCTTACGTCAATGGTTATTCCATTACTCAAACAGGCAACATTACTTTAAAGACCAATAAACATTTGCTGGTTACCGCCAATAGCAATCCGGCGCTTTCGGTTGCTTGGAATACTGATGGCTACGATCTCACTGTCGGTGGATATTTGCAAATCGGGGCGGGCAATGACACTGGACTCAAAAAACTTGATGCCACTGGCTCGGGCGGACGCAATTCTACAATTACTATTGGTAGTAATTGGATAAATTATGGCAGTGGTGCCACTTCGTCTTTGTTTATCGCGGCAAGCTCTACTGTTGTTTTCAATTCGACCACAACCGGTAGAACTATTACTTCCGGCGCAAACAATTCTCCTTTTTACAATGTGAATTTCACTGGTGTTGGTGGCGCTTGGACGTTGCAAGATAATTTGATTGTTGGTAATAATTTGAATATTAGTGCTGGCACTGTAAACATTGGCACCAAAAATTTGGCGGTTACGGGAAATTCGGCCGTCACGAGTGCTACCACGACGATTGATGCTTCTGCCGGGACCGGCTGGACAACGACCAATTTAACGATTGGCGCGGGTGGTACTGCATCTTCGACTGCTAATTCCACTGTTTATTATAGTCAAGTGTCGGTGACCGGAACTTTGAGCCCGGATATCACTGGAACTTATTCAGTTGGTGGAATGTATAATTCCATGCCGTATTACAAGAGCAATACAACTCATGATAATGGCAGTGGAACTCAAATTTATTGGTACTTCTGGTTTGACACCGCTGATTCTAATTGGAAATTCCGTAATGGTTTGCCCGGTGGTAATGGATCAAGCGATCCTAGATGGGCTGGCAATAGCGGCGGCGTTAATCCAGTGCAAACTTATGCGGCAACCGGAGGCGGTTCTTCTGGCACCGCCACGCTTGCCAATGTGACGGCTTCAGGTATTTATTATTCTCTCTCCGGAACTTATTCCAAAGTCACGCTTTCTGGTAATTACGATCAATCCAATTCAACTTCCAAATTTTTGGCCGGAACGTCGCTGATAACTATTAACGGCAATGGCACGTTTACGGGTGATGGATCAGTGGCAATTTCTCAATATAATAATGCCACCTTGGTTTTGAATGGTAATAATTCTCTGGCGTATAATTCTGTTAGTACACCGCAAAATCAAGGCTTTGGCGTTTTGGTGGCCGGCCAAAATGGCAACACCACCACCATCGCGACTGACATCGGCATTAAATCAAACACTACTATTGGAACTGGTGTTTTGACTGGCAGTCATTTGTTGTTTACCAGAAGTCCGGTTCCGTTTATCTTTGAAACGAGTTCAAGAATTTCTGTTTCCAAAATTTCTTTCTTTGGTTCGGGATCAAATTTGATGATTCCCGCCCTTACCAATGGCTATGACTCTGATGTCGAGCTTTATTATTATGCTACGTTGTCACAGACTGGCAATGTAGTGATTAATTATCCGCACAATTTTAATGTCGGACGCATTATTGACGGAACATCACCAGCAACTTGGAATACTGCGGGCTATAATTTATCTGTTGGTGGCAATTTGACCATCGGCGCCAACGCGGCATCGGCCTTAATGAAATTAGATGCCAGCGGATCAAGCAATCGTACTTCAACTATTACTGTTGGTGGCAATTGGTTAAACTTTGGTAACGGTACAGCCTCATCAACCTTTGTTGCCGGGAGTTCAACGGTAATTTTCAACGCGACATCAACCGGTAAGACAATCGCTTCCGGCTCTTCGACCTCAGCTTTTTATAATGTCTTTTTGAATGGCACTGGCGGGGCTTGGACGTTGCAAGATGATTTGACGGCGACTACGGTAAAATTGTTGGATGGTTCATTAAATGATGCCGGACGCAATGTTAACATGTCTAACGTCTATATTTATAACGCTTGGGATGGTTTAACCTCAAGCGGTACTTGGACGCATACGGCCAGTGGGGAAGCGTCGATGGATAATTATAATTATTATTCTTTTGGAGTATACCAACTTGCCAATGGAGTGACGGTGACAGTTGTCGATCCGGAGAGCGCTGGTTGGAGCCAGGTGACTGCCAAGAAGTTGGTCTTAGGCACTAATGCTAAAATAGATACATCAGGATCGACGGCTCGGAGCATACAAATCAGAGCGGCTAATGTTGATAATTTTATAGTTATGGGCAGTGGTTCTGATATCTTGGGTAGACTTAGTATCGTAAATAATGTCAGTCATCAGCAGGGTGCGATTAATATGACTGGTAATATTGATATTTCTGGCTGGGATAGTACTGTGACTATGACTGCTCCCTGGGCGATTGGTGGATATTTGAATATATCAAGTATTACTGGAACCCAAGTTCTTAACGCTAGTGGAACCAGTCTTACAGTTGGTGGTTATGTGCAAATTAGACCTACGGGTGTGCTCGTCGCTGGCTCAACAATCACCACTGCAGGTAATTGGCTTAACACCGGCATGTTTACAGCCGTCAGCTCTACTGTCATTTTCAACAAAACCTCCGGCACGCAAATACTTAATGCCGGCAGCAGCACTTTCTATAATCTGACTCACTCCGGTGCTGGCACTTTGCAACTCGCTACTAGTTCTTTAACCGTCACTAATGACCTCACCAACTCGGGCGGTGTTCTTGATGCTAATGGACAAGTGATTAATGTTGGCGGGACTTGGAATAATACCGCAACCTTTGCCCATGGCACCAGCACCGTCAATTTGATTGGCGCCGCCGCTCAAGCGATTATGGGTTCGACCACTTTCTATAATCTAGTCAAAACTGTCACAACCGCCGCGACGCTAACTTTTGAAGCCGCCAAAACTCAAATTATTGCTGGCGCACTCACTTTGCAAGGTGCCGCCAGCCAATTGCTGACCTTGGTTTCTTCTGTTCCTGGTACTGCTTGGTTTATAAATCCTTTGGGAGCGGCAGTTTTGAATTTCTTAAATATTTCTGATGCGGTTAATAGTTCTGTCGGAGCGATTATCGCCACTAACTCCAAAAACTTAAGTAACAACACTAACATCACTTTCCCAGCTTCGACTGTCACCTGGACTGGTGCCTCGAGCACTGACTGGAACACGGCAGGGAATTGGGACCTGGGTTATGTGCCAAACGTCACTGACAATGTCGTAATCGCGAGCACTACCAACCAACCAGTACTTACCACTTCCACTTCAGCCAACACTATTATAATTAACACCGGCGCAACTTTAGCTGTTGGTGTTTACAATTTGGCCATCGCGGGCACCTCCACTGTTAATGGCACTTTAACTATTGGCGCTTCAACAAGTACTGGCTGGACAACCACCAACTTAATTATTGGTGCGGGCGGATCTGTTATTGCATCAGGAATTTCTAAAATTACTTTAAGTGGTAGTTGGGATGCAAGTGCGCCCACAGCTACTTTTACTTATGGTAAATCAATTGTGACACTAACGGGCAGTGGTAGTCTTAACACAGGAACAGGTTATTCCGCCTCGCGGTCCTGGTTTTATGATTTAGTGATTGGTCAAAATGGCAATACGACCGCCCTGACAAGTGGAGGTCAATATATAGTAAATGTTTGTACAATTGGAACTGTTGGGTATGGCGGAGGGGTTAGTGGTGGGAGCGATTTTGAGTTATATAGTGGCACCAATAGTACGCCGTTAGTTCTAAACGGAACGCCCACCTTATTGCCAACGAACGTCTATTATAGGAAGTCCGGACCTGCAAATATTGCTGGATCAGCATATTATAAGAATCTTGTTATTGCCTCCGGCACTGCAGGCAGTAATAAGTACACCCTTCAAGGCTCGGTGACCGCCACATCTCTTAATGTTCATGCTCAGTCCGGTTATATTGATACCTTAGATACTAATGCTACAAGCAGTTATTCTTTAACGGTTAATGGTGATGTAACTGTTGGTGATTCAAATACAAGTCGAGCGGGAAAACTTATACTCAATAATTCAAATGTAACTATTACTGGCAGTATAAATATTATGACTGGCAACGGAGTTGTTCATAATACTGTTGATGCCGGTACTTCTAATATTTATATAACTGGCAATTATATCAATAATGATTCATTTATTTCCGGATCATCAACGGTGACATTTATGGGTACGAGTAGCTCTGGCACGATCACTTCTGGTGGGTCAAGTTTTTATAATCTGATGCAAAATGGAATTGGTGGAACTTACACTTTACAAGATGGATTAGTGGTCGCTCATAATCTCACTTTGACTGCTGGCACTTTGGACTCTAAGTCGGGTAGCAACTATTCAGTGACAATTGGTAGTGCTAGCCCAGTTAACGGTGATTTCTCACAAACGACTTCATCTAGATTTATTGCCAGAAACTCAACTATCACTTTGAATGGTAATGGTAATTTTACTGCTGATGGAACATTAGATTCGGGACAGTTTAATAATGCCACTACAACGCTTAATGGCACTAACACTTTAACTTATAATAATTTGTCTGCTGTTTATGCCAACGGATTTAATAATTTAGTTACTGGTCAATATGGAAATATAACCACCTTGCCTTCTGGTATCGCTATTCGAAATATATTAACAATTGGTTCTGGAACTTTGACGGGTGCAACGGGTTACATAAATTTCCCCGCATCACAAAATCCTTTAAGTTTTAATGCTAGTTCGAGTTTGAGTATTAATAGTATTAATTTTTATGAGGATGGTAATGTCAATATACCTACTCTGACCAATGGGTTTGATTGTAATATTAGTTTAAGTGGAAATGGTGGAATTCCAATCGTTACCCAAATGGGAGACATAGTAATTAACACTGGACATTTTTTGAATCTGACTTACACTGCCGCAAAAGTTTCTACCTGGAAAACTAATGGATACAACTTAACAGTAGGAGGAAATTTACAAATCGGTTTAGGCTCTGACTCCGGCCGTAAAACCTTAGACGCCACTAGTGGTTCGACCAGTACACGTAATTCAATAATTACCGTCGGAGGAAACTGGCTTAACTTTGGGAATGGTACCGCCTCATCGACGTTTATCGCTGCGAGTTCAACGGTTATCTTCAATTCAGCCTCAACTGGCATGACTATTACCACTGGCTCATCTTCTGTGCCTTTTAATGCCGTTCAATTCAATGGCGTCGGTGGCGCCTGGACTTTGCGCGATAATTTTGTGGCGACTAGCACGACATTAACGCAGGGAACTCTTATTGATAATGGCAAGACAGTTACTGTAAATGGAAACATCTCAATACCTAACATTGCTGGACTTCTGACCTCGTCCGGAAGCTGGATTCAAGGCGCGAGTGGAGCAGTGGGCAATGCAAATTCAAACAATGCCTTTAAAACCTATATTATTAATAATGGAGTTACTACCACTTTAAGCGACCAAGTGACGGCCAGGGCCTTAGTTAATAACGGCACCTTAGCAACTAGTAATGATTTTATTGTTTTTTCTCCTAGCAGCGATAACCCAATAAGTGGAAGCGGATCATATTCGGGTTCAGGTATACTTTGGATTATGAGTTCGAACAACATAAATCAATCTGCCTTGACTACGAATTGTAATTTTAGTGTTCGGCCTAATCCTACGGCTACGGTTACTTTTACGGGTAATCTAAATATTGGATCACGTATTTTCAATATTGAATCGTATGGTTCCGGTGTCGGAGCCGTAGATATGGGTAATAACACCCTCACCGCTGGAGCGGTAACATTTGGACGAAGTATTGCCACTGGCCAATATGGTAAATTAACCTTGAATGGAGCTGCCAATATTACAAGCTTTGGCAGAGCAAACTCGGGAGATACCTCTGGTAATTTAATTATTTTAAATAATTCTAATTTAAGTGTCTCTGGCAATATCAACTTTACTGGTATCACTGTCACTCCTGGCTCATCAACTCTAAATCTTAATGGCACCAGCACTCAGCCGATTACTTCTAACGGACAGTTATTCTATAATCTAACTCATTCTGGATCAGGCACAATGACTTTGGCAGATAACTTGGTGACAACCGGTGCGTTTAATCATACAGCCGGCACTTTGAATCCTGCGGGGTGGAATATTAATACTGCTGGTAATTTCACTATTGCCGACGGTGCGCAGGTGACCGCTTCGGGTTTGAATTCTTCTGTTTATTATAATCAAATGCAAGTGACAGGTACCTTAACACCAGATGCAACCGGGGTTTATACTTATGGTGGGATGTATACCAAATCGGGAGCTGCTAGACCGTATTATACAAATGGAACGTATTATTTATGGTGGTATGGTGATGCTTGGAGAGCTTGGTTAATTTCTTCGCCTTTAGGCAATACTGGTTTGAACTGGCAACATGTTGCCGAGTCAGTTATTGGTAGTATGACTCCGGCTAACGGTGCTGTTGGGATTCCTACTGTTACCAATGTTATCGCCTCTGGTTTCATAGGCTCCACTCTCACGGTAGGCGGCAACTTCAACGTGGCTGGTCACGCTGGCTCACTGCTCGCCCTGAATCCAACCAGTACTTGGTATCTAAATGTTGCAGGTGTAGCTAATGCGAATTATGTAAACGTTGCCTACTCTGATGCTAGTGGTGGGTCAACAGTTGTTCAAAGCAACTCCACTGATTCCGGCCATAATTTGAATTGGGGTTTTGACTATATCGGACCAAGTGTCGCGACAACAACAATTCCCGGATTTACTACTTTCGCTAATTACATCAAAGGCACCGGCACCGTTCTTGGCGGCTATGCGACCGACACTGCCAGTGGTGTCGATACTGCCACTTGCGAATATACTTTAAATGGTGGAGTAAATTGGCTCACCGCAATCTGGAATACTAATCATTGTGAAAAAACAGCCGTGTCAGTTAACGATAGTGAATATTATACTTTTAATACTAGAGTTAAAGATAATGTTGGCAATCAGGGGACTGGTACTTCAACTATTACTTACACTGGCGATGCAATAGCCCCAACCACCACTGACGATGCCACTAGCGCTTGGACGAATGCCGATCAAATAATTAATTTTGTTACTACTGATGGCACTGGCTCTGGTGTTTCTAGCACATATTATTGTCTTGATACTGACGGTACTTGCACACCGACTATTCTTGTAGCCTCGACTAGTATTAATGTTATTGGTGCCAGTGGAACTGCTACTGAACAGTATGTAAGATATTATTCTGTTGATCATTTGGGCAACGCCGAAGGCGTTAAAACTTCCAATCTAATTCGCATCGACAAGGCTACCCCAGTCATCTCCAATCTCACTCCAGCCATTGGCAGTAACATTGCCAAATCAGGTCAGATCGTCACTTTTACGACCAATAAGCCAAGCATTTGCCGTTTCGCCCTCTCTGCTAAGTCATATGATAATATGGTAAGTGATTATTCTTGCTCTGTGTCTAATAGCATCCAGATGACTTGTATTTTGCCAAACTTCAGTTATGGCACGCAAAATGTTTACCTTGCTTGTGAAGATTATTTGGGTAACAAGGATACTGTCGAGACTATTACTAGCGTTACATATAACGTACCGCAACCACCCGGAGGATTCATTTTCTGGCCAGTAACTCCCGCTCCAGTTATTATTTTACCAACTACGACAAGTTCAACTATTGCGATTGTAACAACAACTCCTAAGGGCGTAACAGTAATCACAATTAACAACGGAACTAAAGTTACTACGAAACCAAAAGTAACAATTACATTAACCCCAACCCCGGGTACTACTGCTGTTATTATTTCTACCAACCCTGACTTTAACAATGCCGTCACCTTACCATTCGTTGCCTCACCAACTGGGCAAGCTTCATTTGAATATGACTTGTGCCAAGGTCAAGCTAGTTGTTTGAACAAGGATTATACCATTTACACCAAATTCTTAAATTCCGCTGGCCAAGATTCACCCGCTTTCTCGGCAAATATTAATTTGAAATTACCATCGATGAACGTCCCGACTGTTAGTGTTGGCGATCAAATCAAAGCGGGTATCTCTAATTTAGTTGGCTTCTTTAGTCCGCAAACAGAAACGCCACTGAATTTCCCACCACTAGCTAATGCGGTGCCGAAAGAGACGCCATTTGCTTTTCTGCATAATTTGATTTTAACTTTGCCGTCAATGAATGATTTTGTCTTTGCTACTTTGCCTCGTGACTTTATGAATATTGCGAATAAATTCCCGCAGGTGGCTAGCGCCTTAAAGAATGTTGGCATCACTAGAATGAGCGATGCCGGACAACTGGAAGTTGCTAAGGTTTCTTTGCCGGGTCTTGCTGAAGCGGTTGGATTATCAGGTATTACAAACTTGGAGATTAATGATTTGACAAAAACGCAAAGCCAGAAAGTTCCAACTAATATGGTTTTTGCTCGAGGGGGAGAGAACAATCTTGATCTTAATGTGAAATTATCAATCTCTAATCAAGGCACAGCACTGCAAACCTTAAACACAATCCAAGGTCATCCGCTGACATTGGCCATTAAGCCCGATCAGCCCGCTGCAACTGTTAAGGGTTATTTGATTTATAAGTCAAACCATGTCGGTGAAGCTGAAGCTTCTAGTACATCCCAAGTCATTCCTGGCTTGACCAGGAATCTGAGCCCTAAGAATTCAACCTGGATTCCCGCCTTCGCGGGAATGACGGGGAGTGGCGTGGCGTCCCCCGATGTCATTCCGGGCCCCAAGGTCTCCAACGGGGTAAACTTGAACCGGAATCTGAGCCCTAAAGCATTGAGTCGCACCGAGATTCCGGATCAAGTCCGGAATGACTCGGATTTTTCGGCGATGGATCTGATTGCAACTCCGGCTAGCGCGATGGAAATGAAGGCCGAAGTTAACGTCGGTGAAACTAGCGCCAGCGTACCAGCAACACCAAACAAGAATAAACAGGAACCTGATTTGGTCTTGGCCCAATTCGAATACAAGGAATCGGCCAATGGCATTTGGACCGCTGATGTCACCTCTCCTTTAGTTCTTGGTCAATATGAATTGCGCACCGTTGTCGAATACCAAAATAAGGAAGCCATGCCAGAAACAGTCAGTATGATTGTAATCGTTGATCCAGAAGGTTATGTCTACCGTAAATTGAGTGATGGCAGCGAAGCGCGTATTACTGGTGCCATTGTTTCAATCTATTGGCTCAATCCTGAAACCAAGAAATTTGAGTTGTGGCCAGCTGGCAACTATCGCCAAGAGAATCCCCACACCACTGATGTGACTGGTCGTTATGCCTTCTTGGTGCCACCGGGCGATTATTATTTAACGGCCACGGCTGGCAACTACGGAAACTACCAGAGTGAAATTTTCAAGGTGGAAGAAAACAAAGGTGTCTTTATGAATATTGAAATGAAAGCGAAAGCATCATGGTTGGGTTGGCTGAATTTGCAAAATGTTTTACTCGGCGGAATTCTGTTAGTGATGTTATATTTTGCGGTTTTGTTTACGGTTAAAAGAAAGAGAGTGGTTTAGAACCGCGGAATAAAACTTAACCACAAGCCAAAAAAATATTTAAGTGTTATAATGTAAATATTAAATTAAATAAAAGTATGTCCACAACTAAGCAAGTCCTTTGTGTTCTGGTTTTTATCCTAATGTTAGCCGGCCTGATATTTTTTGGTTGGGAGGCGATTTCCTTAAAGGCGCAATTACAAGCAGCGCAGAAAACTATTAGTCAGCAACAAGTTAATGCCAAGGTGTTATCCTTTTCTAAATTGTTTGTAGCCAACGTGCTCCAAGGTGGTCAAACAGTTTCCTTCGACCAACGTCTCCAATTAGAAAACGCTGTTCGCGATATTAATGATGAGGAAATTTACGCTGCCTGGAAAAAATTCACTAATGCCAGTGGTCAGGCCGAGGTCCAACAGGATTTTTATGGCCTATTTAACCTATTACTAACCAAATTAAGTACCCAAAGCTAGTCATAGAATAGATCTTACGATAAAAGGCGCTCTGCTAGCAGAGCGCCTTTTATTATCTATATATGAATATTGAAGATGAGTATCCAATCAAATATTAGAGAAAATTTATCTAAATTTAGCTAAATATTATAAATAATCGGAAAAATATAACAAATAGCTAAAATTACTCTTGACATAATCAGGTAATTTTGATAAGTTATCGCTACATTGTATATTTTAGTAGAAACCGCAGCTAAAGTTATTAAGTCCCCGAGAAAGGAGGTGTTTGTCTCTATTTGGGGAACAGGGTTTCTAGAAAGCCAAAGCTATGCGGCTGAGGCTACCATAACCGCGTTCAAGAAGAAGGAATTCGATCATGAAAAAGACTTTCTCCGTCCTCCTCGTCCTCGCCCTGGTTCTTGCCTTTGCCGCCCCGATCGCCGGAGCTGCCGATGTCAAAAATATCGGTAAAGGCTTTGCCACGACCGTCGGCCGCGTTTTGATCCTGCCGTTCACGCCGCTCATTGCGGTCGGCGAGACCATCAAGAAGGGCAAGCCGAGTAATCTCGTGCTTATTCCGGATGCAGTTCGCAAGGGGGCATTTGACGTTGTTGAATCCGCCGGTCGTACTGTTGTCGCTGCCGAGCCGTTGGCCGCAGCACCGCAGATCGCTGGTGGCGAAAATGGTAGTGTGAATACCGTCATTACGGACGCTGGCCTCGATTGGCTCGTTACCGGCGCTTTCTGGGGCGGACTTGTTGGACCGCTGGTGTTCAACAATGCTGCAGCCACCACGACTCACCTGCTTGCAGGTCAGGCTTGGACTGCTGGCGTTGCTACCGCCGTGGGTACTGCTGGCGCGACTGCTGGCGGCCAGGCATTGGATGCAGCCGGTTACTAATCGAACATTTTCACGAGACTCCCCCGGGGTCTCGTTTTTTATTTTGGTTAAAGTCGCCTCTAACGCAAATATTTGCTATACTAGGGTTAAGTTAATTAACCATATTAAGGTCTATGAAAAATAAGTATACTTATTTAGCTATTCTATTATTAGTAATATTGATAATTGGACTTGATGTCTGGTTTTTTTCGCGTCAGGCGCCCAAGAATTGTCCTGCTAATCAAACTTGGAATGTTACAGTTGCTCGCTGCGAGTCGGAAGTAGTCAGCAGTCATGACGGGGCAATAAATAATACTTACAATATTAATGACGAACCAGTCCGTTTAATTAAGGGCGTTTCAGTTATTGCGATTACTAGCGACTATGCCGTTAAGCAGACAACGAAATATTTCGGTAATGAAGCCAAAGGTGATTTGAATGGTGATGGAATTGAAGATGTTGCTTTTATTTTAACGCAGGATACTGGTGGATCAGGAATTTTTTATTATGTGGCAGTTGCTTTAGGATCAAATCAAGGTTACCGTGGTTTGAATGCTGTCTTGCTAGGTGATCGAATCGCACCACAAACAACCGAGATTAAGGCGGGTCAGGTGGTAGTAAACTATGCTGACCGATTACCAGACGAACCATTTACCACTAGTCCCTCCGTTGGTAAAAGCAGGTATTTACAAGTGAGCGATGATAATCTGGTAGAAGTAGAAAAGATAATTCAATAATTAGCAAAATAAAAAACGCCGGAGACTTGAGAGTCTTCGGCGAAAGTGTTTAGTCCTAGCGAAAGAGGTTGTTGTAAATCAACTTACAAACTTGTCGACCCTGATGAATCGCATCATAGTAGGCAACATGCGGATGAAGATTTTGCGCATTAACTAGTGGCAAATCATGCATTGAAACATCGAACCAGCGCTTTTGGGTCAGTGCCATCGAATAGCTGCGAGCATCCAGGCCACTCCAGTTAAAGGGCGACTGGTTGAGGAAGTACATCAGATACCAATAGACAAAGGTAAAGTCATAGGTTGCTGGCCAAGCCACAAAGACTGGTCGGCCAGGCAATTTCTGGAGCCAATTAACGTAGCTGCTAATTGCCTTTTCTGGAGGTTGCTGATTCGATCGATTAAGATCCCAGGCTTCAGGGTAGTCTTGCCACCAGGCCATGGTTTTGGGGTCACTGCCAGCACCTGGCAATTCCTCAAGATTGGCACTGAAACCACTGATCAATTCGACGCCTTTCTCGCGGGTGACAGAAAATGCTCCGGCACCAAGCGCTAACATAGAGTATGGTCCGGGAATCGGGCCATTAGCTTCAATATCGGTACTAATGTAGATTTCGTTAGCAGTCGGGTGAAGCGGATCTTTACTCAATGGTCATCTTCTATTGTTGAGGTACGTTAAATATCAGAATAGTCTAGCACGGCAAGCAGTGTTTGTCAAGAGGTGGCAGAGTAAAATAAAAATACTCAGCTGCAGTTATGGTTAACTGTGGCTGGGCAGTTGAAGTGCAAAATTACTATTTCGTTAAGCGATTATTCTCAATCCGTCATAGATTATTATGGTTAGAAAATAGTAGTTTATATTAATTTATAAATATATAACGCCGAGAATATTATTCTCGGCGTTTGTCATTAAGGTGCGGTTAGTCAGTAAAAGAGAATTCGGCTCCATTAATAGTTAGTCCAAATTCTGCCAGTTTGGGCGTCAGTGATTCGAAGATCACTTCTTTGAATTGTTCTTGTTGTTCATCTCGATAGGGATTATAGAGAGTACTTAGGAAGTTGGATTTTTCTTCGCAGAAATCATAGAGTAAGCTCATTACCGCCTTGTCGAAATCGGGAAAGATTTTTCCTAATCGGTCGCTGAGCTTTTGAAAGTCAATATGGGTAACTGGCGGCTCAATCAGCACTCCTAGCTTTAGTCGTCGAACTTCTGGATTACAGGCGATCGGTGCAACTTTTAGCCAAAGGCTTCGATTTGTGAGTGGTGCTAATGTTTCATAATCTGAATAGGGATATTGCCAACACCAATAGAATTCTTCTTGCTTCAATATCTTTTCGATTCGGCCGGATGACTTATCGTAAATTATCGAGCCTTTAGCTAGAAGTATAGCAAAAATGTATTCTCCGGGTGAGTTCAGATTAGCAATAGCACCGATGCAGATGACCGGTGAAAACATAGCCAGCAGTGTCAGTGGCACAACTATCAGACCGCCAATAATTGTGAATATCTGGTGAGGTCCAACAATGTTAATTATTGCCAGTAGAAACCATAGTCCCAAAATGAAAGCAGTAATTATCAAATATATACTAATCAGTATCGTTTTTCGTAACCAAGTCATGTCTTGTCTCCTTGTTAAGGTAGTTTTTCTCTCTAGCAATATATACATATATATCGCTCAGTGATGGATGAAATTCCGAAGGATGGTAAAAAATAATTGGACACCGAGGACAAGACTGTCCTCGGCGTTTAATGTGCTTTAATTAGTGACGGTCAAAGTTTTCTGAGCCACTATCACTTTTTTGACCTGGTGATTTTTGGTAACGGCCACTAAGTCACACTGGAATAGATTCTCTTTGATGTTACTAATCAAAAATACGCTAATTATCGGATCGTTTCCGGGGAAGGAAATCCGAGCTGACACTTTGGATTGGCCGTTGGTCCCGAATGCTGTAAACGTAATTGTCGGATTATCGATTGTTATGCTCCATTGATCACATTGTCCGGTGAGATTCGTTTGACAGATTTCTGATATATTATCACCATCGGTGTCAAACAAAGCTGCCGTGTTATGGGGTAAGATTTCGGTCAAATTCTTCGAGATGACAGGCGTCATCTGCAAGAGTGTAGCGTTCTTTTCTTCGGCGGTAGCAGCGAAGGCTACCATGATGACCATCAGGATCGCGAAATTGTTTTTCATGATTCTTCTCCTTGGTTGTTGTAAGGTTCTTTCCTCGCCAACCATTGGCAGAGGCGTAAGTGATTTCTATATCATCTTACAAATATAGTATAAGATAATAACAATATTTTGTCAGTTCTGTCAACAAGATATATAAATTTGACTAAATTTTATCTAAATTATATAATAAAAGTGTTGACGAAAGTTTAGACAAAAAGATAAAAGTATGGAAAATAAGCTGGTAAATACCCTTGTTAGTATTGGCTTAACCGAAAAAGAGGCCTCAGTTTATCTAGCGACCTTGTCATTGGGGCCCAGTAAAGTCCAGGAAATAGCTAAATCGGCGCAAGTTAAAAGAACGACGGTTTATTCAATTTTAGAATCCCTAAAAACTAGGGGTCTTATTAAGGTTGAATTAATGGGTTGGAAGACTTTGTATGTGGCGGAAAGTCCAGATAAGTTAGAGTCACTGATTGAGCAGATGCGCCATCAAGTTAAAAAGAATTTGCCGGAGTTTACGGCATTATACAATTTGCATTCTAGTGGAGCATTTATCAGTTATTATGAAGGTCTTGAAGGAGTTAAAAATGTCTATGAAAATTTATTGCGGGATATTCGGCCGCATGAAGATTATTTAATTATTGGTGATACGGATTTGTGGCTCAAACAAGATCCGGAATTTTTTTTAGACTTTACTAAACGGCGAGCCAAGTTAAATATAAATATTAGAATATTAGCACAAGATTCGCCAGTGGCTCGTGAGCATAAGAATATCGAAAAGATATTCAATGAACAGATTAAAATTATGCCGGAGGAATATAAACTGACAACTAACATGGTCATAATTCCACATCGAGTAGTGATAAATCAGATTACGCCGCCAATCTTAGCGATGGTGATTGAAAATGAAAGCATCATAAAAATGAATCGGGAATTATTTGAGATGATTTGGCGGTCAATATAATAATGTAACTATAAAATAATATGACAAATAAAATTTCAACCAAAAAACAAAAAGTCGCTGTCTTCGATATTGATGGCACAATTTTTCGTTCGAGCTTACTGATTGAAATGACTGAAGCCTTAATCCAAGAAGGATTATTTCCCGAGGCCGCCGGAACTATTTATGCTAAGGCCTATGAAAACTGGGCTAATCGTAAAGATTCCTATGACAAATATATTTATGCCGTTATTGTAGCGTATGAAAAATATATTGTTACCGTTAAAGAAAAAGACTTCCAGCGAGTTGCTAAAAAAGTTTTGGCCTTTCATCACAAGCGCGTTTATCGTTTTACGCGCGACCTAGTTAAAGATTTAAAAAAGAAGAATTATTATTTATTAGCGATCTCACATTCACCGCGCGATTTGGTAAAATTATTTGTAAAAGGTTTAGGTTTTGATAAGGTTTATGGACGACTTTATGAAGTTGATAAAAAGGGCCAGTTTACTGGTCAAACATTGCATGCCGATTTAATTGCTGATAAATCAAAGATTTTGAAGCGTGCCTTAGAAAAAGAGAATTTATCTCTTAAGGGATCAATTGGCGTCGGTGATTCCGAAGGTGACATCAGTTTAATGAAAACTGTGGAGCGACCGATTTGTTTTAATCCGAATAGTAAATTATATCGAGAGGCAAAGAAACATGGTTGGGAAATAGTAGTGGAAAGAAAAGACGTGATCTATAAATTATAAAAAATAAAACACTCGTTACGGCGAGTGTTTTTTTATGGATAAAAAAAGGAACGGCCAGAGGTCGTTCCAGGGAAGGTGCGGTGGGGGAAGGTACGAAGAGAAGGAAGGAAAGAGCGAAGTGAGAAAGAGAGAAAGAAAGGGCGAGGTAAGATGATGAGGGGTTTGGAAGTGGAAAGGGTGGAATAATGGAGGAAGGAGGTGGAGTTGGGTGAGGTGAAAGAAGAATTATTCCACTGATTTTACCGACTATTTTGGTCCCGAATCATCTTATACTTTAATTATAAAGCAGATTTCTATTTTGTCAAGGGTCGAGGTTTACAATTTTTCATGTATTTTTTGTGGCTAAAATTAGGGAATTAAATAATTTATATCCGCGATACGAAAGAAGGGTTTTAGGCAAATTCGTATATTTTCTTGTTTTGAGTTAGATTCGTGTAGGAGATTTAATACCCCAAGCACAAATTAAAAAAGCAATTCAGGATATTGAATTGCTTTTTTGTATATCGAGAGTTATTTAATCCCGTAAGCATTTAGTGTGGTCTTGATGACATTACTAATATCGCTAAATTTAGCTTCCCAACCTAAGAGTTCTTTGGCTTTACTGCTATTGGCATAAACTGCGGCCGGATCGCCGGCGCGGCGCGGACTAATTTTGGTGGCCAGTTGGCGCCCCAATTGCTTTTCGGCTTCATTAATAATTTCTTTAACACTTAATCCCTGCTCGGTTCCTAAATTTACGGTTAAGCTAACATTGTTATCGATTAAATATTGCAAGGCTTTAACGTGGCCAATAGCTAAATCGTCGACATGAACATAATCACGAATGCAAGTTCCGTCCTTAGTATCATAGTCATCGCCATAAATTTCTAGATAAGGTCGAGTGCCTTGGGCGACTTCCATCACGATTGGCAGTAAGTTAGCTGGATTTTTTTCTAGACCCTTTAGCTCTCCTTCACTGTCGTAACCAACGGCATTAAAATAGCGCAAGGCTGCAAATTTAAGATTTTTTAATTGATCATACCAACTCAAAAAGCGTTCTATTTCTAGTTTAGTAAAACCATAGTAACTGACGGGTTCAGTTGGATGTTGTTCATCCATAGGCAAATATTTCGGCTCACCATAAACAGCGGCGCTACTGGAAAAGATTATTTTTCTAATGGGGCTAGCGGAAATGGCGTTAAGCAAATTTATTGTTCCAACTAAGTTGTTGACCGAATATTTTTCCGGATAGATCATTGATTCTCCAGCGGCTTTAAAGGCAGCCAAATGAATGACGGCTTCGCAATCAGTCAGTGCCGCTTTAATTTGTGATTGGTTTAAAATATCACCATCAATAAATTCTACGCCAGATAAGATATTTTCTTTCAGGCCAGTGGAGAGATTATCAAATATTCTAACTTGGTAACCTGCCTTTAATAAGGCTTTACAGACGTGACTACCGATGTAACCGGCGCCGCCAACGACTAGGACTTTCATATAATTAGTGGTTAATTAATTGTTCTAATCTTAATATATACTCGTTAATTAAACAAGACTAAGCTAGTTAATTATAATTCCATGGTTAAAGTTATTGAGCAAGATTACATTATTAGAAACCAATTTGCCGGTAATGGTAACCTGATCGCCAGTTTTGACACAGGAATGGTAAGCCCAATAGTAGGTTTTTATATCGTAGATTTTACCATCGTTAGTCTCTAGACTGAAAACACGGGGGCAAAAATTTGACCGAAGATCATCTAAAACAATTCCACTAATTTGAATTTCCTGACCAATTTCATCATCGGCAATTATCCAGTCAGCAAGCTCATCTGGTTCATAGCCAAACATAATCGTATTAGAAATCCCTGGCGCGATTTGAACAGTACACCACTTGTTGGCTAAAGTTTTTGTTAGACTGTTAGTCTTTAGGTTATGAGAAGCGGCAAATTTTTTAGTCTGATAGTCGATATGGTCAAGAGAAATTCCTGGTACGTGCAGGGCTAGTTTAAAGGAGTTAAAATTCTCTTTCAATAATTTACAGTTAGTTAATCCATAAACGATAAAGTCTACATCGCGGGTGACGGGAAAGTTTAAAAGAGTAGAACCGAAAATTCCAATAGCTGATTCAGGTACAATCGCTTTTAATTGATTATAGATATCGAGCCAAATACCCGTTAACTGGTAACGAATCGGATTGTTTCTCGGTTGAAAATATTCGCTAATTTCTTGTTCATTAATATAGACGATTTCATCTCTAACAATTTTATGATATTTTTCTCCAGTATTTCTAATTCGAGTGCCGTTGGCACATTTCTGGTAAATTAATTGGGCGCGAATTAGCGGGAGCGGATGGCGATAGCCACGCACAATATAAATATCACCCTGCTGATCACAGAAGTAGTCGCATTCTTGATAAATCATAGGCGAATTTTATTGATAACAATTTTAGTTAACTTGCTAGCGGTCTGATGCTGCAGTATAGTAAAGCCAGCTACTGAGGCAGCAGCTTTGGCGTGTCCATTTATGAGAGTGATGGCGTCATAATTTTTGTTCCACAAAGTATTTTCATTAATTCGTGCTGAATTCTTTTTGGCAAAAATTTTGGTATGAACTTTACGCTGAGGCAAATCAAGATAAACGGCTAATTTTTCACCCGTTAACTGACGATAAATAGCTGGTGTTACCTGGACACCTTCAATAATTAAATGTTTATTAACGGCCGCAGCTTGTTTAATGACAGCTAACAATAATTTTTCTAAAGACTGATTATGCGCCCGATAACCCTTAATGATATTAGCCGGTGTTTTGCGTCCGAACTTTTCCCAGGCACTATGACTATCAGTAGAAATAAAGGGATCAGCTGAATTAATCGCCCGGGCAAACATTTTGAGATTATCTGTCGATAGATAGAGCGCGTTAAATTTACGGCTCAAATTTTGCGCCAAGGTCGTTTTGCCAGTGCCTGGTTGTCCACCAATTAAGATATACATAATTATTTGAGGTAGAGTGGCAGGTTAAGTAGAATATTTCTTAAGTTCAATCGTCGCAATGATTGTTTCAGGATCGCGCTTCGGAGTTGACGGAAACGACTATCAATTATGGGTAATGGAACCTTGTCTGGTAACAAGTAGCTGGCGACTTTCTCATGATCCGAATATTTAAAAATTTTTACTTTATCAAATAGGCCGGACTCGATTAGTTTTAGCGTCGTTTGAAAATCCTCGGCTTGTTCACCAGGAAAGCCAACAATCAAATGAGTATTAATAACTAGAGTCGGATGCTTGGATTTTATCGTTTTAATTATTGCTAAAATATCACTCGCGGAGTAAGGTCGATCCATTAGTTTTAAGATTCGATCGGAGCCTGATTGTAAGGGAATGGTAATGTGCGCAATTTTTGTTGAGGTAAGTAACGGCAGGAGTTCAGTGCGATATTTGGCTAGTCCCCAGGGATTAAATTCGGTTAGAATCAATTTAAAATTTTCGGAGAAGGATAATAATTCGGTTAATAATATAGCGATGTTTTCTTGATTATCCCAACCGAAAACTCCTACGTCATCGGCGTTAAGGGAAAAGAGGCGGAAGTGCTGGCGGAGACCGGATTCAAAGGCGATCTTAATATCGCTAATTGAATGACTTTTTAACTTCCCACGCGCCGTTTTCTCCGAACAATAGGAGCAATTTCCTAGGCAACCACGACTAATATTGAGATAGTAGGCGAGTTCACCTGATAAGAAGCCTAGGTAAGCATCTTTAATTAGATAGGTGTTAAGTAATTTGTTAATCCGATCACGGAAACGTAGTTGGCGCGGAACAGTATAACCAATATTAGTCGCTACTTGCTCTAGGCCGAGCGCCATAGCCAAAGCCGAGAGTTCTCTAGTCGTGATAATTTCACCGGAGAAATTTTGCTGTAAGCGCTCCAAAGCAGTATGGGGCAAACAACCAAAGACCACTATTTTTTGTTGAGCAGATTTCTGTTGATCTAGCTCTTTAATTTTAGTAATGAAATAATCCTCGGTAGTTTTCAAAAACGAACATGAATTAATAAAGATATAATCAGCTTGAGCTAGTTCGGATTCCTGCCAGTTGTTAGCCAGGAGCAGTTGTCGCAAGTCATGGCCAAAAAGATAAAGACGGGTGCAAACTTTTTGATTGTAGAGATAAAAATTTGTCATACTGTTACTCTCTAACTTAGCGCAAAAAACCAATCAATTCAATAGGTTGATGTTGTCGTTTTGGCCGACAAAAGTTATAAATCGTGGTAGTTTTAAACAATTAAAAAAGCAACCGTTAATTACGGTTGCTGTTGGGACTAAAAGTACTAAGGACGAAGTCGTTGCGACCACTGATAGCCGCGGGCGGTAAGCTCTTGCTCAAGTTTTGCGACACATTCTGGTGTCGCATTTTTGAGCCCGGCTTTTCTGACGAATTCGTTATCATCAAAATAGTTCAGTTTAATAAAAACGCGATTGGGATCGAATAATTCGGCTAAGCGGTCGAGGTCATAAGTGAAGCCATCGATGACGATGAAATTCAAGGTGACCGGTAGACCGGGCCATTTACGAACTTGCTCCGAAATTTGCTTGAGATCAAGCATCTTCATTTTCGGATTGAGCCGCAACCGTTCTTCGGTCGAGGTAGTGTGGCAAGAAAAGCACAGGCGAATGCGATTGGTCTTCAGCCGTTGCGCTAGGGCTTCATAAAACCACAAATTAAGTTGCGGCGCCGCTGTCGAGACAATGAAATGAAAATCAGACTTCACTGTCGTCAAATGATCAATCGTGGCTAAAACTGCTTGAGGGTTAAGTAGTGGATCACCCATCTCTTTGAAAGTGATCTTGGTTTCGGCAAAGTCAGTCAGCGCAGTTTCGGGGGCAAATTTAATTAGGGCCTCGACTTGCTCAATTATTTCCGTCGCGGTTAAGGGACGGTAATGGTGTCGGCCATTGGTAAAGCAATAAATGCAGCCAATAGCACACCCGGAACAAACGGAAACACATAACTTGCGTAATGACTTGGTGTCGGCAGTTGCTGGTCGCCGTTTGTCGACGGCTAGAATCTCGGCACCATCAAGTTTGGCTCGCAACATAATGCCTTGGCCATCCTCGAGCGTCTGCCGCTTCAATAATTCGAGGACGGTCATTAACCTTCTCCGATGGCATTCAAAATATCGAGTGCCAGTAATAGGGTCGAGCGATCAAAACAAATATCATCGCCAACCATGAAATTACGATAGCCAATGCCTAGCAGATAGCCGATATCGGTGATGTCGGCACAGGTTGGGCGGGAGCTATCGCGCAAGGAAGTTAAAATCCGCGAAGCGACAACCGCTTTTGGATCAGCTTTAATAATGGTGGTGAGCGCCGACAAAA
This sequence comes from Candidatus Buchananbacteria bacterium, assembly GCA_903888345.1. Taxonomy (GTDB): domain Bacteria; phylum Patescibacteriota; class Patescibacteriia; order 2-01-FULL-39-33; family 2-01-FULL-39-33; genus CAISTG01. Next base: position 6,489 of record CAISTG010000050.1, on the reverse strand, counting down.
CTTTTTCGGGACGGCTGATGCCAATCTCGACGTAAAGGTCGCCGCGTGCCGCCATTAACCGGACTCGTTTCGCATATTTTTTGTAACCGGATTTGACCCAGTCCAAACCTTTTTGCGATTCAATCTTGGCGATAATTTGTGCCTCCGGATCAAGTTCCAGTAGGGCATCGATGTCGCTGCTTTGTTCGACATACGACAACATGTAATAATGGAGGCCGACTTCTTTGGCGGCAGCAATGTATTCCAGATCGGTCGTGGTGAAGAAACCTTCAATCTCCAGACTGGGATCAAGAATATTTATTGACTCACCACCACCGACTATTCGCTTCGGTCCATCGAGCATGATCAGGCGATCACCGTCGATAATTTCAGCGATCGTCGCCGAGTCATAGCCATCTTGTAGATAGCATTTAATCGGGCCGTGCGATAAATCGACCTTAATCTTGTGTGTCAGCTTCAGTTCGGCCCAAGGCGGAGTCTTGAGAACGCCGTAAGCGCGAGGATTGCTGGGATCCAGAATATAGGTGACGCCAGCTATTTCGTAAGTGCGTGGCGTTATCGGTTCCTTAAAGAAGAAGCCATAATCAACCCGCATCTGCCGGCATTTTAAATCCAGCCAAACAGGTTTGCCTAAGGCCGCTGCTTTTAATCGTGTCAGCATGGCTCCCACCGATTCCTTGATCGGCATCATGGTGTTCAGTCGCAAGCCAGCGATAACTGGATGCTCTGACACTTCTTCAATATAGGGAGCATAGGGTGGAATTGTCGTCAGGACTTTCATAGTAACCTCCAGTTTGAGAAAAGGGCGCTCCGTAATTGACGGAGCGCCCTAGCGTTGTTTTTTCCTCCTTAAATTACCGTTTAGTCATCCAGCGATCGGCTCTTGAGGCCGCGACTGGAGGTGCTAGAACGAGTGACGCTCTTACCAACCGCCTCGTCGCCTTCGCTGGCAGCTGCCGCTTCGCGGACAGAAGTCAAAGCTTTGGAAACGCGGCTGATGCGATCGGGGCGATCGCTGTGTCGGCTCTTGGAGCGGGTTTCGAATTCTTTCGCCGCTCCCAGTTCGCAGGAAATAATGCCAATGATGATTTCCACGATATCACGCGGTTCATCCATGGTCACGACATGCTGTTCGCCAAAGATAGCTTGCCAATGTGACTTGTAGTGATCGCCATGCAAAACGATATAGACAGAGAACTTCTTGGCCAATTCGGCGAAGATTTCATTGCTGTTTAGATTCGTCGTATCATCACCAGTAAATTTCTTGATCTCTCGGCTATACAGTTTGCCATGATCGATGTCGTCGAGCACCATGACGAAGATGGGCTTAACGGCGTTATTAATCTCGCAATGATGGAGGTAATAGTAGGCGGCTAGCGCATAAGACTCGGCAGAATCACCACCCCCACCTTCAGGATACAAGCAATTAAGGTGATCAGTCAGTGGTGGGCCGGAGGCGAAATCCCTGGCTTGGAAGGCATGGGTGTCGCAAAGACCATCGCCAATTAAGAAGAAGCTGATTTCATGGTCCGGAGCAATACGCGCCACCTCGTCGCCCAAAAGGGCAGATTTTTCAATAAAGATACTGGGCCATTTTTTCATTGACCCGGTATGGTCGCAACCAATCACTAAGGGGTGGGTGCTGTTAGACTTGACTGTCTTACCGACTGGTAGAGAGGCTCGCGCCCGACGTGAATCGATTGAAGACACTACCGGTGTCGAGGCTTTGGAAAATCCCGAGCTTCTCGAACTTGAAGAGCTGGAGCGAGATGGCGAAGACTTGGGGGTCGAAACTGGTTTTGGATAAGCTTTGCGAGCCTCTTCATGGCTGTGCCCGCCCGTGGAACTAGTCGAAGGACTACTGCTGTCATCACCCCATCCGTAACCCATAGCATTAACTCCTTTTTTTCGGCTTGTCTTTGCCGAGGTCGATTGTTAAAACTTTTTCAGAAGATCGATGGCCAAATAATTCGAATCGCAAATCAGACAATTCTTTAACTAATGCCGATAAATCATTCGGTCGTTTCAAGGGTTCATGTAAAACCATTTTACTGATAAACTCCTTAAGTTTACGGGGCACATGCGCCGGAAAAGTCTTGGCTAAATAATCACCGCCCAAAGCATAAATCAACGAAGCCCCTAAACCGAAAACGTCAGTTTCCGGAATCGGTGGCAAGTCAGCCATTTGTTCGGGAGCTGCGAAAGCGGGTGTATAGCCTAAGCCAACAGTCGTCGCTTTTGGTCGGACACTAGACAGACCGTAGTCCACTAGAATCGCATTGTGCTCCTTGGCATTGATGATGATATTTTGCGGTTTGACATCGTAATGAATGACACCATAGTAGTGTAAATAATGTAGGGCATTCAGTAACCGTTGAGCCATCCAACAAACATGCTCCGGATCAATTCCTTCGGGGTAGTCTTCTTCGACAATTTTCCAGAGGTCTTTACCGGGGATGTAAGTCATCACTAAGGCATAACTACCATCACCGCAATCTAAGAAATCTCGTAAGGTCGGCAATGAATGATGATGAATTTGCCATAACAACTTGGCTTCGCGCCGCAACAGTTTGGCATCTTCGACATCGGTGACTAAATTCTGTTTGATACAAGCCATCTCTCCTAAAAGCAGGTGCTCCGCTAAATAGGTTTTAGCAAAACCACCTTCACCAATTCGCTTAATGATTTTATAGTTACCGATTTTTCCCATGATGAGCGCTCCTTATTCTCCGCGGTACAGTCGTTCAGCCAAATAATTTGGTAGACCCGCTTGCCTGATGGCAGTGGCGGTAGCATCGATATCATAAAATACTCGTCGGAGGGTAAAGAATTTTTGGTTGCCCTCAATTTCAAGTAGTGCATAACAGGAACGACAATCGGAATCACGTGGCTGACCAACACTGCCGGGGTTAATCAGAAATTTACAGTCCGGATTTAATTCGAACCGATCTGGCAGTCGATCGATGAGACCGCGGCCACCACTCTGAAAAACAAAGGGCACGTGGGTATGGCCGAGAAAGTTAACACTTTCTGGCAGGGCATTCATCTGCGCTTCCGCTTCCGCTTCGTCATGGACGTAACTCCAGTCCGCCGGGTTAAGATAGTCTCCATGGACTAAGGCAACACCCGATTCGGTCAGTCGTAGCATTAGTGGTAGCGTCGAGAGAATCCCTTGCTTGACTTGCTCTTGGTAGCTGACATTTTCTGGCAATTCTAGTTGGCGGCGAGCATAGTTGACCCCTGCCTGGGCATTTTTGGTAAAATCCTTCAAATGTTCAGGATTTTCTAAGGCATCTTCATGATTGCCTTTAATCAGGTGGTTGGGCTCAATAATTGATTGTACCAAACTCCAACACTCCCAGGGGTTGGCTCCGTAGCCGATAATATCTCCCAGACACCAAATCTTCTCAATAGCGAGATCACGGCAATCTTTGAGAACGGCCTTTAAAGCCGTCAAATTGCCATGAATATCAGAAATTACGGCGATTTTCACAGGTTTTTTCCTTTTTGGTTGATATTTTAGCTTGCTAACTAAATTGTCAAAGTCCGATGGGTATTTTTATCATATTGCCTGGTGTTTGTCAATGAAAAAACCGTCCAGACTCGAGTGAGTTGGACGGTTTTTGGAGTTATTTGATGATAATTGATTTTAAGTAATCCATTACCTTGCGATTACCGATCGTATTTCTTAAATATTCCTTGTAGGTTTCAGTTTCAATTTGTTTGCGAACATCGGGATTGGCCGGGTAGTTCTTCAAGATGTCTTCGATTTCTTTCTCGACTTCGTCAGAGGAGACTTCGAATTTTTGTTCCTGATAAATTTCTCGCGCAATGATGGAAGTCTTAACGCGCATTTCTGCTTGTGGTTCAAATTCCTTTTCTAAGTCGTCCGGAGTTTTCTGCAAAGAATTTAAGTATTGAGGAAAATCCAAACCTTGTTGACCGACAGCGCTTTCTAATTCATGCATCATCTTGTGAATTTCTTCATGCACTAAAAGTTCTGGCAACTCTTCAAATTCACTGGCTTTAGCCATGGCTTCCAGCATTTCAATTTCTAAACGGCGTTCTTGTTTGGCGGTTTCTTCCTCGATTAAATTTTTTGTGATATTTTCTTTTAACTCAGTAACGGTCGCAAATTTGCCACCAGAAATTTCTTTAGCTAAATCATCAGTTAATTCTGGTTTAATAATTTCTAAAACTTCATTAAGTTTAACTTTGAATTCAGCTGGTTTACCGGCTAAAGATTTTTCATGGTATTCTTCCGGAAATTTTAACTTGAATTCTTTTTCTTCGCCGGCAGCTAAACCGATAACATTATCTTCAAAACCAGGAATGAAACGATTCTCGCCGATGATTAAGCTATAGTCTTTGCTAGCGCCATTTTCAATCGGTACTCCATCGCGGTAAACATTAAAATCAAATTTAACTAGATCGCCTGATTGAGCGTGACGTTCAACCAATTGTTCTTTGGCGCGCATGGAGCGGATTTCTTCTAAGATGGTCGCAACCTTTTCATCATTCACTTTAATTTCTTCACGCTTCAGCGAGATCTTAGAGAGATCGGCAACTTTAACTACCGGTAAGATCGTGACCGTGGCTTTATAGACAAAAGGATTTTCCGGAGCGATTTTTTCTAAATCAATTTTCGGCTGGCCGATTGGTACGAGATTGTGCTCTTTGACTGCCTGATAATAAGTATCCATGATAATGCTATCAATCGCTTCTTGCAAAATTGCCATTTCACCGAACTTTCCTTTGATGATATCATAAGGAGCCTTGCCGGGACGGAAGCCCTCGATCTTAGCGGTTTCCGAAATCTTTTCGGCGGAGCGCTTCATAAAAGGAACCAATTCTAACGGCTCGACTTCTATTAGTAATTCCACCAGTGATTTTGGCAGTTTTTTAACTTCAATTTTCATAATAATTGTTTAATAGTGATTACCTAATATTATAAGGAAATCAGGCTTTTTGTCAACCCAAAAAAGACCCGGTCGGAGCCAGGTCTTTAGCGATTATTAGATTTAGTTGGCAGTAGTTCCTTGAGGCCGCGAGAAAAGTTACAACCGATGATACGACAATATTTCTGGCAGTGAGTGATTCGCTCGCGTTCTTGGCGGGCTAATTGTCCAGTGATAATGGCGCGTAATGGTTGGTGCCTGATATTTATTTAGTATACTCTATAAATAAAAAAGCACTTGCTGGCCGGAAGGCAAGCGAGTGCTGGAAAGGGCGGTTAATTAATTGTATGGTGTTGGCAGTCAGTAGCCTTAACCGGCATCAACAACGACTATAGGTTTCTTCGGTCCAAGCATTTCAGCAAGTTCGCTCAGCGGGTTTTTCGCCTGATGAACGCCGGCAGGAAGCTGCTGCACTTCCAGCATCTCACTGACTTCGATACCGAATTGGCCGCTCGTCAGTTTCGCTGTCCAATCGAGAATCATTTTATTGATCTCAGCGTCATTTTCGCTCGGCACGGGCACAAGGGCTGCCACTAATTCAGCGACGGCCGTCTTCATTTCTGGAGAATCGAGTTGCGGGAATTGCTCCAACAGATACGGCGTGCATTCTTTGGCAACGCGCGGCAATTGGTGCGTAAACAGATCATCACCGGACATGAAGTTAAGAATGTCATAAATGGCAGGAACGCCCCGGGGTGAAAGCAAATAACGAGTGGTAATGGTTAACACATCAGCAACATGATACAGTTTCTTTTTCACGTCGAGTCTCCTCTGGTTAAGTTGCGGTTTTCAGCTATTACTGAGTCGCCAACTTAACATAGACGGAAACGTTTGTCAAATAGTCAAAAGAGAAATAAAAAAGCGCCAGCCTTCCGGAAAGGATGACTGGCGTGAAAGAGCATGGTGCGCGTGGAGAGACTTGAACTCTCATCCCCTTACGAGGAACGGATTTTAAGTCCGTCGTGTATGCCAATTCCACCACACGCGCGGAAGTTGGTACTAAATGGAGGCGCCCAGGATGTTTTGGATGATTTGTGTGATCTGGTCCCTGGTACCAAAGTGGCGGATGCCCATTTTGGCATACGGTACAGTTTCTTCGTCACGGTAGGAGTTCCAGACGACGACGGTTTTTGGCAGCAAGTCCTCATGGACAAATGCCGCCATCTTGAGTCCGCCCCCCAGGTTGTTTCCAATAATTACTAGATCAACCTGATGTTGTGAAGTCAGTTCACGAATCTCTTCGCACATTGACAGCGACGGCCGGTAGTACTCGTCAAAGGAGTTCGAAAGAGAAACAGCTTCTAGCTCGTAGCCGGCGGCGGCCCAATCAGTATATTTCCAAAACGTAGTAATGATGAAATGCGTCAGTAGCAGGATTCTGATCTTTTCCACGGTTGTTCTCCTTGGTGGTTGTATATGTTCTTGTGGTGCTAAGCGATACAATTCGGTTAACAGCAATAGATTATAGTATCATATATTTTATTGTTTGTCAATATTATGGCTCGTATATATAAATATTTATTTAAATTTA
>CAISTG010000049.1 GCA_903888345.1 Candidatus Buchananbacteria bacterium | reverse complement strand
ATAGATATATTATTAATTATTTATCTACATTTATAAAGTTATCCACAATTAATCCAAATAAAAAACCGCTAGGGCAATAGCCGTAGCGGTAAAGATACAAATTAACCTGCAAGATGAACTGAATGAACTAAACAATAGCAAAACAATATAAACGAGCAAACGACGAATACAACGGCCAGAAGCCCTATTAGCAAAACGCGACCAGGACTTCGGCAATCCTCAATGCAGCTGATACATTCGCCTAAATTGCTCAGTGGTTTAATTGTCAGCAAGCAGCTGACGACAAAAAAACATAAAGAAGAAACCAGCTTCCAGGAAATGACAATCGAGGTCATTGTTACCTACCTTTCGTTGCGCGTGCTTACTGCCACCCGATTGAGGTGACCACCACATAAATAAAGCCAATAACCGCTAAGTAAAACGGCGAGTAGCAAGCAAACAAAAAAGGATACATCCCATCAATCTTCTTAATAAAACGATCCCATAATTTCATTGCCGGTAGTGAATACTCCAGCAAAATTGTTTCCAAAAGAACTCCCAGCAATGGGCAAACGATCAGCGCTACAAAAGCTATAAGCAAACTCCACGATAAAGTAAACGTAATCATACTGACTTCTCTGCCTCGTCTACGGCCGTACCAAACATGCTTCTTAATTCACTATTGAGATCATCGATTGCTTTGGAGCGCGCGGTTGTCACGGTATCAATCCGATACTTGGCAACTTCCTCCACCGACATCAAACGACATGAAAGCAAAGTATCAATTTGCGCGATACAACGGCGTTCACGCATTTGCGACCAGTCGAAATAATGAAAGGCAAATAAACTATCAGCCTTATTATCGCCGGCGATCACTGGAAATTCACTCCCCTTCGCATAGCCCAAATTTCTAAAATCAAAACTAATCAAATACCAGCTTCCGGGCACTAGTGTCGGCATGTCAGCGATTTTCATGGCTTTGCTCCTGTTGTTAATACGCTAACCTTGTAGCTTTCAAAGAACACGGATACATCAGCTTATCACTAAATACGATAAATGTCAACTGGTTGTCTTCTAGCCCAAAATAGGCTAAAATTATAGCGTTATGTTATTCCATATTTACGGCACCGACACTTATCTGGTGCGCGAAAAAACTGAAGAAATCAAATCCGGCTTTGTCGAAAAAAAAGACAAGGGCGGACTTAATGTTATCCGCTTAAATGCCGAAGAAGTCAGCCTAGATCGCTTTTCCCAAGAGGTACTGACCGTCCCGTTTTTAAGTGAAAAGAAATTAATCATCATTAGTGGCCTCTGCGAAGATTCCCCCGCCGGTCGGAAGAAGTTACGCGAGGACATTTTAGCCTTCTTAAGACAGCGTGAAGATAAAATTGAAAACAATGTCTTGTTTGTCGACGTTTTTGATGATGAAAAAAAGATCCCGCAAAAGGAAGTTTTATTTAACTACCTTAAGAGCCAAAAATATTCCTGGTATCTTCCAGCTCCCAAAAATAGCCAACTCGCCGCTTGGATCAAAAAATATGCCAGCAAGCATCAAATAAATATCGAAGCTCCTGCTATCGCGGAACTTGTTTTATTGGTCGGCAACGACCTCTTGCAAATGGAAAATGAACTGACAAAATTGAAAGCTTACAAGAATGGCGAATTGATTGCACCGATTGACGTTAAAAATTTAGTCAAAGCCAAATACGATAATGATATTTTCCGTTTGACCGATGCCTTAGCCAACAAGAATCGCCGTAGTGCCTTAGAACTAGTTTCGCAACAACTACTCTCTGGCAATGAGCCCTTATCATTACTCGGTTCAATTAACTGGCAATTCAAAACCCTACTAAAAATAAAAAGTATTTTAGCGGCCAATCCCCGAGAAACCAGCGTCGGCATTTCTAATGCTACCGGACTGCACTCTTTTGTCGTTGCCAAAAATTTGCCAGCTGTACAAAAATTCGGCCTAGCTGAATTGATTAAGATTCAAAATGATCTACTGGAAATAGAAACACAATTAAAATCCGGCGCCAAAAATCCCGAGCTCCTGTTCGATTTATTTATCGCCCAGAACTGTTGACAAAATTTTATTATCTTGCTAAGGTAGCCATTAGTGTTCTTTAACCCCGGTCAAAACCAAGGAGTATTCGCATGGCCAAAATCATCGTTCGTGATCTGACGCTGCAATTCGGTCAGCCCCAAATCAATGAAATGATTATCCCTAATTCCAGTCTCTGCCAGATTGTCGTCGTTCATGATGATGGTACGCAGACACTGTTATTTTCCGGAAAAGAAATTGATGCCGCGATGACCAACTGCGACTGCCCCAATATCCGTTGCGTCAACAAGAAGAATGCTGCGGAAACCTGAATCAGAGGAGATCACCAAAATGGCCAAATCAATTCATCTGACAATCAATAACGGTAAGACTGGAGCCAGTAAAAGTATACCCATTATCGATTCGGATCATATCGAGATCTCGATTGACGGTGAAGTCATCTATCGTGGGAAGGATTATGTTAACCCACCGACAGCTGCAGTAGCACGAGCGATCCGCCTTAAACTTGCGGAAAGAAAAGCTGCCTTAAGAAGGAGCTAAAAGCATTAACAACAACAAAACCGCTAACGGATCTCCGTCAGCGGTCTTTTTTTTATTCCAGATTATTCAGCTATTTTTTACCAGCTAACTGTCCGCAAGCGCCACCAATTCTACTACCGAACGATTCGCGAATCGTCGCTTCAATGCCGCCGCGAATTAAAGTATCGCGAAACTTTTTAATTACCGGAGCGGGACTAGCTTTAAAGCCGCCGGTTGGATTATAGGGAATTAAATTGACCATGATCAAATTACGAGGCAATGACTTAAACATCTTGATCAGTTCCTCAGCATAATTCATGCTATCATTAACATTATCAATCATCACATATTCAAACATTACTTTGCGGCCCTTTTCTTTCATATACAAATTCAAGACGGCGAGCAATTCTTTAAGCCCATAACTATTGGCAATTGGCATTAACTCACGACGTAGTTCATCGTTGGGAGCATGTAATGATAAGGCCAAATTTATTTGCAAAGGAAATTTCATCAACTCTCTAATGCCATCTGGCAAGCCACAGGTAGAAACTGAGATGGAACGAGCGGCAATATTGATACCATCTTTATCATTTAACATTTCAATTGATTTTTTTACTTCAAACCAATTCAATAAGGGTTCACCCATACCCATAAAAACCACATTATCTACGCGGTCGTCTTGTTTCTTTAATTCACGCGCAAATAATAATACTTGAGACACTATTTCCAAGGCGGTTAAGTTTCGTTTGAATCCAGATTTACCAGTCGCACAAAAAGTGCAACCCAACGGACAACCAACTTGGCTAGAAACACAAACGGTGTGACGACCGTCGACGTTCTTAATGAGTACTGCTTCAATCACATTGCCGTCATCCAAAGTAATCGCCGCTTTTTTAGTTTTATCTTCAGTATGAATTTCTGCCTGAATTTCCAACGGACACTCATGATTTAATTCATCGCGTAAATCCTTAGGAAAAGCAGTGAACTCTTCCCAATTATTAACCAACAACTTAAAAATCGCCTGTTGCGCTTGAGCGCGACGGTATTTTGGTTGATCACTTAAAGTTTTTTCTAATTTTTGTAAATTCATATTTTTAAAACTCCCCGCCGGGGCGAGGAGCCTAAGATGATAGGTTACTTTCCTAGAGAATTTAATTTCTTCATTAATCTAGATTTCTTGCGAGCGGCAGAATTCTTTTTGATGATTTTCTTAGCGGCAGCCTTGTCTAACAACTTGATAGCAGCTTTGACAGTTTCAGCAGCCTTCTTTTCTTTAGCATCGATTAATTTTTTGGAATCTTTGACTACATCTTTAATCGCCTTTTTAACTTTGAAATTGCGAATGGCACGTTTAGTGCTTTTGCGTAATTCCTTAATGGCGGATTTCTTATTAGGCATAATTGTTGATTAATTTTCGCGTTCTGTGTGAGAGCTTATGTTTATAATATCATACTTATCCAATAAAGTCAAATCTAACCTTAGCGAATAACTGTGCCCAGAGGGAGACTCGAACCTGCCTGCCGGCAGGCAGGCTCCCACACCTCGCGGTACCACCAACAGAGATATATAACCATGTGTGCCCAGAGGGAGACTCGAACTCCCACACCTCGCGGTACCAGCTCCTAAGGCTGGCGTGTCTACCAATTTCACCATCTGGGCGTAAAACTAATTAAATATCGAAAATCCCAAATTTCAATAAATTGCGTCTCGCCCCGTTGATTTTCATAAATCAACCTTGGGGTCTACCAATTTCACCATCTGGGCTTAAACAAGTGATTCAATTATAATATCAAATAACGATAAAGTCAACTATATTAGGCCTAAATACAACCAAACCAGTTAATTATTCCGAATATTTCAATATAATTATGGTAAAACAAATATCAGCTAAAATATTAATTGACTTCACCCCAACTTTTAGCTAAACTCTGATTAGTGTTACGTCTCTAAGACTACGAACTATGAAAAAACTCCTACTAACGGTTCTGGCTGTTATTGGCCTACTAGCCATTACTCAACCTGCCTGGGCTTATACCACCACCTATGAAGGTGACCTGATTAAGACTCTTAACTCCTCCGCTGTCTATTATATGGACGCCGGTGGTAATCGTCACCTCTTTCCGACCGAAGCCACTTTTTTTAGTTGGTATAAAGGCGATTGGAAAGATCAAACTATCAAGACCCTTTCCGAAGCAGACTTTTTACAATTACCGATCAGTAAAAATGTCACGGTCCGCCCTGGTTACTCCTTAATCCGTTTCGACAATAGCTTAAAAATGTATGCCGTTCTGACAAATGGTAAAATTTGTCGCGCCCCGGCTCACTATGGAAACTTCCAATATGGCCGCGCCCTGGTAGTGCCTTCCGGTTTTGAAACTGATTACTATAATGACAATATTTGCGACATCAAAGAAGATCAAAAATTACCTGATGGCACCTTACTGCGCTATACAAATTCCAATGACGTCTATTATATCCAAAATGGACAAAGACGACACGTTACCGAAATCGGCTTCAGCGAGAATAACTTCCGCTGGGATTCAGTAATTGATGGGGTCAGTTGGTCAATGTATTATCCAGAGGGTTCGACTATTTCTGGCCGTGAAAGCAGCCTCACTAATATCAGCTATAATTTTGGTAGCTCTTATAATTATTATAATTACACTTGTCGCGAAAATTGGACTTGCTCTAACTGGGGCAGTTGTAATAATGGTTGGCAAAATCGCTCTTGCTGGGATAGCAATAATTGCGGTACCGCCTATAGTAAGCCAGTAACAGCACAAACCTGCTCTTCTTGCAGTGAAAATTGGCTTTGCGGCACCTGGTCAGCTTGCGCCTATAACAAACAATATCGAACCTGCTGGGACAATAATATCTGTGGCACCATTTACAATAAACCGATTGAAACTCAAACCTGTTCAAGTTGCTCAGAAAATTGGAGCTGTACCGCTTGGAGTATTTGTTCTAATAATAAACAGTACCGCCAGTGTCTCGATACGAAACAATGCGGCACCACTTATTATAAACCACTGGAAACGCAAACTTGTCGTTAAGTAATTTTTTATACTTCTGCACTTTTAACAATCAATCAACCGTAGAGGGGCCAGAAAATCATGGGTATGAAATTCGCTCCGGACGTCGATGAATTTTTGATGGGTGTTCTTACCAAGGGTATTATCCAGATCATGGATATTATTGACGAAGATACAGCCGATTACGTTCAAAGAGCGGTTTTGATAGCGCGAGCGGCTGGCTCGCCGCCACTCAAAGTCCTGCTCAATAGCGGCGGCGGTGATCTTTATGCCTCGTTCTTTATCCATGACGTTTTGAGTTCCTACGAAGGTGGCACCACTGCCATTGTCATGGGTCGAGCCATGTCAGGCGCCAATCTGATTTTGCAAGGCTGTAAAACCAGACTTTCGACTTATGGATCAACCTTATTTGTCCACGAGATGATTTCTCATGACAAACTCAATATTCTGCGGAATAAGAAAAAATTCCAAGAATACTTGGATGACCTGATCCATTGGCAGAATAAGCTTTATACCGTCTATCAGAAGCGAACTGGTAAGTCGCGCGCAGAATTGCGACGTATTTTTGAAAAGGAAAAGGTGCTCTCTCCTGAGCATGCACTGGCCTACAACTTTATCGATCAGATCGTTGATCCCGCTGATTTAAAACTGACCTCTGGCGGCTCGAAAGAAATTGAGTTGACCCCCGAACAACTAGAGGTCCTCATGGGTTCGGCAACTAAGTAATCGTTTTTAAGCACTTTAAGCTCCGGCATCCTGCTGGAGCTTTTCAATTTTTAATGTTAGAATACCACATATGAAATATCTATTTATACTCGGCAATAATCCGGAATTATCCCGGGCCGAAATTTTAAGCGTTATAACGGTCAAGAAAATTCTCGGCCAAGATCGTAATTTTTTGGCAGTCGAAGCGAACAAATTTGATTGCCTAGAAATCGCCCGCCAATTAGGCGGGACAATTAAGATTGCGCAAATTCTGGGCGAGCATCCTGAGGCGGGTCCGGTTTTAGGAGCAGCAGCTGCCGCCACTGGAAAATTCAAATTCGGTTTCAGCTTCTATAATCAAGCGCCTTCAAATATTGGCATGAAGATTAAGGGACAATTAAAAGAACAAGGTATTTCGGCGCGCTTAGTCACTAGTCGTGAACCCGCTCTCTCCGCCGTTATCATTAAAAAAGAAAAATGTCAGGACTTTATCGTCGTGCCAGGATTTTTCGCCTTGACTTGTGCCGTGCAAGATTTCGAAGCATTTAGTAAGCGCGATTTCGGCCGCCCCGCCTCTGATTCTCTTTCTGGTATGTTACCCCCTAAAGTCGCTCGCATGATGGTCAATTTAGCCGAAGTGCCAACTGAAGGAATTTTACTTGATCCCTTTTGTGGTTCCGGCACAGTTCTGAGTGAAGCACTAGACCTGGGCATCACCAATTTAATTGGCACCGATTCTTCTAATAAAGCCGTCGAAGACACTGAGGAAAATTTAGATTGGCTAGCTGAAGAATTGAGCCTTAAAGATTATGATTTAAAAATCGAACAGTTAGACGCACGAAAATTAAGTCGTGAAATAAAAGCTGATTCGATCGGTGCTATTGTTACTGAGCCTTATTTAGGCCAACCAATTAAGGGCAATGAAAGTGAGGGCACTATCCGAAAGATTGTTTCCGAATTAGAAGATCTCTATTTGAAATCCTTCGGTGAATTTTACAAAATTATGAGCCCCGGCAGTCGTGCCGTTGTCGTTATTCCCGAGTGGCACCTCGGCGGCCGTACCATGAAAATGAATATCTTCCCGCAAATCGAACGCCTCGGCTTCAAGCGTTTAGACGACGGCGATTTACTTTACAAACGAGAAAACCAAAAGGTTTGGCGTAATATTACTGTTTGGGAAAAATAATCTCACGTCATCCCCGCAGATCTACTTGGTAGCGTCATTCCTATTCCTCAGACCTAACAGCAGGGTAAACTTGGCCAGGAATCCATTCCCTCCCCGTCATTCCCGCGAAGGCGGGAATCCAGTTTAACCTAAATTAACTCTTGTTCTTTCTTTAGAAGAAAGAACCAAAGAATCGCGACCGGATGAAAATCATGGCTGAATTTTTGACTTCTCTCACTAAACCAAAAACGCTGTCGCTGTTTTGGTTTGCCCTAGCGGGCCGTTCGTTCTCGTCAAAAATCAGCACAATATTTTCAAATGGT
>CAISTG010000048.1 GCA_903888345.1 Candidatus Buchananbacteria bacterium | reverse complement strand
GCAGCCATCCTTTAAAGAAAGCGTAATAGCTCACTGTTCGACTCTCTGTAAAGAGGGTAGGTAGGTTGCACCTAAAATGTAAGGAGGCTAAAACATAACACCGAAGTTGTAGGATTTTTTCCAATTTATTGGAAAGGATCAGTAGGAGAGCGTTCTGGTTACGGTGAAGCTCCCGCGAAAGCGAAGGGGTGGAGTTGCCAGAAGTGAGAATGCAGGCATGAGTAACGAAATGGCAGTGAGAATCTGCCACGTCGAAATATCCAAGGTTTCCTCGGCTACGTTGTTCGTCCGAGGGTTAGGCGATCCTAACACGAGGCCCTGATTAATGAGGGCGTAGTGGATGGACTACCGGTTAATATTCCGGTGCTTTCGAGTATTCGTTTTAAGTTGGGGTGTGACGATGTTTGGGAGGTTTAGGGCTCGTGTGATCGAACCTTTAAGCGTCTAGTTAGAAGGGGTTGGAAAATCCGCCTTTTCGTTTTAACATGAAGCGCGAATAAGAGTCTGCCGTAAGGCGGACAATTGAATTGAACCCATTTATCCGAGAAAACCATCGCAACTAGAATACTTGAAATTCGTACCAAAACCGACACTGGTGGATAAGTCGAGAAGACTAAGACGATTGGAAGACAGATGCTTAAGGAACTTGGCAAATTAACTGGGTGTAAGCTTTGCGAGATACCCTGTCCCGCCTAACAACGGGATTACAACAAAAGAATGCATGGCGACTGTTTACCACAAACACAGGTCTCTGCGAACCCGTAAGGGGATGTATAGGGGCTGAAACCTGACCGGTGCCAGAAGGTTAAAATGGCGAGTCAATCCCGCAAGGGTGCGGCTTGTTGTATAAGCCCTGGTGAACGTCAGCAGTAACTCTAACTGTGAAACTTAGAGCAGTTATAAAATTCGACCATATGCTGGGAAGTCCGTTCTGAAAAAGATGTAACTACGATAATACTTAAATGATGTCGAAAGATGTTTTGATTGAGACGCACACAGTGCGTCTCTACAAGTAAAAATTTATCGTTGCGGATGATCAGCAGGAAAGATTCCAATTTATTGGAAAATCCTCAGAGACTACACGTCGAAAATAATTTTTAGTTAAATAAAAATTATTATGATATAGTCCAAGCTTGGTGGAGACATCAAGAGTTTATGCCTATCGCTAGGTCATAAGAGTAATACAGAGTCTAAGGTAGCGAAGTCCTTTGTCGTGTAAGTTACGACACGTATGAAAGGTTTAACGACTGTGCAACTGTCTTAAGCATCTATCCAGTGAAATTGAAAGAGCGGTGAAGATGCCGTTTAATTACAACAGGACAAAAAGACCCCATGAAGCTTTACTGGATCTTTACATTGATAAGGTTATAGTGATTGTCGAGTGTAGGAGGGAGCCTTCGGGCGTCAATGGAACACCTCCCTTTGCTAATTTAGAGTCTAACCATTCCGAATGGATCTTCGGAGGGAACCGTGTATGGTTGCTAGTTTGCCTGGGGCAGGCACCTGCAAAAAAGTAACGCGGGTACACAAAGGTCAACTTGGTCCGGCAGGAAATCGGACTGTAAGCGCAAAAGCATAAGTTGGCT
>CAISTG010000047.1 GCA_903888345.1 Candidatus Buchananbacteria bacterium | reverse complement strand
ATAATTATTTCCTCTAACCTATGAACCCCGAACGTCACCAATCAACTCAAGTAGAGTCCCAAGACCCCAACCAAGAGGCCATCGAGGCCTTGGCGGAGCGTCTAAGTCTCAAGGAGCAATACCTGGCTCAAGTCAAAGTATTATATCAATCAGGAATCTTGGAAAACTTCGCAGTTGATCCCAGTCAAGACAGATATGCTCCAGAAATGGGTATTACTGGTATCAATGGCGAGCAGTATATTATGCCATCTTACGAGGATATTTTAATTAGGCTTCAAAATCCCGAAAAACGAGCCAGATTAGAAAAGAAAATCGACCAAGGCTTCACTCAACTCCAATTGGTGCCTTTCGCCCTGCCTCTTTCTGTTTTGTTTAATCGCCTGCGCGAAGTATTGCTCAAAGTTAATAAAGAAACAGGCATCAAATCCACTAATGGTACCAAGCTAGAACTAAACACTGACGCGCCTCTCTATGTTTGGGACCAGCTAGTCCAAGGCGACAATCCCGATTCCAAAGACAAACAAATCGAGTATGGCGTCACTAATTATGACGGTAAGACCAAAGCCGAACGAGGTGGTAAGTTTAAGAACGAACTGTTAGCTAATCCCGACAATGCCTGGGAACTCTCACTAATTGAAGCTAACCTTGATATTCCCGCTGAAGGTAAAGGAAAAACCATTGCTGGTCGAAAACAACTCGAAGCTAACAAATCGCCCAAAGACTACCTCAAGTTCTTCGCGGCCGATCCGTCAGATCAACAATACCAAGAATACCGAGGCGAAAACGGTCAGACGCCAGAAGGAGCCGCCTATGAAGCTATCGCTGCTCTCTTACAACGACAAACTGCCATCAATGACTGGGAAGGTTCTGGCAAGATCAATTTCTGCGTTGGTAGTTATGTGTTTGGCCTTGTTCCGTTCCTCGGTTGGGGCCGTTACGATCGTCGGCCGGGCGTCCGCGGGGACGTTCTTGACTCTCGGCGTGACTACTGTGGGTGCCGTCCTGCGGCGAGGTTTTAGACCTTGAATTAATTATTTTTTTAGAATTATTAAGTGAGATTTAATATGCGCAGTAAAAATATCGAAATCGGTGGGGCGGAGAATCAGCAAGAAATTACTACGCCACTAGATAGCGAACAACGACAAGCGATTGTCGCTCGTGCTGATTTGCGCCGTCTGAGTCAGGAATTCAAAGTTAATGCTCTGAATTTGGCGACACCAGAAAAGAAACCACAAAGCACTGATAATTACGGTCAACGATTTGAGGACTCACTCGATCAAGTCAAACGTGAA
Source organism: Candidatus Buchananbacteria bacterium (assembly GCA_903888345.1). Lineage (GTDB taxonomy): Bacteria > Patescibacteriota > Patescibacteriia > 2-01-FULL-39-33 > 2-01-FULL-39-33 > CAISTG01. Next base: position 13,396 of record CAISTG010000047.1, on the reverse strand, counting down.
GCCTCTGGCGAGACGCAACTGGATAAATTGGCGGCCGAGAAGATTTTAACAAATAGGCAAACAATAGCTTTTAAGGCGGAAATAATAATCAATAGCGCTCCCGGGTTTGCCCAATTGTCTTATGCGACCCTGGCTGAGGCGGGCCAAATTTCTGGCGCTGATTACGGCGATTATTTACGTTTAGCCAAAGAAGTAAAGGAAACGCGAGACAAAGAATTAATCGCTAAGCCCGCCGACCTGTTGCCCGATGCCATAATTATGGGTATTGCTCAGAGAGAGGTGGCCGGTAAAGAATTGCCATCGCTTAAAGTGATGGCGGAAAATGTTTTGACTGATAAAGATTTGCTAGCTTCTGTGGCTTTAGTATTAACTGAAAATGAACGCGAAGAATTCCTTAGCTATCTGCCCGCCCAATATCGCGAACGCGTCGGTAAATTTATGGATATAGAAGTTAGCCGATCCTTGCATCAGTCATTAGTGGAAGAAAAAACTGGAGAATATAATCAACGGCTGGAAGTGCGTAAGCGATTATTTCGAGAATTACAAGCGGCGTTCTCTTCAGAAAAAGAAAATACCTCAATGGAGGTGGCGCTAGTCGGCGAGGCACTAGGAGAGATGGGTGATGATGTTCGTCCGTTGCTTTTGGATTTGTTGCGTGATGAGTTACAGGATCGGAAGTCTGGTAAGAAAGTTGAAAGTAAAGTAGATTATCTACCCCGCATCATGAAAGTTATCTTAGATAATTTTGATGATTTTCGCGCCAATGATTTAATTATGAAATTCGCTGGCGACGATCAAGTGCCGACTAGAATGTCTGAATATCTACTGAAAAAATTAGTCGAGAGAAATTATTTGCCGCAAGATTCGGAGGCTTGGTACACGGAAACAAAAAAGAAAATCAAAGGCGAGGCTGAGAAGATCGCGCCGATTGAAGTGGCCAAGAGTATTATTAGCGAATTAGGCGTCATGCCGACCGCCGAGATCTTGGAGTTTGTGGCAGCTGACAAAAATTGGCAAAACGGACGCCAGACACTCTCACTGCCGGAAAGGACTGCCAGAATAAAATCTAGCCAAGAGCAGTTTGAGCAATTAACCGAGAGTTCTGATTTGGTGGAAACCTTAAATGGTGATGAAAATAAAGCGATGATTTATTTCTTGCTTAATGGTGGGCATGATCGTTTCAATCTGATTAATAATTATGATTTTAAGAAATTTAAAGAGATGTTGGGGCTTATTGCTGATTTGCGGGTGCATGAACGGCCGATGAAGCAATTTCAAGAGACGCTCATTAAGTCTGGTGTTTCCGGCAGCGAAGCGGATAAGATAATTGGCCGTTTACGTGGCGGGCATTACCCCTTAGAAAATGAAGGTCAAGCAAGGCAAAGCGTGTCGTTTGAGGCCAGTGAGAATGCGGCGATTAAAAACGCTAACGCGGAATTGAGTCGAATTATGGGTAAGGAACAATTGGCGGTGTTATTATTGTTCCCCCTATATCGGGAGTTGGCTTTAGCTCGCGGTACTAATGAAACTATCTTTGCTTCCGCTCAGACTTTTGCGGAGCGTTTGGAATTGATTGGTCAGTTAGATCGGGAATATCCCGATTTACGTCAGCAGGTTCAAGAAACCTTAACGCCAGCTTGGCAACAATTCGGTGAAAAAATGGTGATGGAGTTAACTTTAGACAATGTTTTTAATGAAGCGAGCGTTCCGGTCCATGGCGAAGATATTTTGCCAAAATTAGATAGCAAACGCATTGATCTAAAAAGAATCAAGAAAGATTTGTTGGTATTATTAAAAAGTGAAAATAAGCAATTGCGTGACGCTGGCACTGAAATCCGTGCCAAGAAAAAAGCGCGTCAGGGGTTAATGGCTGGACTAGAAAAGCAGACTGATGAGACAAAAAAGGACGAGTTGCAAAAAAAGATTGAGGAGATTGACACTGATTTGCAAGGGTTGGAACAACGACGGTTATTATTGGCCGAAGTAAAGGCTGATGATCGTTTCAATCATTTGTCGGATGCCGAGAAGAAAACTGAGATCGATAATCTGGCTCAGGAAATTACAGCGTTAACCGAAAAATCTCCTAGCGCCATCTTTACCTATTTAGTGATGCAAACGGTAGGCGAGGAAAGATTGCGGGAAAGTGATATTAACTTGCTACGAGAAATGGAAAGCCATCTGCAAGGGCCATTTCAGATGATTGCTGACAGTAAACTGTATGACCGAGGCAAGCGAGAGAAGACTAAGCGATCGAATATTTCTTTGACTTGGCTAGATAAATCTGATCGTTTGCTGAATATGGTGCGGTTTGCTGATAGCAAGATTTGTTGTTTTTCTTCTTCTAATTATGAGATGAAAGTCCAACATGATACGCCTAACAAATATTGGGTGGCGTCAATCAATAAAGATCCCTTGTCGTTTGTCTTGTCAATGGAAGAAGATCAGGGCGAACCGGCTAATGGCGAAGAACAAGTAAGCGAAAATCTCGGCTTTATCTTCGGTAGCTTCGGTATTGATGACGAAGGTAAGTTAGCGGCGATGTTTAATGGTATCTATTATGCGCCGGGCGGGGAGAACAAAGAACAAGTGGAGGCAATAATGGCAGGTGCCGAAAAAGTTATTAAAGGCTTGCCGATTAATACTATGGCCATTGCTAGCCAGTATGGTGGTGGCGCGGTCGGATCAAATTTACCAACTAGCTATAGTAATAGTCAGATTGAAATGACTCGCTTGCGGGCCCTTGATGACGGCGGCGGTGATCCGGAAATTAAGATTTATGATGATTTGGGTACTGGCTCAGATTTAAATAAAAAACATAGTTATGGGGGTAATGTTTGGCATAAAAAAGTCTAAAAACATATTAAGACAATCAAAAAACCTTCCTCGTAAAAGAGGAAGGTTTTTGTTTATGTAAAAAAGTAAAATTGATCAGTGAATGTTGTTAAAATTTAAACGAACCCGGTTAAATTAAGAACGAGAGCATCTTTCCTACTAGTTTAGTAGCGTAAAAGAATTTTATTTCTCGATGATTTCGCTTTGAAATATTTCTTGGCGAATTTTTCGGCGGCTTCTGGATTAAAGAAGCAACAGCTGAAAATGTCGATAAATGCACGGTCACCGGCTTTGTCATCAAAGTGAATCACAATTGATGAGGTCTCAATGAATTGAAAAGCGGAATAACCCTCTAGAGAGTCTTCAGCGAATTTTTCAACTCGTGTCGGTCCATGTGCTTGCATTTTAAGCAAAACGATTAATTCTTTAATGAATTGCTTGATCGCTTTTGGCGATTGAATCATCTCGTGGTCGCAGCCAGCCAAATCGATAGAGGCTAGCAAACCCCACGCCTGGCGCTTTTTATAGTCGCGGCGTAAAGTTGTTATATTCATCTCGTTACCTAGGTTATGAATGAGCTCCCTTTCTCCTTACCGGACAGCCAGCAGACCAACGCCAACCATTGGCAGGGACGAAACGGATTACTTTTGATTATACACTACTTTGTCAATTTTGTAAAGGGGAATGAAAAAAAATATCTTAATTTAGCTTTTTCTTGATACTAAAGCGCTCAAAATTAAGAATAATAATGCTGCCAGTAATAGATAGGCGGATAAATATAAGAGGAAAGTTGTCGGAATAATTAGCCACCCGAAGATTGCTAATACTGCCAGTGACTGGCAAACCATTTTTATTTTACCCCAAAGATTGGAGGGCCAGGCAGTCTGCTTGAAGATGGAGATTTTAATATAACCGAGCAGCAAAACTATTAATTCAAATACCATCAGATAGAAAATTAATTCTGGAAAGGGGTAGTGACTAATAAAAAATATCAAAGTTGCGATAATTAGTAATTTATCGGCAAGGGGATCCAAAATTAGTCCGAGGTCAGTAATTTGCTGGCGGTAGCGGGCTAGAGCGCCATCAAACGAGTCGGTTAGAGCGATGAAAATAAATAGCAGCAGACCAGTAAAATAAGACTCCCAATACATTAAACCCAGTAAGACAGGAATTAAAGCAATTCGGAGTAAAGAGATTAGATTAGGAGTAACAATTCTGGGGGTAATTTTAATTAATGTCAGTTGCCAAAATCGATCCAAGGGGTGCTTAAAAGTCTCTAGTTTTAGGTTTGACTTGGTGGTCATATTATGCTATGATTATTACTAATAATTAGTATAACATACTTAATTTCTTTATGAAAAATATTTACAAAAATGTCATAATTTACGTGGCGATTTTCGCGGTAATTCTGATCGCCTTTAGTTTTTTTTCGGTTAATAAGGATCAGCCGGCTAAAATCAATGTCACGACTTTAGTAACTGAAATTGAAGCCTCTCAAGTAAAGGCGATTGATGTTTCTGATAATGAATTAGTAGTGACTTTGACTGATAATAAAAAGCAAACCCTACAAAAAGAAGCACAGGAATCTTTATCATCATTGCTGAGTAATTATCAGGTAACTCCCGAGGCCATGAAGAAAGTTGCGGTGACCATTAAAAATGAAGAGGGTTGGAAGTTTTGGGCGATTACTCTGTTGCCGGTGGCGTTATCAGGTTTAATTATCTTGGGTTTCTTGTGGTTTATGTTACGTTCTGCCGCTGGCGCCAATAACAAAGCGATGTCGTTTGGACAGTCCGGCGCTCGTCAATTTACTCCCGACCCAAAGGTGGCACAAATCTCTTTTAAGAATGTCGCTGGCGTTAAAGAAGCCAAACAAGAATTATTGGAGATTGTTGATTTCTTAAAGCATCCTAAAAAGTTTTTGAATATGGGTGCGACTATTCCGCGCGGCGTTTTATTGTTGGGTGCTCCGGGTACTGGTAAGACGTTGTTGGCCAAAGCGGTAGCTGGCGAAGCGGGCGTACCCTTCTTCTCGATTTCTGGTTCTGAATTTGTCGAAATGTTTGTCGGTGTTGGTGCTTCCCGTGTTCGTGATTTATTTAAGAAAGCTAAGAAGCAAGCGCCCTGTATAATTTTTATCGATGAAATTGATGCCGTCGGTCGCCAACGTGGTTCTGGTATGGGTGGCAGTCACGATGAACGTGAACAAACTCTTAATCAAATTTTAGTTGAAATGGATGGTTTTGAGCCAAACGACAACGTGATTGTCATGGCCGCCACCAATCGTCCCGATGTTCTTGATACCGCCTTATTGCGCCCGGGACGTTTTGATCGCCAAGTGACTTTAGATTTACCAGACATTAATGATCGCGAAGATATTCTTAAGGTTCATGCTAATAAAAAACCGTTAGCCGAAGACGTTAATTTAAGAAATGTGGCCGAGCGCACCCCGGGATTTTCTGGTGCTGATATTATGAACTTATTAAATGAGGCTGCGATTCGCGCCGCCAGAGAAGATCGTAAGAAGGTTTTAATGGATGATGTTCTGTTGAGTATTGATAAAGTAATGCTCGGGCCGGAACGCAAGAGCCATATCTTAAGCGAACAAGAAAAGAAAATTACCGCCTATCATGAAGCGGGTCATGCCTTAATAACACACATGCTACCAAATTCTGACCCCGTCAGAAAGGTTTCGATTATTGCACGTGGTTCAGCCGCTGGTTACACTTTGAAATTACCATCTGAAGATAAGAAATTACATACCAAATCGGAATTCTTAGAAGAATTAGCAGTGATGCTTGGTGGCCGCATTGCGGAAGAAGAAATTTTTAATGAAGTAACGACTGGCGATTCCAGTGATTTACGCCAAGCCACGCGTTTAGCTCGCAAGTTGATTACTGATTATGGCATGAGCGAGAAATTGGGCTTGCGTACACTCGGTAAGAAGGAGCAGATGGTTTTCTTGGGTGGCGAGGGTCGCGAAGAACGTGATTATTCTGATAAAACTGCAGAAATGATTGACCAAGAAATTACTAGATTATTAGAAGAAGCAGCTAAATTGGCGTTAAAAGTTATTAAAGATAATCGTGAATATTTAGATAAGATCGCTAATACTTTAATTGAAAAGGAAACGATTGAGGCTGAAGATTTCAAAAATTTATTTGTTTAAGATTATAACCTTAATCGCAAAACCGTTCGGGTCACACCTGGACGGTTTTTTTGTTTTACCATTTGTATAAGCGCACATAGGAAGTTAGTTTAAAGTATTTATTAAGCGCTACAAAAATATTTATTTAATAATATTTCCGACTCTATTTAACAGGGTGAAGTAGTTGTGTTATAATATAGACAGAAGAATCTATATTCTTAATCTATTATCATATGCCGATGCAAACAACGACGTATCTTTATCGACCAGTCTTAAAAAGAGCGTGGGAGATTGTAAAAAAATTTAAATCACTGTGGCTGTTTGGCTTATTTGCGGCACTAGTTTCGGCTGGTGGCGAATACGAAATGATTTCTCGTGCCTTTTATGGCGCAAACCAAGACACCATTTTTAATAACATTATTAATGGTTTGCAAACTGGCTGGACTGAGGGAGCCAAATTAGCGACCGGTGATTTTTGGCAGAATTTATCACAATTAATTGTTAAGGCGCCCGATAGTGTTTTAATGGCAATCTTTATCTTATTATTTATTCTCTTATTAATTTTGTTTTTCATTTGGTTGGCTGTTTCCTCTCAAGTCGCGTTAGTTAGAGGCGTTGCTCAGGCCAATAAAAATCGCAAAGTTTCTCTAGCTGAGGGTTTCACTTTTGCCAATCAGAATTTTTTCTCGGTTTTGGGTGTGGTAATTATTTTAAAGATTGTTTTATTCGCTTTATTTCTAATTTTGGGTTGGGAGTTGTGGCTGACTTCGAGTTTGGGATTATGGGGTAGCGCCATATATGTCATTTCATTTATTTTCTTTATATTTTTTGTTTTAGTTGTTTCATTTGTTCTGAAATATCAAGTATTTTATTTGTTATTACGCAAGGAGGGCTTTGTAGCTTCTTTTAAGTCTGCTTGGGAACTATTTGTGGCTAATTGGTTAGTGTCACTTGAGATGTCTCTAATTATGTTGGGAATTTATCTAGTAGCCTCGGCGCTATCGTTACTGATTATTACTTTATGCGCTGGTATTCCGATTATTATTATCCCTTTTTACTTGTTGACGGTAAATATTGCTATTAAGGTTATCTTGTCGATTTTAGCGGCCATTATTGCCTTAGTGGGTGTTTTCTTTATTACCGCAACTGTTTCCGTTTTTCAGTGGGCTGGCTGGGTAGCTTTATTTGAACGGCTCGATAGTGGTGATGAGGCTAGCAAAATTGAGCGTATCGGCCAAGGCTTAAAAAATCTACCCGAAATGTTTAGAAAGTAAAATATTATGGTCATAAATCCTCGCCCTGAAGGCGGGGATTTTTTATTGACTAAATGCCGAAAATGCTGTAGATTACTATAATAATCTATTTAAAAATCAACCTATGTATTTGAAAGATATCTATAATTTAGCCATTGAAATGGGAATTCGTGCTGATTTGCGGGGTGAAGAGAAGGTGCGTAAACAACTAGCGAAAATCAAGAAGACTTTCGATGATTTAGCAGCACTTAAGAAAGAGGAGTTTGATAAAGAAAAATTAACGAATCCATATTCTGATTCGCGTATTTTGTTTGATAATGGGCGAGAAGTTAAAAAGGTTTTAGTCGGCATCGATGTTGATCCGCAAGAATTAATTCTAGCGAAACAACTAGGTTATGACACGGTGATTGCCCATCATCCAGAAGGGGAGGCTTTAGCGGACCTCGGGGAAGTGATGCATCTGCAGGCGGAAGTGTTAGCGCAATACGGTGTGCCGATTAATATCGCTCAAGCGATAACTAAAGAGAGAATTTCAGAAGTGGCGCGCGGAGTTTCTCCTGCCAATCACCATCGCTCTGTCGATGCTGCTCGGCTCTTGGATATAAATTTCATTTGCCTACATACACCATGTGATAATTTAGCGGCAAAATATTTAGAAGATTATTTGCGTAATCGTGAGATTGAAACTGTCGGTGATTTAATGAAGGTCTTAAAAGAGATTACTGAATATAAGGAAGCAATCAAGAGAAAATCAGGACCGAAAATATTTGCTGGCAGTGAGGATAATTATACAGGCAAGATTGCTTTAACCGAAATAACTGGCGGTACTTCAAACTCGAAAGAAATTTATGAGAAGATGGCCCAAGCAGGAATTGGGACAATTGTTGGTATGCATATGAGTGAGGACCACAAGAAAGAAGCTTCGAAGCACCACGTTAATGTTGTAATTGCCGGGCATATGTCTTCTGATTCATTGGGAGTCAATTTACTATTAGATGAAATAGAAAAGCGAGGCGTCGAGGTGGCTCCATTTTCTGGCTTGATTAGAATTAAACGGACATAAAAAACCATCCCCGGGAGGATGGTAAGAGTTAAAATGATCAATGAGCGAGTCCGGTAAAGTGGCCACAGAGACAGCAGAAACAACAGCCGCTGCGTCCCATGTATTCGCCGTAGCGATGTTCGCAGTCAGTGATGAGCCCGCATTTCGTGCATTTGATTTTGCCATTAGCCATGTTGTCAGGATCTACGCCGACGAATTCATGTTGGCAGACGGTGGTTTGAGGCGTTGTATCAGTATGTTGAATGGTACCAAGAGTTACGCCGCAGATCTGACAGACGACAGACAGTTTAGTGGTAGCGCCATTGATTGTTTTGACACTAGCAGTCTGTCCATGCGAACAGCCGATTTCTAGGTGGTGACATTTAGAGCATTCAAATACTGGGTCGCCGATTTTTTCCATTTCATGCTGACACTCAGTAGTGATTTCACTCATGGTGTATTTTCCTCTTGCTTGCCGGTGTTAAGTACTAAGCCACAGAGCAGACAGTAATCAAGTTGTTCACGGTTAGTGCCGATTAGTGAGTGATCGCATTTCCTGATTTGCTCGCAGCTGCGACATTGCAATTTGCCCGGCTGGTCTTTTACTGGTCGTGCCGAATGATGACAGGGTGGTCCATTATTGGAAGCTTGATGACAATTATGCGGAACCTTTGGTCCAGTATCGTCTACGGTATCGCGGATACACACTTTGGCTCCGGTTGAAGTGAGGCGCAAATAATTGCAGACTCCTATAACCGCATTCTCGCAAAATTCTTTAACTTTCTTGGCAGTCGGATGTTTCGCATTCTCGTACATGGTAAAGCTCTCCTGTTGTTTAAAGTGCTAATTTGGTATGATTACCAGTAGAAAGATATTATATTAGAATTAACTATTTGTAAAGTGACCAAAAAACTAGAACTCCTGGCTCCGGCCGGTGATTTGAATAAATTAAAATACGCTTTGGCTTTCGGCGCTGATGCGGTCTATTTGGGTTTGCCCGCTTTTTCGTTGCGCGCTAAAACCGGTTTTGATTTTTCTACCCTTAAAGAGGGCATTACTTATGCACATAAGTTGAAGAAACAAGTTTATGTGACTGTTAATATTTTTGCGCATGAAGACCATGTCAAATCCCTGCCGAAGTTTTTGAAGGAGTTAGCTGCTTGTAAACCGGACGCAATAATTTTGTCGGATCCAGGTGTATTGTTATTGGTAAAAAAATATTTGCCGAAAACTCCTATTCATCTTTCAACTCAAGCCAACACCCTAAATTCAGAAGCCGTTAAATTCTGGCAAAAGAACGGAGTCAAACGTATCATTCTAGGACGCGAGGCTAGTCTGGAAGATATCAAGAGAATTCATCGAGCAGTACCAAAGATGGAATTAGAGGTGTTTGTCCATGGAGCGATGTGTATGAGCTATTCTGGTCGTTGTTACTTGTCTTCCTGGCTTAATGGGCGCAGCGCCAACGAGGGTTCCTGCACTCAACCTTGCCGTTGGGAGTATAACCTATACATCGAAGAACCGTTACGTCCGGGCATGATGATGCCTTTACAAGAAGATGGCGGCGGTACCTATGTTTTGAATTCTCAAGATTTATGTTTATTTGATTACCTTAATGATTTAATTAAGGCTGGCGTATTGTCATTTAAAATTGAAGGGCGCACTAAAAGCACCTATTATGTTTCGACCGTCGTTCGCGCTTATCGCTTAGCCTTAGATAATTTGAAAAATAAAAAAGTTTTAGTGGAAGCCAAAAGCGAATTGAATAAGATTGACAACCGTGGTTATACTACCGGATTTATTGTTCCGGTTGCGGGAGTCGATCGGCAAAATTTTGCGACTTCCAAAGCTAAGAGTGAATGGCAGGTGGTGGGCGAGGTGGTTAGTGGTGCTAAAATACTAGAAATAGCTATTCATAATTCCATCAAGAGTGGCGAGGAATTAGAGTTGCTTACTCCGACGGGTTGTTATAAAATAAAGTCAGTTCAGATTTACGATAATAAACAAGTGGCCTTAACCGAAGTACATGGCGGCACTAATAATACTTATTTCATTGCGGCGCCCAAAGGCGTTAAAGCTGAGTTTGGGTTATTAAGAAAAAAGATTAAATAAGTCATCGCTGTCATTCCCGCGTAGTCGGGAATCCAGTGTTACGAATTAATTTCTGTCACTTTTTCTAGAAAAAGTAACCAAAAAGTCGCGACCGGTTGAAAATCATGGCTGAATTTTATGCTTCACTCCTAAAAATTATCTGACGCTGTTGCTTGCGATAATTTTTGAGTCGTTCCCGCATAAAATCAGCACAATATTTTCAAATGGTCGCAAGGCGGGAACAAAAACAAAAACAAAATAAACTTATTAACTAAGCGTATGATTGCCTATTTATCCGGAAAATTAATTCATCAAAGCGCCTTTTTAAAGAAGGATAATTTTGTTGTTATTGAAGCTGGTGGAGTTGGCTATAAAGTGTTTATCTTGGATCGGATTTTAAATGGCTTAACGCTGGGACAAAATTTGACAGTTCATATCTATACACAAGTTGCCGAAACGGTCTTAGACTTGTATGGTTTTGCCACTAGGGAGGAGCTAGATTTTTTTGAATTATTATTGACGATTTCTGGCATTGGTCCACGCAGTGCCATGGATATATTACGCAAAGCAAAAATAAATGATTTAGTGCAAGCGGTAGAAACTGGTAATTTTCAGGTACTCTCTAAAGTTTCCGGCATTGGTCCGAAAACCGCTGAAAAAATTGTTATTGGTTTAAAAGATAAATTGGCTGGTGGTTACACTAGTGACAATTCAGCTTGGGATCGCGGATTTGGCGATGCTTTAGAAGCTTTAATATCGTTGGGATATTCTGCCGTTGATGCTCGTGATGCCTTGAGTCAAGTTAAGGCAACTGATGCCGGTGATAAAATAAAAGAAGCGTTGAAATTGCTCGGACAAAAATAACTTTCGTACTTTAAATTAGATCAACCAACTTGGAGAGATTAATGAGCGATCAAAGCGAAGATGGTTATCCGTTAGTGGAGGTTGATGGGATTGGTGATGAAAAAGCAATTTGGGATTTTTGCGGTAAGTTTCCTTTGGCTGAAATTGTTAAGGGTAGACGAGCCTGTCGCGCTGGTTGGCGTAATACAATAAACGATCAATTTTACTGCATGTGTTCTGTTGTGGTAGATAACGATGGTTCTCTCTTTATGGAGAGGGAGAGCGAAGAATATATTGAGCTAAGTTTAGGTACATTATTTTGTGACGCCAATGATATGTTGGCAGAAGATTGGTATCTAGAAAGATTGCCAGTCACTGATATTGATTGATGAACATTTTAAAAACGGAGCCTAACTCCGTTTTTTATATTGACTACTTTTTGTTTTTTAGATGTCTAACAATAAATATGATGGCTGCCAGCAAGATTAGTCCGGCAATTACTATCGAAAATGGTTCGGTATAATGACGTATCAAGCGCCAGTTTTGACCGAAAAGATAACCAAGGTAAACTAAGATACTGTTCCAAAACAAGCCGCCGAGTAGAGTATAAAAACAGAATTTTTTTAAGTTCATTTTAGCAATGCCAGCGGGGATAGAAATTAAATGGCGAACAACTGGAATGAAACGGGCAATAAAAATGGTAGCATCGCCTTGGCGACGAAACCAGTTTTCGGTACGCAGCAGATCGTTTTCATCTAAAAAGATGTAGCGTCCGAATTTTAGAATTAGCGGCTTCCCACCATAGTAGCCCATGGCGTATGAAGCCAGCGAACCGACTAGGGTTCCTGCAGTAGCAAATAATAGAATCGCCCAAACATCCAGACGATCAATCGCCGAGAGATAGCCAGCAAATGGCAAAATTAGTTCTGATGGTAGTGGTACCGCGGTACTTTCTAAGGCCATTAAAAAAGCAATGCCCGGATAGCCGAGAATCAGAGTGATATTTATTGCTAGGGTGCCCAAGAAGGCAAGTAGTGAGGTAATAATAGTCATGCTTATTATTATAGATTATTTATGCCGGTATTTCAAGTAATTAAAAACCGTCGGCTTATGGCTGACGGTTAAAAGTACGAGATTAACGGCGGAATTCTTTGTCGTTGTAGAGAAGTTTGACGCACTCGGAAATATCTTTGAGCGTGTCCTTGATGAACTCTTCAGCGCGGGGAACGTTTTGAATTTCCACCGGTAATTCAGCCAAAACGACAGGAACAATATCGTCAGCCAAAAAGGCTTTAGCAATCGCATTGCGATCAGAAATCTTTTCGCTGCGCTTAATAGCTACGACATGCGATTGAATCAACTCAGAGATTTTGTTACTTTCTCTGATCGTCTTAGCGATACTCGCCTTGAGATTGGTGTCACTAAACGGTTTCAATTCCAAACTTTCTTTCTGGGCTTTAATGATTTGTTCATTGATGTCAGAAATAGCGTCTTGATTGCCCGATTGCGGGTAGAGAATGCTGTCGAGAGAAAACGGCGCTGGTGCCGACAGCGGAGTGACTGCAGCCAATTGATCTTGTCGTTGATTGATCTTATCAAACACAATGTAGGCTGATAAGCCGATAATAATCAAAAAGAGAATGGCGTAAGTAACCATTGATTGCGTTTTGACCAAACTAATGGTGTTGTTAAGCGGCTGATGTGTCGCTTCAATCTTGGCAACATCTTCGGCCGGCGTTAGTGGTGCCGGAATTGTCGCTGCTCCAATTCTGGCGTCTTCAATTGCTTGGCTTAAACCCGCCATGGCAACTTCAGTCGCTCTGGCGACCTCAGCTTGTGCTTGGTCAGCAATAGCTTCTTTGACTGGCTCGGGCAGCTCTATCGGCGTCGTCTCAGATGTAGCTGTCAGATTTGGCAGCTCCTGATCATTTTTTTCGCTAGCGCGGTCGGGTGGTGCTTCGCCCGCCTGGGCCGCTTGTTGCATAACTTCCACCGCTTGATGGAGTATTTCCGCCGCCTGGTTAGCTGATTCGGTCAGTGCTGTGTGCATATCTTCTCTAATTTCGGTCACGGCTTGCTCGAGGACTTCCTTAAGTTCGACATTCGTCGTCTTGATGACGGTTGTGGGTGTTTCGGCGGTTACTTTATCGGTGTCTGACATGACTATTGCTCCTCTGGTTGATTTTT
>CAISTG010000046.1 GCA_903888345.1 Candidatus Buchananbacteria bacterium | reverse complement strand
TGTCGTCAGCTCGTGTCGTGAGATGTCGGGTTAAGTCCTTTAACGAGCGCAACCCTCATCTTGTGTTATATTATTCACAAGAGACTGCCCAGCTCAACTGGGAGGAAGGTGGGGATGACGTCAAATCAGCATGGCCCTTACGCCTTGGGCCACACACGTGCTACAATGGTTGGTACAGAAGGTTGCTAAGCGGTAACGCGGAGCTAATCCCTAAAACCAATCTCAGTTCGGATTGAGGTCTGAAATTCGACCTCATGAAGCTGGAATCACTAGTAACCGTGAATCAGCATGTCACGGTGAATACGTTCTCGGGCCTTGTACACACCGCCCGTCACACCAAGGGAGTTGGTAATACCCGAAGGCTGCGCTAGACGCGGACGAAGGTAGGACCAATGACAGGGGTGAAGTCGTAACAAGGCATCCGTAGCGGAAGCTGTGGATGGATCACCTCCTTTCTAAGGAGATATTAAGAATATTTCTCACGAAATTTTTCTTATGGTCGCTCTCTGATTCGTCAGAGAAGTTAGTTTGGAATAATACTTTTTACTGCTATTTAGTTGTCAATTGACTTCAAAAAATCCCGCTCCGCCGTCGGGCGGGTATCCGGGATTTTTTTATTGAAAATTTTTGTTAGTTTTGCTAAAATTGAATATATGCGCATATAGCTCAGTTGGTTAGAGCGCGTCACTGATAATGACGAGGTCCCAAGTTCGAATCTTGGTATGCGCACATTGTCCGAAAAGTAAATTAAAATTTAAAATACAGAGTGCCGAGGTAGCTCAGTGGTAGAGCAGTAGACTGAATTTTCGGTCCGTTCTGTTGAAAGACAGAAATGAAAATCGGGTGAACTCGAGGAAACCTAAAATCAATTTATTGATTATGGCAATCTCGAGCCAAGTTCCGGCGGGTTTAGTTTCCGGAAAAGGTGTAGAGACTAGTGAGTGAGTCCCAACAATAATCTCACGTTAGCGCCCGATACCTAAAATTGTTCGTCATTCCTGGCTTGATCAGGAATCCAGCAATCATGGTAATGAAATAGTCCAATTCCTAGAGAAATTTAGGGTACTAAAGGAAAATCTATGTGTCGCGAGTCCGATTCTCGCCCTCGGCACTCTGTATTGTAAATATAATTGAACCTATGGTATAATAGTTGTATAGTTACCATGGGTTCAATTTTTATGAGACAAGACAAAAAAAAGATTGTTATTGCCAGAAAGTCTGGTTTAAGTTATTTACAAATTAGTAAAAAATTTGGAGTACCAAAAAGTACTTTGAGTTTTTGGCTAAAGGATATTGTGTTATCAAGAATAGCACAAGAAAAAATTAACGAAAGAGTTAATGGCACTAGTATTAAAGCGCTGATTAAGAGAAACAAGGCGCAGACCCAAATAGCTAAAGATCGACATAATAAAATTATTGAAGCAGCTAAAATAGACTTTTTAAAATTTAAGACTGAAATTTTATTTGTTACTGGAGTTTCTCTGTATTGGGGTGAAGGCTATAAAAAGGGGGCCCATGGGAGCGCATGGAAGGCCATCGATTTAGCAAATTCTGATCCAGATATAATAAAAGTATTTATTAAATTTTTGAAAAAGTATTTGAATGTAGTTGATCAGGATATATCAATTCAATTAATTATTGCGCCTAATCAAGACATTGATAAAGCGATCGAATTTTGGTCTAAAATTACTAAACTGGATAAAAACAGATTTATTAAAGCTTATTCAGGAGTTAGTAAATCAAGTAAAGGGATAAGGGATAAAAATAGTTTACCTAATGGGACCATTCATGTAAGAGTAAATAGCGTCGAAAAGTTTTTTATCTTAATTGGTTGGATAGAGTGTCTAAAAAGAATATAAATTACGGGGTGTAGCTCAGTTGGCTAGAGCGCCTGCTTTGGGAGCAGGAAGTCGCAGGTTCAAGTCCTGTCACCCCGACACTTTTAACACCCGTCATAAGGCGGGTGTTTTGTTTTTTTGTTAATTTTTAGTATAATGAAGTAGATTGATAAAATATACAAAAAATATGAAAAAGTTCGAACAGCCCCAAACATACAGAGAGGAACTAGTCGAGTCACTAAATAGGAAGCGATCCTTGGGTACAGCCGGAAAAGAATTAGCTAAAGAGCAATTAGAACTAGAACAAAATACGGTTATATATCAGCGTGCCAAAATCCAACATCGAGAAGATGTGTTGATTAACGATAAGAATAAAACTGAAGCGAAGATACAAAAGGAAAAAGAGGAAACTGAAGCAAGAAGAAATGAAGAAATTTTTAATGAAATTAGGCAGGGTAATCCAATTAATGTTAAGGAACTTACAGATCTCCCCGATGAAATTGCTAAGACCTTGGTTGGGAACGAATATTTAAGGTATGAATTTAATCTTCAATTTAATAGTTTGACCTCCCTTTCTTCTGTTGCGGCCGGTTATTTGTCTAAGCATAAAGGGTATCTTGGCTTTGCTGGATTAAAATCGATTTCTGAGGATGTTGCTGAAGAGTTAGCCAAACATCAGGGTAGCCTTGATTTACGCGGTCTTAATGATTTGCCGGTAGAAATTGCTCTTAGATTGTCTAGGCATAAAGGTGAGGTAGAATTGGGGCGTGCCAAGTATGGATATCTTAATCTTGATGGCCTTTCCGAGTTAACTGCCGAAGCAGCTATGTTTTTGGCTAATCATGGCGGCGATCTTGCGCTCAATGGACTCAAATCGCTTACTCCGGAAGTTGCAAAGCATTTAGCTAGATTAGATGAGGGTTATTTGGAGCTTAATGGGTTGGTTGATTTACCTGATGAGGTGGCAAAATATTTGGGCCAGCAGAATGGACAATTGCATCTTAGTCGTTTAAAAACACTGTCTGATACTGCAGCTATGTATTTATCTAATCACACTGCTATACTTGTTTTGACTGGTTTAGAACACATTTCCGATGTTGCCGCTGAACATCTAGCTCGGATTCGTTATGGTTCCATGGGAGAAACGGGGCCACTTTTAAATGGTGAGCCGCTAAGAAAAGTTAAAGAAGCTCGAAAGAGATTAGCCGGGGTTGACAGATAATCATATTTTGCTATACTTCGATTATGAAAATATTATTGACTACTTACTTTTCAAATTTTTATTTTACTGACGCAGCGACCAGTTAAGTTTGTTATTGATTTATTTTTTCTTAAACAAAACTGGCTCGTGAATGAGTCAGTTTTTTTAACTTTAAAAACAGCACAAACCAAAGGAGTTTTTGCGATGAACACTAAACAGATTCTAGAAGCAGCACAGTTAGTCGCCGATGGAAAAATAAGTCAGCAAGAATGTTCTTATTGCGGTCCTAATATGGTAGTTGTTTCCGATGAGGGCAAACTATTGAATTGCCCAGCTTTTATGGCCTATATTAAATCTGGACGAACCGATGGACGAGGTTGTTTACTTTTACATGAGAATGCTGCTAATCGCGGTTGTCCTTTTGAGCGGTTCGACAAGCTAGCTTGTCCGAAATAGTTTTGTACTTTAACTCTGATCTTGGTCAGAGTTTTTTAATAAAAAAATCTCACTTGATGAGTGAGATTTTTATGGTTATGATGTGTCGGGATGAGGGAGTTATACTTGAACTATATACTATCACAATAAACAGCTTTGAATCAATAGTCCAATGGAACGGGGAAATTAGGGATTTTTACCACAAAGAATTTATGCCCGCCGAATTTGCCTTTGTGCTGTAAATGGCCTAAAATACAAGCATAATTAAACACTAAACAACAATTATGTCCCCATTTAATCCCCCAACCACTAAAGACGGCCACACGGATGTAGCCGAGAGATTACCCAGCGCGAGTAATCAGCCAGCCGATAGCCAGCAAAGTGGCAATCAAGGCCAGCAAGTTTCAACCAGCGATGGCCAAGTAGTAAATTTAGGCATAAATGGCGACAATCTGAGAAAATAATCTTTAGGGCGATTTTCATTGAACTATCTTAATATAAGTTGTTATTATAAATGACCTTATATGTTAGATAACGAAACAAAAGAAAAATTTATTGAGTTGAGAGCCACTGGAAAGAGTTATAAAAATATCTCCCAAGATTTGGGAGTAAGCAAACCAACCCTGATTCAGTGGAGCAAGGAATTTTCTAACGAAATTGCCAATATGAAGGCGATTGAGATGGACGACCTTCAAGAACGGTTTTATATTTGTAAGAAAAGAAGGATTGAATTGCTTGGCGAGCAGGTTGAGGCCATTAAAACCGAACTATCCACCAGAGAACTGAAATCCCTGCCAACCGAGAAACTATTGGATTTACTGAGCAAATTTACCTCTAACTTAAGAAGCGAGGAAATACCATTGACTTTTGTCAGAGAAAAAAACGATTTTGCACAAATGGACTTTAATATAAACGAAACTTGGGCTGGCTAACTTAACTAATTTTTACCATTATTTAACCTAAATTAAAATAACCCCAGTCATTTGGGGTCATTTTAATTAGATTTAGTAGGTGATGCCTTCTTTTATTCCCTTACCGCTAAATAGTTTTTTAATCTCATTCACATCCTTGACATTTATGTATGTTTTGAAGTCGGTCGGGGCAGAGCCATCGTTTTTTAGCTTCTTTGTAAGAAGATATAAAAAAGTTATTTTTCTCGTATAATAAGGGTATTGGATTTGATAAGCCTTAATATCCGACCATTCATAATGGCTCTCGCCCTTTCCGTATAACACATAAATTCCACCCTTTTCGTAAATTTTAGAGCCAGAATTATTTTTGACAAATAAAGAGCCAATAAGAAAAAATAGCAGTATTGGATAGCCTAAAATTAAAGTCAGTCCGAAGCCATCACGATAGCAACCCGCCCCGTGGAAGGAATAATTGCTATTAAAATAAGGTAAGATGCACCATCTTATTTTATCAGCAACAGCGCCAGGATAAACAAGCAAGAAAATAATAATGACTATAAATAATATAAATATCGTTATATTCCGCCTCTTTTTATAGGTCAAAAAGCAATCAAATAATAGGCTGTCGTTTTTAATTGTTGATTCCATATTTATTAAGTATTAGTGTAGTTAAATTATATAATTATTTGACTTGAATTAAAAGGGTGGTTTGAGGATATTAAATGATTATGTTATAATTTAGGCAGAAATAATAATACAACCATATGGAATCACTGCCATCAGACAAGACCGCGATATTAAAAAAGATGAAGAAACAGAGCCTTTGGCTTTTTTTATCGCCAATACTTCTGCTATTACTGATTATTATCGTGTTTATTGTAGTTATCTCATTTTCTAAATCAGCGGACAACACGCAATTTACAACCAATGCCGAAGTATTATTGGGATTTATTGCGACAAATGTCATTATGCTGATATTTTATTGCGGATTCCTTGCCCTTATCGGATACCTGTATTTAAGGGATGTGCTGGTAAAAAAATCTATTGAGGACTACAAAAAAGCGAGAAAAATGTTTATGTGGGGTGCAATAGTGGCATTTATTCTTATTTTTGGGCGCCCTGTCTTGAATGGATTGTTAATGTTAATTAAATAGCTTATTTAGCCAATACTTACGAAGGAGAAGTTTATAATGCCATTATAAACTTCTTTTTTATATCCCCTAAAACTGATAAAATTACAGGCAAGCCAACCATATGAGCGAAACCAACACAACAACCGCCAGAGACCTATTTGAGGCCTTCAAATTAGGTCTTGCAAGCGATAATATCACGGAAAACGACATAACCAGCTATCGTTATGTTATTTATGCCCGCAAATCAACAGAGAGCGAGGAAAGGCAGGCGCGCTCCCTCTCAGACCAAACATTAGAATGTCGAGATTTGGCAAATAATAACAAATTAACGGTTGCTAAAGTTATTCAGGAATCTGAATCGGCTAAAGAGCCAGACATTAGGCCTAAATTCAGGGCGATGCTGGAGGATTTTAACAAGGGTAAATATGACGGCATTATAGCTTGGCATCCCGACCGCTTGGCCAGAAATATGAAAGACGCAGGAGAGATGATTGACCTGCTTGATAAGAAAATCATTAAAGACCTAAAATTTGTCAGCTTCACTTTTGAAAATAACACGATGGGAAAAATGCTTTTAGGCATCGCCTTCGTATTGTCAAAACAGTATTCCGACCAATTAAGCGATAATGTAAAAAGAGGAATCAGAAGAAGTATTGAAGAGGGCAAATTTCTAAATAAGGCAAAGCACGGCTATTATAAAGACCGCAATCAATTTCTCAGGCCTGATGGTGAAAATTACCAGCTTATCAAAAATGCTTTTAGAATGCGAGCGGAGGGCACGAGATTGGAAGAAGTGGCTGATTACCTAAATGAGCACAATTACACAAGAGCCCATCGCTTATTAGACGAATCTAAACGGCAGGCACACATATTTACCCAAAAAACAATCTCCGTTATTCTCAGAGACCCCTTTTATATGGGAATCCTAAAGTATGGCGGGAATACTGTTTATCTCAGTGATTTATATGACTTTGTCCCAATGATTGAAGTTGAAGAATTTTTGAAAATCAATAAATTATCCGACCTAAAAAAGGCCTTGCGATTATCGGGTAAGTATTTTAAGGAAGGCTCAATAAAAGCGAACCTTCTCAGGGGTATTGTATTCTGCGGAGAATGTGGTGAGAGTATGACTTCAGGAATCACAAATAAAAAATCAGGTGGTAAAACGACAAGCTATTATTACTATCGTTGCGACAATCAAGAATGCGCAATGCGTGGCAAGTCAAACAGAGCTCATATTATAACCGACTTTGTTTATGATTTTTTAGAGAAAAATAAGTTTGCCTCCAAACCAACTTATGATAAGTATGTTGTGGAAATGAATAAAATCATCGGTGAGCGGGAGAGAGAAATTGACAAAGAACTTCGGTCATTTAGCCAAAGCAAACTCCAAAAGGAAAAGAAATTTGAGCAAATAAAAAACCTCATACTTAATGAAGAGGACAAAGAAACCGCTGGCTATTTTAAGGGAGACCTCAAGGCCTGCGAGAATGAGATTGATGATTTGGGCAATAAAATTGATGAGCTAAAGGCAATCAAAAACAAGAATAAAACGGCAATAATGACTTTTTCAGAATACATTGAACTCTTTGATAATTTGCCTAAATTGATGAAAAAAATCAAGAGAATGGATGACTTGGATTACATACTCAGAAAAATATGCTTGAACTTCACAATTAAGGATGGAAAAGTGTCTAATTTTACAATAAACTCCCCTTTCAGAGAGTTTATGAAACAAGATGTTATCTTGACAAGTCGGGGTGCGGAGAATTGAACTCCGTCTACACCCACCCCATGGGCGCGTACTACCGACATACTCCACCCCGTTACTTTCTTTGATGCTCGAGTGATCTCGCTTTGCTCGTCCAGGGTTAGCGTAAATATGCTAGTCGCATATTTCCGATCGTTCAGTTTCGGTCTGTTGACCTCACTTCACTTCTAACCTTTTAAAATCCTCAGTCGGATTTTAAACCACCCCATGGGCGCGTACTACCGACATACTCCACCCCGTTACTTTCTTTGATGCTCGAGTGATCTCGCTTTGCTCGTCCAGGGTTAGCGTAAATATGCTAGTCGCAACCCCGAATTACCATTATAGTTTACTACATAGTAGCTAAATATTCAAGATTTCTGACGTTGTCTATTGATAGTTATTTTCATCAATTTAGCTAATTTTTACCTATGGGTTCGAAAATGTATGATTACAATATTTAAGATCTTTGATTATCTGTGTTTTAAGCACATACATATGGCGGATTAGTTATTAATTAATAACATCTCATTTGGAGTCTTCCCGCCTAAGGCACAATGCTCCAAATTATTGTAATAAATATTCCAGACTTTAATAGATCTCCTTAATCCTAATATAGTT
>CAISTG010000045.1 GCA_903888345.1 Candidatus Buchananbacteria bacterium | reverse complement strand
ACTATATTAGGATTAAGGAGATCTATTAAAGTCTGGAATATTTATTACAATAATTTGGAGCATTGTGCCTTAGGCGGGAAGACTCCAAATGAGATGTTATTAATTAATAACTAATCCGCCATATGTATGTGCTTAAAACATAAATAGCCGCACAAAAAACCGCCAGTTTTTAAGCTGGCGGCCAAGTAACTATTTTAGGTATTTTACAATGTTTGCCTGATGATCAGCATAAGTCTTGCCGAAATGAGCGCGACCAGTGTCGTCAGTTAAGAAGTAATAATAGGGATTATCAGTCGGATAAATCGCCGCCTTAATCGAAGCCATGCCTGGGTTACTGATTGGTCCTGGAGTTAGGCCACGATATTTATAAGTATTATACGGAGAATCAACTTGTAAGTCAGCATAAGATGGGCGTGAAGTCTTTTTACCAGTAACATAATTAACGGTGGCATCGGATTGTAAGCCAATCCCCGCCTCAATTCGTTTCCAAAAGATATCGGCAATCATCGCTCGATCCTCGTCATAAAGTGCTTCACGTTCAATAATTGAAGCCATGGTAACGATTTGTAATAAACTGTGTCCCGATTTATCGATGTCACTCAACAACTGACTGGTCAGTTTATTATTAAAATTATCTAAAGTCTTTTTAATAACATCTTTAGCGGTGGCATCATCATAAATACGATAAGTGTCAGGGAAAATGAATCCTTCTAAGCTGGTGATTTTTCTATCGGCCAAAAAATCGTACTGATCACGCCAGTTATCAATTTTAGCGGCTGCTAAAAAATCCGCACTGGACACGACGCCCGAAGTTTCCAAATAAGCGGCGATATCAGATAATTTCCAACCCTCAATAATCGTAATTGATTTTTCTTGATAAGCAATCTTCGTTTCTAATTGTTTGATAATTTGTTTACTGCTTGCTCCCGACTCTAATTGATGAATCCCAATTACTAACTTGCTGTCAGCCCCGGTTAAACGCGAATACCAAATAAAAGCGGATTCACTTTTAATTATGCCCTTCGCCTTTAGAGCCTGAGCAATTTTTTTGACATTAGCGCCAGATTCCACGTTAATCGCAATAGTCGTAAAATTGTTCGGCACATAAATAACGTAACCGCACCAGGCCACCACTGCTAATATTATTAAAATGATAATAAGAAATATTTTTTTCATAATTTACCCTGCTAAATTTATTAAACTGGGTGAATCTATTTTAACAATTTAAAATAGTTATGTCCATCGGCGTTAAAATATGTTAAAATATAATTAACAATTTTCAACATGGCCAAAAAAATCACCCAACTTATTCTCTTGCTGGCTCTAATCTTGTTGTCGTTTAAAGGTATTGCTAATGCCACAGTTTTATTATTGCCAGAAAAAGACCAGAATATCGATGGTGGCAAAGCGGCCCAAGAGATCATTAAACTAACCAATCTCTACCGTCAGAATACCAATTTGACTCCTCTGACCATTAACCCGCGCCTGACCCAAGCGGCACTCAATAAGGCTAAAAGCCTACTCGCGGAGCAATACTTTGCCCACACTTCGCCTCAAGGTAAAAAGTTCTCGGATTGGATCAAAGAAGTTAACTACAATTATTTCTATATCGGAGAAAATCTAGCCATCGACTTTGCCACGCCGCAAGAGGTTTTTGATGCCTGGCTGGCCAGTCCAAAACATAAAGAGAATTTGGACCGAGGCGAATTTCAGGAAATCGGTGTTGCTTACGTCAAGGGAAAATTCCAAGGCCGGCAAACCAATATCGTCGTCCAACTGTTCGGCTCTCGTGTTTTAGGCGTCAATGAACTGACTGGTAACGGGGAATACAACGCTATTGCCGATAATTATTTCGGTTCGTCTCCCAATAAAATAAGAGCCAATATCTTGACTCTTAATTATTATCTAGATTTAAGCTTATTGTTATTATTCTTGCTGAGTTTGCCATTTGTTTTCGCCTGGGGCCATCGCTCAGTATTAACAACTAGCGGCAATACAACCAGCCCAGTAACACCATTGCTAAAGCAATTCGGTAATAAGCAAAAATATTCAATGAGTGACGATTCAAATATTTTAACAATAAATCAATCGCCAAGTAACCAAAGACGAAAGCCGAGACAATACCAACCAGCAATAGACGCCAATCAAGTTCACCGCCGCTAAGTAGTTTTAAAGCCATTTTGGCAGAAGCACCGGCGACCACTGGCAACGACAACAGAAATGAGAAACGCGCCGCTGCCTCCCTTTTGAGGCCCAATCCTAAAGATGCTATAATAGTAATACCAGAACGCGACGTGCCGGGAATCAGAGCGACCGCCTGAGCCATGCCGCATAACAATGCCTGCTTGAAGCCGAAGGCAGATAATTCCTTATTTTTTAAGGCATACTTCTCGACCACCAAAAACAGGACGGCAACGGCAAGTAACATTACAGCCGTGATCAAAATCGCATTCGGCCCCTCATGTAAATATAAATCAATTAAATCATTAAAGAAAAATCCCACTAGCACCGCTGGAATTGAACCAACAATAATCATCCAGGGCAAACGTTGCTGTAAATCATTTTTCAAATCTCGCTTAACAAAGCTAGCAAAAAATCCTTTGATCAAATCAATAATGTCGCGATAAAAAAATAATAGTAGAGCCAACAGCGTGCCAAAGTGTAGCGCCGCATCAAACGAAAGATTATCCGCTAAATTAAATTTAAAAAACTCGTGAAATAATAATAAATGCGCCGAGCTCGAGACGGGTAAGAATTCAGTTAATCCTTGAATTGCACCGGCCATTAAAGTGAGCAAATAAGTCATAAAATATATAGTTATGTATTCCTTAATCATTATACCGATTTTAGTCGCAATTGTCACTCAGATCATCAAACTCATTACTGACCGCGTTCCCAACAACCTTAATTGGCAACATCTGTTTAACGACTACGGTGGTATGCCCTCGTCTCATACCGCTTTAGTTTCATCACTCGCTTTAATGGCCGGACTTATCTACGGCTTTGATTCGGGTTATTTTGCCATCGCGTTCATCTTTATGCTGGTCGTCATTCGCGATGCAGTCGGGTTTCGAAGAGAGATCGGCAAGAATGCCATACTAACCAATATGATTGCCCAAGAAATTTGGCCGGAAAATCCCGAGGTTTTATTGCAGGAACGCATCGGCCATACCCGTAATGAAGTTATCGTCGGCTTAATTGTCGGTGTTATACTAACCATCATTTTTTACGGATTAATGCGGCTGATTTAATCTTATAGTATCACAACTTTATAAAACTAAGCACCGATTTATTTCGGTGTTTTTTATTTAATTTGATAATTGACAAATATCCCAATATCTAGTAGGCTAAATTTTAGAAGTTCATTACAATTTGTCGGCCACAACAACGAAAGGAAAATGAAAATGGACGCAAAACTCATCCCTAACGCAGTTTACAACATTGTTTTAGAGCAAGACAACATTCTCTTGGTTAAAAAGAACAATCTTTGGAAATTGCCTGGGGGCGTTATTACGCCGGGCAAACATCCGCTTGATCAAATATTTCTCCATATTAATTCAGAACTACCTTCACTTAAATCACTTGTTTCTGGTGACCTCTTCGGTATCATTACCAACATCAGTGATTTAAAGGCTTACGTATATTTTATCAAGCTTGATTCTGGCAGCATTCAAGCAATTCAAGCAGGACCACAAGTTGAAGGGGCCGGTTGGTTCAGAGACACTAAAGATCTGAATCTCGAACCAGTTACTGAAGGTGTCATTAAACTACTGCGCCAGCTCGGTCGCATTAAGTGATCTCAACAATGGGAGAATAAATATGAGCCGAACTAAGGAGCTTGTCATTAATATTAATGGTCAGCTATGTATTGCCAAAAATGACGGCTTCAAAAGCCTAGGTGCTTTTGCCGAAGCCTTTATGTATGGAATCAACGATTTGCTCGACAAAAAAATTAATGAATATTTTCAGATTGTTGTAAGCACTATCTATGGGTATGACAAGGGATTCTGTATTAAAACCAACGAGCGAAGCGAAGAAAATTACCAGGTTTTTCAAATAAAGAGTTTTGAGAATCTAGCCAAATTTCGCCAACGGATCAGACCCATGATCTATGACTTAATCGTATCGGAAATTTCTCTTTGGTGGAATAGCCGACCCGAGATTTCAAAATTTGTCTTTGATCCCCTAGCTGACACCAGTAACCCGTTTGTTGCTCACAACATTCAACCCGTAAAATGGCCGACCTTCTCTGTTGAATTCGACGATTATCGAAAGGAATTTGTTCGTGATAAGCGTCTCGAGGATATTGAACTTTTCATACTCTGGATGACGATGGAAATCCCCGGCCTAGCTCGCATCGCGCAAAAAATGGCGATTGACAATTTCAATGCTGGAAGAAAGCATCTCAACTTTTCCTTTTTGCCGCTCGGATTTTTTGGTAACGACGATCAATCAGCCGAAGAATTCGGAGAAAGTGTCAGACAAGGAGTAAGGACAATCCTCTTTGAACACATTAACACTGTGCTCAAACGACAGCTCGAAGAGGAAGAGCAATTCGGTGAGTTCATTGATGCCGAAGTTGACCCCAAAATGTTTGCTGACGTACCCAATGACGACGAGACTCGTTATGCCGAATTATTGGCTAATCCACCCGAGTGGTTTATGGCCGAACTTTCGCCAAAATAGTCCTAGCAACAACATCCCGCACAAGCAATTGCTGCGGGTTTTTTATTTGACAATATCATCAATTTAGCCTAAGCTTAGCTCATTGTTTTAGTACTTTGAAATCGCAACCAACAAGGAGAAATAGCATGTTGGAAAAGAAGAGGCTTGGACAGATTCTATTGGAAAATGGCATCATTACACCAGAAACATTAAATACCGCTCTACATTATCAAGAAACGACTATGCCCAACCGCAAGCTTGGTGAAATACTAGTTCGACTTGGCTATGCCAACAGTGAATTTATTCTGGTGGCACTAATGTCCCAAAAATCGCCGCAAGTTGATGCTCTGTCTACCACACCAGGAAGCGAAATTGAAGCTGACACGAAAGACGTGTTAGCAATTTCTATACCTCCTTATGAAATGCCTCCAGGGTCTTACGAGGAGCTGCAAAGTATTTCTGATCCAGCCGCTCCACGACGAGGCGTCTTTCCTCCCGCACCACGAACATCTACTACAGCAGAACTAACTCCGGCGGATTTGGAAGAACTAGCCCATCCTAGAAAGCTAACGCCTGAAGAGTGGGAGCCTAAGCTGACGCCCGAGGAGTGGGAGGAGTTAAAACATCCTAAACTAACTCCCGAAGACGAAGCGCGACAGGAGCCATTCTGTCAGTTATATAATTTTGACTGGTTCCTGATGTGTGTCGAGATTAATAAGGCCTACTTGGATGAAGACCACAAAGTGCAAAGACTCGCCGGTTTCCGTATTCACCGCAATGAAGACGAAACCAACGAGGCACTGGCAGAACGAGTCAGTCAAGAATTCAAAGCTGCAATTCTGAAAATACTTAGCGAACATCGAGATGATGAAAGTATTGAAATTTAAGCACTTTCAACAAATCCCTTCCCGAATTATCGGCAAGGGATTTTTTATATATCTATTTTTGGCAGTCCGGACAATAATGCGTTCCCCTGCCACCTAAGCGAATTTTATTAACAGTGCCACCACAACGTTTACATTTCTTGCCGCCTCGGCCATAAACCTTCAAATAATTAACCATCTGACCCTTGCTACCGTCAGTACGAACATAATTATCAGCAGTAGTTCCACCCTTACTAATAGCAAATTTCAATAATTTTGGTATCGCTAAAAATAAGTCCTTAATTTCCTTTTCTTTTAAACTACCAGCCGTCCGCGTCGGTCTAACATGAACAATAAATAGAGATTCGTCAGCATAAATATTACCGATGCCAGAAATCTTTTCTTGATCCATCAACAATTGTTTGATTTTCTTTTTGGGGCTGCGTTTAATAATAGCTTTAAAATTTTCCAAGGTATATTCTTTATCAAATGGTTCTAAACCATATTTCTGCCGCGCAATGTCGCGTTCAATATTGGTGGCATATTTGACCCAACCAAATTTGCGAATATCATTAAAATACAAAACCGAACCATCAGTAAATTTAATAATGACGTGTGAAAATTTATTGGGCAATTCACCAACAGTGCCGATCGGGTGACCGCCAGAAACTTGCTTACCAGTTTTGCCAACATAAACTAATTGCCCCGTCATTTTTAAGTGAATCAAAATATTATGATCACCACCCAAATCAATATCAATCATTTTACCGCGGCGCTTAACGGCTTTAATTTTTTGACCCTTAATTTTAGCAATCAAAATTTTTGGTGAAGGCAGTGCCGACCTCGCCGCATCAACGACAACCTCTTTAATTGTCTTCCCTTTAATTTTGCGATCTAACTCGTTAACGATAGTTTGAACTTCAGGTAATTCTGGCATATATTATTTGAATTGTTCATTAAAACGTCATCCTGAGCGTCAAGTTCATCTGTTTCCTAACAGATGAACGCCGACCCGAAGGATCTTTCGAATGATATTAGTTTAGCACTTGCCTTAATAAAATAAAAGACCGTTTCGGCATTATGCCAAAACGGTACTAAGTACTAACATGCAGTACAATCAAAGTTCATTTAAGGCCCAATCTATCTTCTTCTGCTCTCCGCTCTCTCTCTATTCTACGAAGCGATCTCTGATCCAATTCTCTTTCAATAATATCCATAAACTTATCAAAAGAAATTACTTCTCCGCCATTAATACTTATGGTCTTGATCTTCTTTTCCTCGGGCATAGAATAACGCCTCCTATTGGTTCAACGCTGCGGAATATCAACTAGCCCAAAATCACGAGCAAACACCGGTGCCAATTCCCTAATCGGAACCAGCAAGGCTTGATCGAGATCGCAATCATGCTTCTTGGCATATTGCTGATAAATTTCCAATAGCTCATCAGAAATCTCGAGTTGTACTTTTGTAGCCATGTTCACTGTCTCCTCTTGCTGAAAGTTTATTCTGCCAAAGTAACGTTGGCCTCAAGCAAGGCTGACTTTAGTGCCGTCTCTAAGCGCCCACAGGGAGTGTTGGCCCTTCGTTCTTGCTGCAGTGTCTTAATGGCCTCAATATGTTCAGCTGATCGCTCTATACCATCCAAGGCTTTCAGAGTAGCCCCGATATCGCATTTTACTTCTGTCCAAGCCATAAGATACTCGCCCATTTCTTCAAAAGCTTCATTAAGGGCTTTTTTTGCTCGCTCGAACAATTGCGAAAATGTTTCCGTTAAATCAAGCGTGATTGACTTGGTAACTTCCTGCGGACCTCCACGCTGAGCCGAACACATTTTATCTAGCCTTATATCAATCCGTGATTCATGAATTGATACCCAAATATCTTCATCAAATGTTTGACGCCGATAAACTGGTCCACGTTTAACACCGATTTCACTGATCTTGGCCATGGTCATTTTCTCCCTTGGTTAATTGAAGCCATAATGTACGTGAATCTATATTATAAGGAACCCAAACTTATGTCAAATTGACAATTAGGCTATTTTCCATTACCATACGAACAGCATAAAGAACCTTCAACCCAGAGGAGAACTGATGATGTCCAAGGCCGATATGCTGCAACTTCTGACCACTGATGCGAAGAATTACTGTGACGACGCCGCTGAATCTCTTAAACGTAATGCCCACATGAACGATCTTTCTATTGAGGAACTAAAACAGTTTCTTGCCCTAGGTCCGGAAATTTCTCAGAAAATAATTGATGCGCTACTTGTTGATTTCATAAACTGTGTCGCCGCTAATCAAGGCGTCGATTATGGCCTCTACACTAGGGATCTCCGGGACTAACAAAAGGATACTACCATGGCTAAACGTGATGGCTGTAAGCAATGTGAAGAAGATGAAGCTAAGGGATTACCTCCGGTAAGATTTAAAGACAAAGTAACTACTTGTTTTGTCTGCGAGAAAAAAGTAACCAAAGTGCTTGATTTGCATCACACTAGAGCTGACTTGTGTTGCCTAAAGTGTGAGGCGCAATATTGGCTCGATATCGCTTTTGACTAAACAATACCCAGTACAAATAACTCCCCGACAAACTTGTTGGGGAGCTTTTATTTTTGGTTAAATTGTGTTGAAAGAGGCAAGAAATAATTGTTTTAAGCACATACATATGGCGGATTAGTTATTAATTAATAACATCTCATTTGGAGTCTTCCCGCCTAAGGCACAATGCTCCAAATTATTGTAATAAATATTCCAGACTTTAATAGATCTCCTTAATCCTAATATAGT
>CAISTG010000044.1 GCA_903888345.1 Candidatus Buchananbacteria bacterium | reverse complement strand
AGCTTAATTTCCTTATTCATAATTGGAAGCACCCATCTCAACCTTTCTTCGAGAGCATCCTGAGGTAGTTTCGTACACATAGTAGCTGATTTTGCCATACTTTTGGAAAAACCGCCATATGTATGTACACATTACCTAATCGCATTGACAAAACTAAAGTTATATGCTATTATGAAACATCGCGGTAAAATCGCGAAAACAGTACCTAACAGATCCTCAACTAAGGGAGACTAAGCATCATGAGGAAAACGGTATATTTAGTATTATCGGGGATTATTTTTCCGGTAGCAATATTCTTTTTTACCATGCTCGATATCTGGACTAATCCCGGATTACAAGATATTGTCGGCACCTGGCACTGGTATTATTTACTCTCCTCACGTCACAGCCTCGGCCTACTCTACCTGCAGGGAGGCTCAAAATGGATTATTTACGTAATCATACTTGACGTGCTATTTGTGACTTACTTGTTCTTCTTTGCTAGCCCAGAATTTACGCGCGCCGGCAAAGCAAAGATTCTGAAAGCCAAAAAAGTCGCCTCAACTCAACAGGAGAACAACAATGAAAATCGGTGAGATCCTATTTATGGCTGTCGTATTTTTTCTGGTGGTATCAATACCATTGGTGCTGGTACCGGAAGACTTTACTCTATCCGGCATCTTTCTTTTCTGGCTCACACTAATGGTCGCAGGAGTTACCATGGTCAAATATCTACGTGGAGATTTCAGCCAAAAGAAATCTCCATAACCCGCTCTTTTTGCTCACTGACAACCAATCAGTGAGCTTTTATTTATTTTGAATCGCGCCCATCGGACAGAAGCGAATACAATTGCCGCACTCGACACATTTATCCTGATCGATCACTGGCAGGCCATTACCCTCTTGAGTAATTGCTTCTACCGGACAAACCCGAATTGCCGGGCAGACATGATTCTGCGGGCAACGCAATTTATCAATAGTCATCATAAGCTTGATTTATTTCCCATGACAATCCTTAAACTTCTTTTGATTGCCATCCGGCCACTTCGCGCCACAAGGACAGAAATCATTGCGGCCCACCTTCTCACCATTAAAATGACTATCGTCTTTAATAATTTTATCGACTTTACGTTCTGCTAATCCTTCGTCACCGGCGAAAGCCGATTGATCGCTAGCACCTTGTAAGATTACCTGTTGCGGCTTTTCTTCTGTCTTCATTTCTTGTGGTGAAACAAATCCAATCTTGAAAATACTATAAGCCACTTGGCGATCAATTAATCCCAAGAGCTCGCGGAACAATCTTAAGGCTTCACGTTTATACTCTACTAGTGGATCACGTTGACCATAACCGCGCAAACCAATACCGGTGCGCAAATAATTCATGGTCTCTAAATGCTCGATCCAGAGAGTATCCAGGGCATGTAAATACATTTGGCGTTCAACCTGGCGCATTGCCTCAATTTCCGACTCGCCCTTAGGCAGCATGTTGATCTTTGACTCCAACTCATTATATTCGGCCACAGCTAATTTTTCTAAATAACCATTCAAGGCAGCAATTTCGTCATGGCCATAAACACCTACTTCAGTCTTAATTTCCTCCAAGCTTTTGCGCTGTTCCGGTTTGATGTGCCAGATCAAATTGGCTTCATCATAAAGTTTTTCAATCGAAAATTCTTCAGTCGCCGAGTTAAATAGATAAGCAACTAAATTCTTGATTTCGTTATTGATAGATTCTAAGACGGCTTCCTTAGTGCCTTCACCGGCTAAAATCTGGCGACGCTTACGATAAATCGTTTCACGTTGCTTATTCATGACGTCGTCATATTCAACTAAATGTTTGCGAATATCAAAGTTATGGGTTTCTACCTTTTTCTGTGCTTGCTCAATTGATTTATTGATCATGCCATTTTCAATTGGCATATCATCCGGCACGCCTAAAGTCGTCATCATATTCTTCATGCGTTCGGAGCCGAAAATGCGCATCAAATCATCATCCATCGAAATATAGAATTGGGAAGAACCAGGGTCACCTTGACGTCCCGCGCGACCACGCAACTGATTATCAATACGACGCGATTCATGGCGTTCAGTACCGATAACGCATAAGCCGCCCAAGGCTTTCACCTTTTCATATTCTTCTTGGTTAAACGGCGTACCACCCAAAATAATATCCACACCACGACCAGCCATGTTAGTAGCTACCGTTACAGCGCCAACTTTACCGGCTTGGGCAATAATATGCGCTTCTTTGTCATGATGCTTAGCATTCAAAATCTGGCAAGGTACACCTTCGCGCTCTAAGAGTTCAGAAAGAATTTCATTTTTTTCGATACTCACCGTACCGATCAAGACGGGTTGGCCCTTGCTAGATCGCTCCTTAACCTCTTTAACTAGAGCTTGGTATTTACCCATCTCATTCTTATAGATCTTATCATTAGTATCACGACGCACCATTGGTCGATTAGTCGGAATCGTAGTTACTTCTAATTTATAAATCTTCATAAACTCTTCCGCTTCTGTCGCGGCCGTACCAGTCATGCCAGATAATTTAGTATATAAACGAAAATAATTTTGAAAAGAAACAGTCGCTAAAGTTTTGCTTTCTTTTTGGACTTTAACATTTTCTTTCGCTTCAATCGCTTGATGCAAACCTTCCGAAAAGCGGCGACCATACATCATACGACCAGTAAACTCATCAACGATAATAATTTCACCTTCTTGAACGACGTATTCTTTCTCCTTGTGATACAGGGCATGAGCGCGCAAAGCTTGTTCGATATGATGCACGTCAGACATACCACGTTCAGTATAAATGTTTTCGACACCTAAAGCTTTTTCAACTTTACTAATACCACCCTCAGTTAAAGTAGCGGCGCGTAATTTTTCATCAACTTTATAATCATCCTCGGGGACCAAGGTGCGAACAATCTGCGCAAATTGAAAATACTTGCTAGTCGATTCCATGTCCGGAGCAGAGATAATAAGTGGAGTTCGCGCTTCATCAATCAAAATCGAATCGACTTCGTCAACGATGGCATAATTAAGCTCGCGTTGCACCATGTCTTCTAATTCAGTCACCATGTTATCACGCAAATAATCAAATCCAAATTCATTATTAGTACCATAAGTGATATCGCAGGCATAAGCCTCACGACGAGTACAGGGAATCAAAAATTGCACATCAAGCACTGGATCGCCATCGTTGGTTTCATGGCTCTTATCAAACTTGTAAGAAATATTTTGTTGCTGGATACAACTAACACTCATGCCCAAGAAATCATAAACACGGCCCATCCAATCAGCATGAATGCGCGACAAGTAATCATTAACGGTCACTAAGTGAGCTCCTTTACCAGCTAAGGCGGAGAGATACATTGGACAAGTCGCAGTTAAGGTCTTGCCCTCACCAGTTCTCATTTCGGCAATATGGCCATCAAACAAAGCGATACCGCCAATTAACTGCACATCAAAGTGGCGTTGACCTAAAACGCGCTTGGCGGCTTCACGGACAGTAGCGAAGGCTTCCGGCAAAATATCATTAAGCGTCTCGCCTTTGGCCAGACGCTCCTTTAATTTTATAGTTTGATTTTTTAGCTCTTCATCCGATAAAGCTGAGATCTGTGGTTCCAAAGCATTGATTTTTTCAACTTCGGCCTGCATTTCGGCTAAAACCTTCTTATTTGGATCGCCAAAAATTTTAGTAAATATGGACATATATAATCAATTATGAATTACGAATTAAAAATTACGAATAGTTCTGTCATTGCGAGCTACTAGCAAGCAGAGAAGCAATCTTTATTACCACTCACTAGTAAACTTCAAGATTGCTTCGCTTTGCTCGCAATGACTCTTTACCGATTTATGTAAGTAAAATTCACCTTAATTATGCCAGAAAACTGGCATAAAATCAAGGCGTATGAACCTCAATAAAACTAGGCATATTATCACTTTAGAAAGTAAATCCCCTCCCTTGGCCAGTCTACGGCCAGTGGAAGGGGTTAGGGCTAACTTCGCTTAATACTCTAACTAGTCTCGCAGCATTTCCTTATACTTAATCAATTCAATTTTAATTTTATCCTTCGCTTCAGTCATTGCTTTATATAAATCATCAGTCTCCGCTTCCGCACGAATTAATTTTTGTGGTACTTCTAGGTTTACTTCCGCTCGGAAAATATCGCCCTTATTATGATGATTGGTTGTCTTACCAACTTCTACCTCGCAGCCAATAATGTTATCAAAATATTTATCGAGTCCGCCGAATTTCTCATTAATCGCCGTTTCAATCGCTGGAGTCAACTCCATTTTGGTCGCTTTGATTTTGATGTCCATAAATTTTATTATTAATATTTCTTAATTATTGTTTTGTTCCCGTCCCCGCCTTGCGACCATTTGAAAATATTGTGCTGATTTTTGACGAGAACGAACGGCCCGCTAGGGCAAACCAAAACAGCGACAGCGTTTTTGGTTTAGTGAGAGAAGTCAAAAATTCAGCCATGATTTTCAACCGGTCGCGATTCTTGCTCCACTTCTTCTAAAGAAGTGGAAAAAGTTAATTCATGCAGAAATGGATTCCCGCCTTCGCGGGAATGACGGAGCGATTAAAATCCCAAATATTCCACTTCCTCCATTAGTTGCATACCATATTTACTACGTACCTTTTGCTTCACGATGGAAATCAGCATGATCACATTTTCAGCAGTTGCACCGCCTAAATTTGTAATCTTTCCCGCTTGTCTTTCGGAAACCATCGCGGCGCCAATCTTCTTACCCTTTAACTCGCAATGATCAATCAGCCAGGCCGCCGGAACTTTTTTATAAGTTACAAACTGATCAGGAAATTCTGGAAATTTATTTTTAAATTCTTTGATTTCTGCTTCACT
Source organism: Candidatus Buchananbacteria bacterium (assembly GCA_903888345.1). Taxonomy (GTDB): domain Bacteria; phylum Patescibacteriota; class Patescibacteriia; order 2-01-FULL-39-33; family 2-01-FULL-39-33; genus CAISTG01. Next base: position 10,875 of record CAISTG010000044.1, on the reverse strand, counting down.
CAAGGTGATATTACGGAAAGTGCTACCCGCTGATCCGCCTTCAGCAGATTTGCTCAAACGTTCTGTCAAATTTTTCTGCATCTGCTCTTTCACTTCAATTATTTTTTCTGCCGAAACTTTTGATAATTTTAAAGTCGTTGACAAGATAACGCCATCAATTTCGCCCCTTTTAAACCCACTCTCGCGATAGCCAAAATTGCAGTCAGCCTTAGTTAACTCGATAATTATATTATCCTGTAATACTTCCACACTAACTACATTATCAGCTATTTCACCGCGATACGCACCGGCATTATTACAAACAGCACCGCCAATTGTTCCGGGGATGCCAATGCCCCACTCTAACCCAATCAATTCAGCCTTAAGTGTGGCGTTAATAACCAACGCCAATGGTACACCGGCAGACACCTTAATTATTTCATTTTCAATTACTAATTCTCCGCCAAAATATTTAATAATCAGGCCAGCATAACCAGCATCGGCTACCAGTAAATTACTACCGCCGCCAATCACTTTATATTTCAGACTTCTTGCTGTTGCCCAAGCAATCGCTTCTTGCAATTCCTCAATATTTTTGACAGTAACAAAATACCGCGCGGGCCCGCCAATGCGAAAGCTGGTGTGATTACTAAGTAACTCATTTTCTTTGATTGCCAACATAATTTATGTAATTAGTTTAACTGTCATTCCGGCCCTGAGCCGGAATCTGTGCCCCATATACCATCTGGATTCCGGGTCAAGCCCGGAATGACGGTGGGGAGGTAAGATTTAATGTATAGGCAAGTGGATAGCCCAAACTGACGATAAAATATTATCTCTTCTTTTTTTTAATTAAGTATCCTGTAGCCTCAAGGGCCTTTTGTTGGGCAGCAAAACCAGCCGACTTTTTCTTGGCCTTTTTGGCTTTGCGCGGCAGTTCTAATTTATTCTGCATTTTATAGAGGTCAACTGACATATAGACAAAATTATTTAAATGTGATATAAAACTTTCAGCGTTAACGTCCTTTCCCAGCCACCAACCAATAAGGAGAAAGAAGATGAAATACTGGCTCATCATGTTCGAGCATAAAATGCCAAATGATCAGACTGGAATTGGGGTTCACGTTACCACTGCTCGTGGTGATGCCTTTCCTCGAACCTTAATTGAGCGAGAGCTTGAGGAAAATTTTAAGGAAGTAAAAATCGTAATGTACTCCGAAATTTCCGAGTCAGCTTATAATCAAAAAATGATTCTTTTTAGCAGAAAATAGTAACTATTGATACCGAACCAGCTGGAGAACAATCATGGCAAGACCGTTAGGTTCAGGACCTCGCCCCCTTCCGACTAAGTATTGGTTTGTTTCTTACGCTTTAGGGGATAAAGACTGTGTTCCAGGCTTTGGAAATACCGTATTAGAAATTCGCGGACATTTTTTTCCAATTTCCGGAGCAGCAAAAGAAATTAAAAAGAAAAACCAAGTCGAAACAGTAATCATTATTTCATTTCAAGAGATTTCTAAAGTCACTTTCGATGAATGGTCTAAGAGATAAGTACCCTTTGCACCAACTCCAAGTTGGTGCTTTTTTATTTTACCAAATTCTTCGCAATCTCATAAACATTGCCAGCACCCAAAATCAATATCACATCAAACTCATTGGCTAACTCTCGAATCCTAGTTTCGCTTTGTACTAGATCACCTGGCGCCTCAACGGCGACTCCCCGCAAAGCAACTTCTAACCCCAACTTTTCGGAACTAACATCAAAATCAGCCGGATTCTCTCGTCCTTCAACATAAAAGATATCTGGCAAAATAACACTCGCCGCCTCGTCAAAGGCTTCAACAAATCCATCGAACAACTTTTTTGTTCGGGCATATTGATGTGGTTGAAAAACCGTTAGAATCTTTTTGTCAGGATAAAAATCTTTAGTCGCCTTAATAACTTTAGCGACAGCGTCGGGCGTATGAGCATAATCAGCAATGACTTTCGCTCGTCCACATTGGCCGAGTGTTTCAAATCGGCGCCAGACTCCCTGAAAACCGTCGAGAGATTTAATAATACTATCCCAGCTAACGCCCAAGGTTCGAGCTGCTGCGATTGCCGCCAAGGAATTAGCGACATTATATTTACCAGGCAGTGGCAAAGAAATAGTTGCTTGAGCCGTCCCGAATTCCATCACACTAAACTCTTGGCGACCGTCTTTGACTTCGATTTCGGTTACAGCAAAATCAGCGGGCTTTTCTAGTCCGAAGGTCACCACATTAGCCGAGCATTTCAAAGCTGCTTCAATCGCATTGTCATTATCATTATTAATGATGGCAAAACCATCTTTAGGTAACTTTTTTAAATAGGATTTAAAAGCTCCAGTATAATCAACTTGATCAGTATAGTAATCCAAATGGTCTAAACCAATATTAGTGATAACCGCTAACTTTGGAGTGTAATTATCAAAAGCACGGCGATACTCATCGGCCTCAAACACGAAATATTCACTCTCACCGACGCGCCAATTATCTTCAAGAAAATTAGCCTTACTACCCAAGACGACAGTCGGATTAAATTCCGCATCAATCAACATTTTCGCGAGCAAAGCAGTCGTGGTGGTTTTACCATCAGTGCCAGAAATTCCGATACCAAACTTTTTCTCAATCAATAGGCCCAATAACTGCGGATACGTCAGAGTCGGAAGACCTAATTCTTTGGCGCGAATTAATTCAACATTAGTTTCAGGAACCGCAACCGAATATACCACCAAATCAATGAGATTACTGAGATGATCAGCGTTATGCGGAACATGCACGGGAATCTGATGAGCGCGTAAATCGCTCACAATATCCGTTTCCGCCGCGTCAGATCCTTCAACGATAAAACTGCGAACATGCATAATACCAGCAACTGCCGAGATGCCAATGCCACCAATGCCGATGAAATAGATTTTATTTACTTTATTTAAATCGATCATAAATATAAAACGAGGTTACTTTTTAGCAATTGTTAATAATAAATCAGTCACCCGCTGAGCGCCATCAGTCGGCATAATTTTTCTGATATTTTCACTTAAGGAATTCAATTGTTCTTTATTAGCCAATAAATTTCGCAATAAGCCAGCAAACATCTTAGCACTCAAGCTAGGCTCGGAAACCGCCACCACTGCATTGTGTTGCTGATAAAACGAAGCATTATGTTCTTGATGCGTCTTAAATAATGGAATCAAGACGGTTGGCTTACCGCCAATTGATAATTCAGTCAAGATCGAAAGTCCAGCCCGCGAGACCACTAAATCGGCAGCACACAAAGCTTCCGGCATTTCGTGGGAAAGAAATTCATACTGATGATAATTATCCGAATCAAAACTAAAGCCCTTGCCTGCGCCAGTCGTATGGATGACTTGAGCAAATTTAGTCAGTTGTGGCAAAGCTTCCTTAACCACCTCATTAATTTTCTGACTGCCAGTCCCGCCACCAGTAATTAAAATAACTGGCAATTCATTTTTTAAGTGAAACAGGGCCAAGCTTTTATCACGATCACAATGATAAAATTCATCTCTAATCGGGTTACCGGTTAGGACCGCCTTATTAGAACCAAAATCTTTTAGCGAAACGTCAAAGGATAAGGAGATTTTAGTGGCCAATGGCGCCATTAACTTATTGGCCAAGCCCGCTTCAATGTCCTGATGATGAATTAAAATCGGCACTCTTAAAAGCCAGGCCGCCAAAGCAACCGGCACGCCAACAAAGCCACCAGCGATCATCACGACCGTTGGTTGAAATTGTTTAATTATTTTAAACGCCTGAAAAAAGCCAGCACCAATCCGCAGTGGATCAGTAAAATTATGCCAATCAAAATAACGGCGTAATTTTCCTGATTCTATAGCGACAAAAGAAATCTTGTAACTTTCGATCGCCTTTTTTTCTGGTCCCGTTTTCGTGCCAACAAACAAAAACTCCGCTTGCGGTTCACGACTCTTAATTTCCTGATAAACAGCTAACAGTGGACTAACTGAGCCCATTGTTCCTCCTCCAGCAAAAATGATTTTCATGATTTTGGACATAATTATTTTACAATATTTTTGGCGACGGCAAATAGTTCAGCAAAGCTTTCACAATTAAGCAGGATGCCGGTGACTCGTTCAAAACCGACTCTTTTTTCTAATCCTTCAATGATAGTAACCGTTTGATCGATTAATTTTTTTACTTTCAGTTTATCCAAATCCAGGGTTTCAGAATAGCCACCCAAATAATCATCGACAAACTCATCAAGTCGATCTTGATCCATTTTACGATATCTCGGTTGATCTAATTTAGCATCGAGCCTATAAGCGATAATTTCCGATAATAACGAATTGATTCCAAGTCGTTTAGATCTTAAAAAATCAACTTGATGAATCGCCTCATGTCTAGCTAATTGCTCTAATATTGCTGAACTTTTTTGATCTTTTAGAGTCATTAACCCAATTTTTGAAAACAAACTAGCCTCATCAAAGAAGGCTTTGCCAAAATTCAATCCTGCCGAATTCAGACAAGGGGCGTCAAGTTCTTTGGGTCCGCCAATCACCGATCTACTCTTAAAAACCTCGACCCAATCAGTTTCTCCAAAAATCAGAGTGCCAGTTAAGATTTTGGGAATACAGAATTCTTCAACCTTAAAATATTTATTCATTGCTCCGGCTGCTGGCTTTTTTGGATCAAGAAAAAATGCCTGGTCCAAATAGTTGCCAATCAAATCTGCGGTATCTTCGAAAGATTCATCGCATAAGGAAATTTCATCTCTAAAATTCAATCTGGCCGTCTGAATATTGGTCAAATGATCAATTTCTGCTTGGGTAATTTCAATTTGGAACTCCTTGTTCATATTGGCAGGAGTTCTTGGAATACCAACTTTCCTTAATTGTAAAATCTTGTCTAAATCCGCATTAATGGCAGCTCGCTCTTCCGGGTTAGTTAAGGAACGTCCAGCCGGCGTGCTTTTAGTCAACGGTTCAACCAACTTTAAAAATTTCTTATTAGCAACTATCGCCTCCTTCAGCGCATCCCAATATTCCGCTTTAGTAATTTCCGGATGTTGCTGACGCAGACTTTCTATTTCTGCCTCTAACTTATTTTCTGGAGTTTCGCCGGTTGGTTCCGGCTGTTTTTTAAATTCTGAAAACATAATTTTATCTAGTTTGTTTAGAAATATTAGCTAAGATACCAACGGCGGCTAGCGAGACAAACATGGCGGTGCCACCATAAGAAATAAATGGTAACGGAATACCAGTGAGCGGCATCACACCCATAATGGCGCCGATATTAACAAAAGCCTGAGTTGAAAACCACACAATAATTCCCACTACCAACAATCGCCCAAATTGATCATCAACTCTCATTGCCAATTTAAAGCCACGAATAGCGATATAAATATAAATAGTGACGATCAGGGTAGTCATAAAGAAACCGAGCTCCTCGGCCGTCACTGCAAAAATCGAATCACCAACTGGTTCCGGTAAATATGAAAATTTTTGACGTGAATGGCCATAACCGCGTCCGAACCAACCGCCTGAACCAATGGCTAATAAAGCTTGATTAATATGATAACCAATACCGCGCGGATCAAGCTCTGGATGCAAAAACGTCGTTAAACGTTTGGTGCGATAACTATCTGGTGTCATATTGATAAACGCCAATAAACCTAAAGTGCCAGAAATCGCGAGCCAAGTCAAATGGATAAAGCTGCCGCCAGCAGCAAAATAGATAGCAAGTGACGTACTAACAATAATTAACATTGTTCCGGTATCCGGTTCTAAGAATAATAGGCCAGCAATAACTGACAAAATCATCAGAAACGGAATTAGACCATAACTGACGTCTTTCAGATGATGATCCTGTTTTTGTGCCAGCCACGCCGCCAAATATATCAAAAAGGTCAATTTTACGATTTCCGACGGCTGTAAAGAAGAGATGCCGAAAATATTTATCCAAGCGCGCGAACCATTATAGACAACGCCGATTCCGGGAATTAAAACCAAAACCAACAAACCAATAGAAATAAATAACATCGGAGCAGCAAATTTCTCCAAGCGACGATAATCAAAAAACCAAAAGAAACCAAAAGCGATGAGTCCCGGTATAATGCCACTGATCAACTGGTGCTTCAAATGCCAATAAGCATCTTGATATTTCTGCCAACCCAAAGCCACACCAGCTGAAGCCATAATAATCATACCCAAAACAACCAGCAAAAAAATCGCACCAATCAAATACCAGTCGGTTTTTGACCGAGTCTGTTCTTTAAAAAAACTTAAAATTCTTTCTTTGATGCTAAATCGTCGCATTATTAATGGTGAAATTATTTTTGTTAATCTTAGATAAAATATATTAAATACTTGACAAAATTTTAAATACGTGATACTATATTAATGCTTGATGATCGCCCGTTTGACGGGCAAGGTTATGTCGAGGTTGAAAAAAGCGACTAACCGCAATCCAACCAATGGAGGCTCGAGAATCATGCGCAAGTAATAATGTTCTTACAGTCGGGCGTTACCTTCGGGTAACGCTTTTTTTATTTTAAATCCTTTACTAATTGCCGAAATTGATCGCCCCGGTCAAACTCATTAATAAACATACCAAAGCTAGCACAAGCTGGTGACAACAAAATAATGTCTCTCCGCTTAGCAAAGGACTTTGCGACGCCAACAGCATCGGCCATGGAATCAACTTTCGCATAATTTGACTGGCGCAATTGATTGCCAAACTCTTTTTCTAAACGCTCAGTTCCCGTGCCATTTAATAAAACCAAACCCTTAACTTTACTCTTAATTTCTTTTACAACTTGCTTAAAATCTAATCCCTTATCCGAGCCGCCGGCAATTAAAACGATATTCTTCTTTTTACCTAGAGCTTGCAAGGCTGCAAATGTTGCTTCGGGCGTCGTTGAGGTCGTATCATTATAATATTTCACGCCATTAATTTCTCGCAGTAACTCTAAACGGTTCGGGACTCCCTTAAACTGTCTTAAAACTTTTTTAATCAGCACCGGCTTGATCCCAAAAATCATCGCCGCACAAACTGCCGCCAAAGCATTAGCTTGATTGTGCTCGCCCGGTAATTGTAATTCTTTAATTGAACAAACTTTTTGTTCAAGACCATTACTACGGAATACTATTTGGCCACCTCGCAGAAAACAACCATTTTCTTCTTTGAAAGGTTTAAGCGAAAACCAATATCTTTGTGCTACCACCTCGCTGCCCATCTTTTTAGTATAAGCATTATCGCGATTCAGGATGACATAATCCTGCAAAGTCTGAAATTTAAAAATATTCTTTTTGGCTTCAGCATAATCCTCAATCCCGGTATAAGTATTTAAATGATCAGGATAGATATTGGTAAAGATGGCAATGTGCGGTGATTTTTTGATATCCGCCAAACTCTCTAGCAGCCAGGACGACAACTCCAAAATTACCATACCACCCTTTTTTACTTGCGGCATTTGTGCCAAGGGAGACTTAGTGATGTTACCACCTATGACTGTTTGCTTATCGATAGTCTTAATAAAATCATACAATAATGTCGTTGTGGTACTTTTACCACGCGTGCCAGTTACGCCGATAATCCGCTTTCTTTCAATTAATTCAAAAAATAAAGAAATATCTGTAACAACTGGGATCTTGTTTTTCCGAGCTAAGGCCAAAAATTTAGAAGCTTTCGGCACGCCGGGATTGCGGACGATTAAATCGGCAGATTTAAAATCGCTTTCATTGTGGCGACCCAAAACAAACTTCACGTCATTCCCGCGTCGGCGCGAATCCATCCCCTTTATACTTTTGTCCAGGCGTTTCAGCTGCTCAGCTAATTGCGCTGCCGACTTTAAATCAGTAACCGTAACTTTTGCCCCAGCCTCAACCAAAAACTTAGTAGCAGAAATTCCGCTACCCTCTTCAAATAGACCTAGTCCCATGACAGTTACTTTTTTGTTTTTTAAATCAATCATCTTATTTCTTATAGACATAAATTAGACAGCTGGCCAAACCAGGAAACAATGAGAAAAATTTATCAATCATTCCCATTAATTTTTTATGGGCATAAAGTCCAGCTCCTGACCGTGAAACGATTTTCCAATTATACTTGCGGGCAATGAAATTCAAGACCTGGCAATTAAAGATTCGAATATGACCCGAGGGCATTGATTCACGCGACAGAAAGTCTCTTTTACCAATCGAGAAAATCGGTACATTATCATTAAAAAAATATTCTTGAAAATACGGAATGGTACCGCAGAGAATCAACAATCGATTGAGCCAACTATTTAAATTTGGCGTTGAAATAATCAAGACGCCATTCTTATTGAGCAACTTATCAATAGCCGCCAAATAGCGATCTAAATCATAAATATGTTCAATATTTTCTAGCGATAAAATCAAATCAAATTTTTCACCTTTAGATTGCCACTCAGTAATATCGTTTAAAACGAATTTTACTTCGGGATACTTTTTCTGACCGATAGCCACCGCCTTCTTCGAAATATCGAGAGCATAACAATCAATTTTATCATCTAAGCCTTTGACGTAATTGCTGATATAGCCGGTGCCCGATCCGATATCCAAACATTTCTTGATTTTATTCTTGCCAATAATCCGTTTAATTATCTTCTTTGTTTTCTTAATCCGATTCTTGGCAAAAGCAGATTCCAGCTGATTGCCGTAGGACTTTTCGTAAAATGTACTATCCATAAATAAAAGTATTAACTAAATTGTTTTAAAATTTCTCTTATCTTTTTATCTTCTACTTTTAACTTTATTGCTGATTTATAACTAACAAACTTATAACCACGATGTTCAGTACTAATTTTTAACTTAGCTAAATCTGTTACTTGAACTAAGAAATATACGCAATATTTAATCTGATATTTATCTTTGATAATCGCTACGTCCAGCGGCGAGTAGTCAGTAAGTTTCAAATTTAATTCTTCTTTCAATTCCCGCGCCAAAGCCTTCAGCGGATCTTTATCTGATACATCTAAGCGACCGCCAGGCAAACACCATAATTCCGAACGTGCTCGCTGTAAAATTAAAACTCGATCTTGTTCATCGCAGATAATTGCATACTGTGCGATTTTAGCAGCTAAGTGTTTGTCCATAAAATTTTATTTAGTTCCGATCAGAATGGCAGAAAACTGGATTCCGGGTCAAGCCCGGAATGACGGACTGATTAGTGCCAAGCCCCCGTGTCCATCAGGAAAATTACTAGCCCCACTAAAGCAGACACGCCAGAAATAACCCAGAAACGCATAACGACTTTGGCTTCCGGCCAGCCAATGGCTTCAAAATGATGATGGATTGGTGCCGAGAGAAAGACTTTTTTTCCTTTACGTAACTTCTTAGACAAAACCTGAATAATTACTGAAGCTGATTCAATCACATACAATAAGCCGATAACTGGTAATAATAAAACTGACTTGGTTAAAATGGCGATCACAGCCAGCGTTACCCCTAAGGACATGGCTCCCGTATCTCCCATAAAAAATCTAGCGGGTGTAATATTAAACCATAAGAATGCCAATAAGGCTCCGGCAATCGCGCCACAAAAAGCAGCTAAGTCGAATTTACCCTGAGCAAAAGCGATGGCGCCAAAAGAAATATAGGCCACTAATAAGGTGCCACCGGCCAAACCATCTAGGCCATCAGTTTCATTAACCGAAAAAGCAGTGCCAACAATGACAAAAATTACGAACGGAATAAACCACCAGCCAATATTAAAGTCGCCGATAAACGGCACGCGAATCAAATCCCAATCGAGACGGAAATAAAACCAAAAGGCTGCTACGATAGCGATAATGGTGTAAACCAATAAACGATGTTTAACGGATAGGCCACCACCATAGGGACCAATTTTGCGCACATTCAAATAATCATCCAACAAGCCAGCCAAAGCAGCGGCTACCAAACAACCCAGAGGCAATAAAGTCTGCGGTCGAGTCAAAAAATTTAAGAAAGTAAAATAATTATCAAACCACTGCGCCAAATAAAAAATGGCGACTGATAAAATTAAAACAGTCAGCCAAATTAAAATACCTCCCATCGCTGGAGTACCGGATTTCTTTAAATGTAATTTAGTAAAAATTGGCGAATTGCCTTCATCTCTAATCTGTTTACCTAATTTATATTTATACAAAAAATGTGTCAGTAGCGGTGTCCATAACATAGCAATAGCGAAAGCTAGGAAAGTCACCGAAAAAATCTTAGTAACGATTGAGTCTAAAGACATAAGGAATTAAATATTGATATAAATAATTAAGACTACTGAAACGAGTACGATTAAACTATAAAATACTGAAGCGAATGATAAGAAATAACTTAATACTTTTTGTTTTAAATAAAGTATCAAGATTAAAATACCATTCAACAGCAAGACCAGGAAACTGCTTAATGGTAGTAATAGTAGTTGCAACCAAGGCCCGAGCGAGGAGATGCCGAAATAGATATTATAATGAAGTACAATATAATCCTTAAAATTCCAAAAGCTAATCGGTACGATCACGAAAGAGATTGTTACTAAGATAGCAGCTATAATAAAGGAAAATAAGATAAAGCGATCCCGTTTAGCTGGACTATGTTCGACTAAATCACTTAATTTAAAAAAAATATCGTTAATAAACATAGTGCCGTTTGTTGATTAGAATAGCTTAATTATAGCCCAAAATTACCAACCTTGTCCAATCAGCAAAACAATAATTGCCAATTAATGTCAACTTGACGGTTATCTAGCCTTTCTGTGTTTCTATGTTTAGTTAACAGTCAAGGGTGACACTTTTGATTCGACCGATGACAGATATTGATTAAATTTTTGTATTGGGGTTAATCCGTTCATATCCTTACCTAAGTGATATCTCTCGTGATTATACCAATGAACATATTCTCTT
>CAISTG010000043.1 GCA_903888345.1 Candidatus Buchananbacteria bacterium | reverse complement strand
CTGACTTTACCCCAGTTACAAACGACCAGATCCAGTTCGCCGAAGACCAGCTCAACTCGCGACCACGGAAAACACTCGGCTACGACACACCAAACGAACGATTTCAACAGCTTACTGGTGCACTAGCGTCTTGAATTCGGGTTGAGACAGGTTCAGAATTATATGATCGTCACGTGATTCTAAGTCTTCGACACTTGCCTAATAGCAGGTAAAGCAAGGCATCAAGCCCTTCGACAAGCTCAGGGCAAATAAAATAACCGACTAGTCGGTTATTTTATTTGGCTCCGAGTCGTGGACGACGTTAGAACTATTTTTCGAAGAAGACAGGAGTATGTTTACATTCCTAATCTAGTATTTAGATCGTAATTAGTCGATGCAATTGTCATGCGTAAGTTCGTTGTTTTTAATGATGGCCACGAACTCGGTACCTGAAAACGACGGTCGACTAGCAAGCTTTAGCTATTGTCTCTAATTTTGAAGCAAGAGACTTTCTAGATAGTTGGTCACCGACACCCCAGTAATCAATCGTATTGTTATCTTCTTTAATTTGAGCTCGACCTTCGAATTCTTTTTCGATAGTATCTCGGATTAATTTCATTGTACTAGTTTTAATTTCAGACGTAACAGAATCATTAAAAGCAATACAAATTCTTTCTCGATTGACGGTCTGATTATCTTGTAAGTAATCAACAATTTTAATAACGGTGAAAGGTATATTATTTTTCTTTATATCTTCATTCGCTAATTCACTGAGCTTATTAATAAGCACAGTTTTATGAACTTGGCCATTCGGTTCAAACACCCCTTTAGCTTTGATAACCGAAAACCCGTAAGCTTCACCCACCTTTTTATAATCACGTTCGAATAACTGCTCCGCATTATTTGAATTCAATAAAGAACTCATCATTTCTTGAAATAATTCTGGCTCATTAATTTGTCCAGCGTCTTTTTGTAATTGATTCATAACGAGTTTATCCTTACTCGTCATTTTTTTCCCGCTCCGATTTTCGGTATCCATTAATGTCGCACCTAAAAATATTTTTGCCATTTCTGGATCAAGTTTAATACCCATTCCTAAAAATTTTTGTGCGACTAAAGCCGCTGCAGAACCAGCCATTTCCTGACTTACGGCAATATCTTGGCTTTGCACAGATTCCGAAATTGGATGGTGATCAACAACGCTTAAGACAGATTTTGGTAATTTATCAGTTGAATGATCAACCAAAATCCATTGAGATTGCTCGTAATTTTGAGCTTTCTGAAAATCAGCTTCTGACGACAAAAGGAATCCATCCGACAAATCATTACCCAACAAATAACTAATCTCATCCGGTACCAACTTGCTTTGCAACACTGGAATATAAACGGTATCAGAATCAAGCAAATTATTTCTATAAGCTTCCATAAGCGAACCAATAGCGGAATCCATATCGGGATTTTTATGTCCTATAACAAAAGCAACTTTTTTGTGCTCCTTTAATGCTGCGCTCAAGCGCTCTCTAGAAGAAGTCACAAATTGATTAAAATTATCAAAACCTACCTGCTCCTTATCAATACCAAATTCTTTGTTACCAATTTGATTTATTTTTTCGACTTCAGCTTGATCGCCATTTGATTGCGCAAGTATGTTTAATGATCCGAGTATATCTATTAACCGTTCCCGAACGATATATACTGATCGCTCACTAGATTGTAGATTCGCGGTTTCTATACTGGACTGCTGTAAAAAATCTAGAATTTTCTCACGCATTGAATAGAAATTATCGAGTTCCGCATCATTTTGAGCTGCTGGCTTGGTAGCAACTGTATTTTTATACTCATCCCAAAATCGGCTTATTCCTTCTTTGAATTCTCCCCATTCTGGGGTACTGGGCAGATTTATTTTTTCTGTGTTGCCATTTCCGGTATCTGTAGTTGGCGCTTCAACATTCTTAGCCTTATCATTCATCATTCCTGTTTGGTATCCGTCCGGTTTTATTGATTCACTCATATTCCCCCTGCTAGTTATGCGTAATGCTTAGGATAAGTTAGCAGTATTCGGTTCTAGCGTCCAAGCTAGGCTGGCAAATTTAAACCTGAAAAACTGTTGGCTCCGGGACTTGGATTCGAACCAAGATTAGCAGATTCAGAGTCTGCTGTCCTGCCATTAGACGATCCCGGAATGCGCGGTGATTGTAGCAGAGACCGGTCAACCTGGCTAGATTACGACCGTTTGCCGAATTCAAGACGCTAGTGCACCAGTAAGCTGTTGAAATCGTTCGTTTGGTGTGTCGTAGCCGAGTGTTTTCCTTGGCCGAGCGTTAAGTCGGTCTTCGGCGAACTGGACTTGGTCTTTTGTGACTGGGGTCAGGTCGG
>CAISTG010000042.1 GCA_903888345.1 Candidatus Buchananbacteria bacterium | reverse complement strand
TCGACCTGACGATACCATCTGAACCTTATTTCTTGAGGGGCGCTAAGCTTTGATCCTGGCATATATTTTGCTAAGTTTAGGTGAGTTAACAGTGTCACCCTTATCTTACCAAAATGTCACCCTTTGATGTTAACTGTACAAATACTTGACATTTATTAAATATTATGATATACTCATTTATTAGCTTACGTACGAGCTAATTTAACTGAAATCCAGTTAAACAGTACCTCAACAACAACGCAACAGAATAAGGAGTTACGTTAATGACGAACAAAGTTTTGTCTGGAACGAAGTATGTGATCGGAATTCTCATTGAACTGTTTATACTCATCGTACTCTTCAACATCGCTGCTGGACTACTCAGCAGTGCCAGCGATGCCGCTGTAATTACCGGATTTTCCATGCTTTTGGGAATGCTTTTTGTCATCGTCTGGACCGGAACCATCTGGTTCGGAAAATTCACAGCGCTGTTTACAAAACAGCAACAACAAGGAGATGTCGATTTGAAAAACATGGCCAAACTGCTCGTAATTGGTGTCGCCCTCGGCCTCACCCTCTTTGCAACCAGCGGCTGCACCAACATTCCCGGCGGTTACGTCGGTATCAAGGTCAACAGCTATGGCTCGCAGAAAGGCGTGGACGACTACCCGGCTCTGACCGGTATGGTTTTCTACAATCCCTTTACGACGTCAATTTTCAAGTTTCCGACTTTCATGCAGAACGCCATCTGGTGCAAAAGCGCCAACGAAGGCCGAGCCGTTGATGAGTCCATCAGCTTCAACTCGTCCGAGGGCGCGGCCATCAATGCCGACATCGGCTTTGCTTACAGTTTTGTACGCAACTCCGTGCCCCTGCTCTTCGTTGACTTTCACCAGTCAGCGCAAGAGCTGACCGATGGTTATCTGCGCAATCAGGTGCGTGACGCCTTCTCACGAATGGGCTCGCCGATGAAGGTTACTGACATCTTCGGAGCCAAGAAACAGGAATTCCTGACCAGCGTCAAAGAAGACCTGAACACCCGCCTGGGCAAGTATTTCGTCATTGATATGGTGACATTTACCAGCGCCCTGCGGTTGGATCCGACAGTCGAAGCTTCAATCAACGCCGTCATTCAGGCGGGCCAGAAAGCACTCGAAGCGGAAAACAAGGTTCGCGAGAGCAAAGCGCAGGCCGATCAGAAGATCGAGGATGCGCGCGGTGCTTCCGAATCCAAGCTGAAGATTGCCACCGCTGAAGCGGAAGGCAATGAGAAGCTCAAAAAATCGCTAACGCCTGAAGTTCTCCTGTGGCAGTTCATGTCTCGCTGGAACGGTGTTGCCCCGATGGTTGTCGGTGGTGGCACTCCCCTGCTTGACATGAAGGAACTGGCAAGTAAGTTCGAAAAAATGGCAGTTGAGTCCGCCAAGAATAACCCCTCACAGAATGGACTGTCAGCAATGACAGTTGAACAGAAGTAACATTCGTCCTTTCACCCCGCCCGACATTCCAGTCGGTGCGGGGTATTTTTTTGAGAAAATAAAAAGGCTCACAATGTTTGTTGTGAGCTTATTAAATTTACTCAAAAGTACAATTAAACCATTTTTGCAATCTCAATAATTTCTGGTGGTATACCCATCTTTCTAGCAACTTCGATGCCGTCAGATAAAGCATGCCCAGACTGCTTGCGATAATCAAAAGCAATTTCTCCATCTTCCCCGACATGCGTCAGGAAATGACTAATGTCAGAAATTTCCGGATTAGTGTCTTTGAAACCTAAGATAAAGTCGTGGTTATGACTGGCAATACTAACTACTTCTCCTCGATTGGCCAAAGCTCGCACCGCTCCATAAGTCAGAGCGCTTTGATACTTTGGCGACGAAGTCGAGAAGGCTTCATCAATGGCCACGAGCGACGGACCCGAATCTTTCAATCCGGCAAACAACTCTTTCCAGAATTGCACTTCCGTACCAAAGGCACTCAAATTGGCATCTAACTTCACATTGACTCGATCAATATAGATGACGCGATCAAAGACCGGCAGTCGCATACTCTTCGCCGGAGCAAAGCCCGTTGCCTGCGCACAGACCACGGCCCAGACTTCCTTTTTCAAATCATAAGTCTTACCGGACATGTTAGCGCCACTGGACAAATTCACCAACTGACCACGCTCGAAACAGGAATTATTACCAACCTGTTCTTCCCGCTTCTTGTTGCGATCGCCCAGACTCCAGCCGTCAACCAGTTTCATTTCTCCGGTTGAAGTCAACTTAACCGGACAGAAATTGCCGCTGTTAACGAGCAACTGACCGAACTCAACTAAAGCGCAAATCACATCAATCTGTTCCCTAACCATTCGACACCATCCATAATTAAAATCATAATTCGACTGGTGACGCCAATGGTCATTAGGATCAACATCTTTATTTGCTTCTGTCTGCTGCTGGATATGTCTGATCAAAGCTGGCCCAGTCATTGGACCGTCGGTAAAGACCGTCAAAATTTCCGACAGATAATTAGCAAACTGATGCAAATGGACTGAATCAGTTTGCCGCAATAACTGCAGAAACTCAGCAATCGGATTGCCAGTAACAGTCAGTGCCCACAACGAATTAAAAAATCCTGGTGCGGAATCCATGAAGAAATTCTGTTCAGCCAGACCATAGGCCTCTTTAACTGGTGCCATCAATTCAACTAAACGATTATAATTACAGTCAATCAACCTGAAAGACTGAAGTTTGCTTTTGACCTGTTCCAGTAAGAACAGTATGGTCTCTTTGACATACTCGTGTCGCGATTTAGCGAACACAATTTCCTTAATCTTCTGCCCGATGATTTGGCCTTCAGCCTTATGGGTCTCAGCCAAACTCCGATCAATATCAAGTTGCTGATAATATTCAGATAACAAGCGACTTTCTTCCTTCTCCAAACTTTGGAACTCGCTAATACGATCAAGTGCCGTTGTTATCGAAGCATCAGCTTCTAAATTTACAAACTGTAAATTAAAATTGATCACCGCCAAAATCAAATTAAGCAATGATTCATTATCCGAGTAATAACTGCGCCCCTGATAATAATTAAGAAGCTGATCAATCATCTCGATGCCAACGTTACCGTTGATTAACTGACTGCCACTGGCCCAGTGCCAGCGCTGGCTCTCAGTTCGACTACGCATTGCTCCCACCCCAATCAAAAATCGGATGAGCTCACGCTGAATGTTTTCAAACTCTTGAGGATTAATTCGAGCTAACTCTCGGAACATCTGTTGCCGCTCCAGGATTTCTGAAGCATCAGTTGATGCCCCGTCATGAATCATTGAGCCAGCGATATCATAATGTTTAATCCCAATATACGGCCTAAACCGCACATCATAATCTTTGCTTAGGGTTAGGAAAAATGGCTCTTGTTTCGGCCACTCTTCAAAATCAACATGCTGTCCAGAATACTCGCGACGACCATAGCGCCGTTTCAATTTCGGCCCCGTCTCAGTATTAACAATCAGTATCTCATTGGCTTCCAAATAAAAATCCATCAAGCAACGACGACTCAGTTTTAACTGCTCCCGCTCTTTCCGGCTATAACGCCGAACGCGCTTAAACTTAGTCTGAGGCGTTACCTTTTTCTTCTTTCCATTATGAAAAGCGTGCGCTCCAGCCATGATCTCGGCTGGCAACGCCAAGCGTTTAGCCACTGCCAAGGCTTGCGAGTCGCCAATTCCGGGTAGCATTTCATACAAAAACTTGATATCACCATTAGCGGCAACACCAGTTTTAAAATGGTAAATCGCCGCTCGCGAGTCATTCTCGTAATGCCGAAACACTTCCTGATTATGACAAGCTAGAAAAACTTGCGACTGTCGTTTCAAGAGATACTCAATCACTCCGACGATTAAGCGATGTTGATCTTCCGCCGAAGTGGTCGAAAATGATTCATCTGCAAAAACCGCTGAGTGTCGCGCCAGCTCGCAAGCTTCCAAAACCTGCTTCCATTGGGTTGCTTCTTTACCGAAGGCACTCAGATTATGAGCGGCATCTGTCGAAGCGCGATCCAGATACACAAAGTTGTCACAAATGTGTAAATTCACATCAACGGCCGGCGCATAACCGAAAGCCTGACCACACAAAGCGATCAGCAATTGCCGTTTCAAAGTATAGGTCTTGCCCGACATATTACTGCCCGATAATATAATAATCGGTTTATCGACGGGTGAGTCATTTAAGACTTGTTGTGTGCTCCAACTTTTTTTGGCCTCAGCCAAACTCCAACCTTGACGATAGCTTTGTGGCTTGGTTTCGTCAAAGGTAACCAGAGACAAGCCATCTTTTACCGACCAACAAGCAAAACTGATAATCGCGCCTATTTGCGCTACGACGGCCAGTAAGTTATCGATGGCCTTCACAATTTTGTCTAGCTGATCTCTATTTTTATCAACTACCGCCTTAATTAAAGCAGCGGCAGAAATGTCTGGCAACCGATCAATTTCTTGATCCAATTTGCAAGCCATCGCGGTGAAATGCTGATTATCCAAAATCATAACTTGATGGATAAATCCCATCAATTCTTCAATCCCACAATCAAACCGATAGAGAGATTCAAGAATATTTCTGAGATGATGTTCTTCATCGGTACAACAATTATTAGGCGCGACAACTGCCGCCCCCAATTGGCTCAGTTCAAAGCCCGAGGCTAGTAATTCTTCTAAATTATTCTTGGGTGTATAAGGCTCGGCATAGGAAGCTTTTTCTGCTTTCTCTTGCTCGCGATAATCAGTCGCCAGAAGAAAATGAATTACATTCAAATTGTAGGCGGCTGACTTTTGCTCGACTAGAGCCTGTTTATCAGTTTCTGACAAATCACGAACCACGGCAATGACTTTCTGCCGCTCCCGAATGATTGCCAGCAGAGTTGGCGGACTAAAAACCGCCGAACAAAAATTATTCCACTCCAACGTATTAAAAGGCGGTGGAGCATATGAACTAATAAAGCTTCCTTGCTCATCATTTTTTTGCGACAATAGCAAGACTTGAGCTGATGGCACTTGGCCATAAAACAAATCTAAACCAACTAGCTGCGATGACTTTTTCGACATGGGATATTCCTTCCGGTTGTGGTGTAAATCCTATCTTTCGATTGTAAAGGACGACCCTCTAACTTAGCAGATTTAGCCAATTTTGTCAACTAAAAAAGCTCACAGCACTAGGCTATGAGCGGTAATAGAAATTTACGAGCTAACTGTCCCGACAGTATACTCCCGTCGTGGCAGACAGACCGTGGCAAAATACTTGTGATCACGAGCATCACCCGGGTTAATGAAAACGTAACTATCGGTTTCCTGCAAAATTGTCCCGGGGACTAGGCCAGCGACAATGAAATCCAAATGCTTGTATTCACTAAGCAATTTACTGAAAGACTTCTTACTTTCAATCTCGGAGAAATTCGCATACTCCGGACCGATTTCATGTTGGACATAAAACTTATGGCCACCGATCTCGACGACCGGATGATCATAAGACAGTAAATGCCAATTATGGGGTTTATGCGGATTGTCGTAATGTCCGGGCAACAAGTAATAAAATACCTGAAAATGATTAAACTCTTTACGCCCAATGTCGGTCGGTAAGAAATTACCGCAACAAATGACATGCGTCACGCCACGATTATTAAATTCAGCCACCAACCGTTTCCAGAAGCCACTATCCAATTGGTCAACATTGCCCGTATCGGAAATAATTCCCACCGTGACCGGCTGAATTTTTGCTTCGAAGTTACTGAGTCGTCCGAGGACCACCTCCCAATTAGAAGTATCGACCGTCGCAAACTCTTTGGTGTGACTCCAAGAATCAACGATTGATCCGGGATTAACCCAAGTGATATTGCCGTGGCGATAAACGAATTGATGATGCGTATGCCCAGTAAAGGCCAACCGCACACCATCACGAACTTGATTAACGCGCGCAAAGAAATCAGAAACATTTTGCGGATTTACCAAGACATCGAAACTGCGTTCATGCCCGCAATAGACCCAGATCGTTTCCCCGCCATAAGTAATCGGTATAATGCGATTATAAATACGCTGATGCTGCAGGAAATCAATTAACTCCTTCAGATCGGCATTGGCGCGAGGGTCAGTATAATTACCGACAAACTTGGGCGGGTCCTGATGATAACCAGGACGAACAAACCGCCAATCAGTCGGCGATAATGAAAATTTGGGATCATTAGCTTGATTAGTCGTCAAAACGGCATTCACTTGAAAGCCGGAGTACAACTCTGGCTTTACATGCTGAATAAATAAGTCACCCGTATGGACGATGACTTGCACCGCCCGCGGAATAAACTCATCACTAACCACTTCCTTAATATCCTCATCCTGGCAATCATGCGTATCACCAAAAGCTCCCAATTTCATAATAATTACTCCTTATTGCTTGAACGACAACAATTTTTCCAACCAGAATGATCCGAGAAATAAAACGATGAACAACGGTAAAAACAAATACCAGTTGCTCACCATGAAAACCGTGAAACCATTCAGAGCCAGCATATAATCGGTCGATGGATAAAACATATTTTGCATCCTTCTTGAGTTGTTATCAATGTACTGCATCCGTACTTCGGATTTCATAGTAATATAACTCCAAAAATGACAACTTGTCAAGAATCCAAATTGATTGACAAATTTACCAAAATACCCTATAATCGAGTATTGATCATTACAAATAAGTCATAACAACAACCAGAAGGAATCAGCCATGACACCAGAAAATTCGACTGCCCGCAATACACTACTCGGAGAGTATATACGCACCGTCCACCAACAATTCTCCTTGCCTGAAGAAATTGCCAGAAAATTCATGTTGGCCTGCGCTTTAGAGCCTTTGGCCGACAAGCCTGGTTGCACGACACGCTTTGTCGATCTTAAGGACAGCAAGCGCTTAGAGTATTTTATTGCGGCGGCAATTAACTCTGGCTTTGTGATTGCTAAATTGGTCGAAAAATTACAGGCCAACAAATCTATCGCCGGCGCCTATAAAATTTTGCCCAGCCTGGTGATTGCCAGTAAATTTAATCGCCACGGTGGTAAAATTAACCAGGGCATTCTCGAACCAATTCTCCCAATTATTGCCGCTCAAGTTTTACACTTTGAAGAAATCCGCTTGGACCCACTAAAGGTTCTACCACTAGCCACTAGTCTACTCCAACAAACAACTCCCGACGATGTCGCTAGTTTGATTTGGAGCAAAATAATCGGCAACAAAATCAGTGGCGTTGAAGATAAATATCCCGTCATCGAAAGAACCTGCGACAATATTGGAAATTATTATGCACAAGAGCTAAGCGACGAAATGGCTGCTAAACACCTCACCGGTATTTTACATAACCGCCAGTTTCTCACGGGCTTTGAGGATATCCGAGACATGATCCTTTGGATGAAAAAAGCAGAAGGCGGTTTACTGGAAAAATCGGTTTATGCCTACAATCGCCTACGCGAGCGATACGAAGACAAAATCGGCGTCGGCCTCGCTGCTGACCATTGTGCGGTTGCCCTCTACGTATATATCGCCTTGATTGATCATCGCGAAGTTATTTAAAGCACCTCTTTGCCTCGGTTACGGTAATTATCCGTCCGAGGCATTTTAATTGAATAATTCGACTAAAAAGACTATAATAAAGCCAGCTATTTACTAAAATATCGACACTATCATTCCTTCCTCGATCCGGAATCCAACCATCGCTACCGTGGATTCCGGTTCAATGCAGGAATGATTCCAATTACTTTATTATGTCTTCCAAAAAACAAAAACTAGTCATTATCGATTCTAACGCTTTGATCCATCGCGCCTTCCATGCGCTGCCGCCGACCCTGACCGATTCTCAGGGACGACCGACCAATGCTGTTTACGGCTTTACCGCCATTTTCTTAAAAACCATTAAGGATTTAAAACCGGATTACATCGCGGCTTGTTTTGATCGCAAAGAAAAAACTTTTCGTCATGAAGAATTTTTGGAGTACAAAGCGACACGTACCAAAGCGCCGGACGAACTCTATGAACAGATTCCACTAGTCAAAGAAGTACTCAATGCTTTTGAAGTACCAATTTTTGAATTAGCGGGTTTCGAAGCTGACGATCTGATTGGTACGATTGCGCGTTTAAAAACTGTTGATCGTCCCGATATTGAAACCATCATCCTTACTGGCGACCAAGATTGCTTGCAGTTAGTTGATTATAATACCAAAGTTTTATCGCCACATAAAGGCTTATCCGAAACCATTCTTTATGGCGAGCAAGAAGTAAAAGAAAAGTTCGGCGGACTGATGCCCGAACAATTAATTGACTACAAGGGATTACGCGGTGACACCTCCGATAATATTCCTGGTGTGCGCGGCATCGGTGAAAAAGGTGCCATTGAACTCTTGAATAATTTCGGCACACTGGAGAATATTTATAAAAATATCGATTCTGATAAGATTAAAGATCGAACGCGTGAATTACTGAAAGATCAAGAAGCTCAGGCCAAGATGTCCAAAAAAATTGCAACGATCGTGCGTAATGCCCCGATTAAATTCGATTTAAAGGCCTGTCAATTTGCCGGCTTCGATCAGAATGCGGTTGTTACCCTATTTCAAGAATTAAATTTCAAGCGTTTAATGACGCAACTGGCCGGCTTAGCCAAAAGCGGCTTGATCGCTCCGGTTGGACAGGGAAATTTATTTGATAGCGCGCCTCGTACCACCGTCATCCTGAGCCAAAGCGAAGGATCCCATCTTGAACCACGAGATCCTTCGCAGGCTCAGGATGACGAAAAGAAAAATGACCGGGCCATTCACATTAAGCCCAGGAATAACGACGAGCGCCTAGGAAAACAAAACTACCAACTGGTAACTACTGCAACCTTAGAAAAATTCTTAAATGATTTAAAACAACAAACCGAATTCTGTTTTGACACCGAGACTACTGGACTTGATCCTTTTAGCGATGAACTACTTGGCATCGCTTGGTGTTGGCAGGCTGGTGAAGCCTATTATCTGCCGATCGATTTAATTAAGAAAAGCAAAAAAGATTTACTGAAAATATTTACAGACAGCGAAATAAAAAAAATCGGCCATAATTTAAAATTCGATATTGAAGTCCTACATACCTATTTCGGCCAGAAAGTTGCCGGAGTGTATTTTGATACCATGGTCGCTTCTTATGTCTTAAATCCTGGGCATCGCCAACACAATCTCGATACCTTAGCTTTTGTCGAATTCGGCTACCAAATGCAACCGATTGAGGAATTAATTGGTAAAGGCAAAACAGAAATCACCATGGCTGATGTGCCCTTAGAAAAAGTTAGCTGGTACTCTGGTGAAGATGCTGATCTGACTTTCCGCTTGTACCAAAAATACAAACCAGAATTAGAAAAAGAAAATTTAAATAGTTTATTTAATACTCTCGAAATGCCGTTAGTAGAAGTCTTGGCGCAAATTGAGAAAAATGGCGTTAAGATTGATAATGAATCACTGCAAGAACAAAGCGTTGAATTCGGCAAGCGCATTAAAGCCATCGAAAAGAAGGCGTGGAAGCTAGCTGGCGAGGAATTTAACTTAGCCAGCCCCAAACAACTCAAAGAAATCTTGTTTGAAAAAATGGAAATTGATGCTCATGGTCTGGCCAAAACTAAAACCGGCATTTCAACCGGCGCCAGCGAACTAAAAAAACTAGCTGGCTGGTTAAGGGAAAACAATGAAAGTAAAGATAAGATTGAAATCATCGATTTATTAATGGAATTCCGTGAATTATCCAAATTAAAATCTACCTATCTGGACGCTTTACCGGCCATCATTAACCCGATTGATAACCGTGTCCACACTTCGTTTAATCAAACTGTCACTTCAACCGGCCGACTATCATCTTCCGAACCAAATCTGCAAAATATTCCCATTAGAACCGAATTGGGTGGGCCAATTCGTAGAGCCTTCACGGCTGAGCCGGGTTTTAAAATCGTTAAAGCTGATTACTCACAAATTGAATTGCGGATCATCGCCTCATTAGCTAATGATCAAAAAATGCTGGATATTTTTAATTCTGGTGGCGATATTCATACCATGACCGCCGCGATTATTCACGGCATCAAGCCAGAAGAAGTTACCAAAGAAATTCGCCGCACCGCTAAAGAAGTAAACTTTGGCGTTCTCTATGGCATGGGTGCCTGGGGTCTTTCTTCTCGCACGGGTATCAGCAATAATGAAGCACAACAATTTATTTTTAAATACTTTGAAACATTTTCCGGAGTCAAGCAATGGTTAGATGAAACCGTGGAAATCGCGCGCGAAAAAGGCTATGTCGAAACTCTTTATGGCCGTCGCCGGTTTATTCCCGAGATTAACTCTTCGATCGGACAAGTCCGCAGCAGTGCCGAACGCATGGCCGTCAATATGCCGATCCAAGGAACCGCTGCTGATTTGATTAAGTTAGCAATGATCAAGATTCAAGCCGAATTGCCAAAAGTTAGTGCCAAAACAAAAATGGTTTTACAAGTTCACGACGAACTTGTGTTCGAAGTACCGGATAAGGAAGTGAAGAAAGTCGCTAAGTTTATCGATGAGACGATGTGTTCAGTAATGAAACTACGCGCGCCAATTGAAGTAGAAGTCTCCGCTGGAGATAATTGGGGTGAAACTACTCCGCTGTAATTCTCTACTCTACTGATATCGTTTCTCTCTCCGCTGTCATTCCGGGCTTGACCCGGAATCCACCCCTATTAGAAAACAGATTCCGTATATACAATGATAACCCTATTTAATAATCTAGATTCCCGCCCCTGCCTGCCGGCAGGCAATGTGCGCGGGAATGACGCTACCAACATATGAAATACAAAAAATCATATTTCTTAATCGGTCAAAAAGCCATTGTCACTAATCAAGCCAATGAACTATTACTGTTACGCCGTTCCAATAAAACACCAGCGCCAGGTCGCTGGGATTTCCCTGGTGGCGGACTAGATCAAGGTGAAGATGCGATCAAAGGAATTAAACGAGAAATTAAAGAAGAGGCTGGATTGACTATTATCGATATTACACCAATTAAATTTACGACCCATTTGGAGAATAAAGATAGTGTGTTACTAATTATTTATTGGGCTCTGGCTAAAAGTAATAAAGTAAAATTAAGTTGGGAACACGACGAATATGTTTGGGTTAACAAAAAGACAGCCCTAACAATGAAGCTACCAGCATTAATGAATCAAGTTATTAAATCTATTTTATAAAAAGAACCGCCGCAGCAATTGCTGAGGCGGTTTTTAAATTAAGGTACTTAACGTTCATAGACTAAGAGTGCTTGCGCGGTGAGCTCCGCAAACTGTTGTCGGTGATGGTTCATGATCCGATAACGAGAGAAGGACTTACGCGCTCGTAGTAAACTGGCGCCATCACTATACTTAAAAACCGGGTCACCACTCAAGTAATCGGTCAGATAGCGAATTCCCAATTCCAGAGAAATAATCCGTCCAGCAAAAGCAAAATTGCTAATCTCAACTGGCAATAATAATTTACCGCTGCCAGCCAAATAGCCACTAAGCAAAGCATTAAAACACTCCTTGGGACTAATACGCTCATCAAACTCAATCCCGAGTGCTGAGCGAAACAAATCACCGAAATCCCACAAACTATAACCCGGCATCGTCGTATCCCAGTCAATAACTGCTAGTGCCGCGCCAGTACTGACATCCAATAATACATTATCAATACCAGTATCATTATGCGTTAAACGCTTGGGAATCTGACCGCTATCAAGCAGATTAGAAAATTCCAAAATTTCATCCAGCCGCGTCTTAACAAAATCCAATTCGTTTAAACAATCCCTAACCCGATTAAAGCGATCAAACTTTTCGGCCTGAAGAAGTTGCCCGTATCGACTGACTGTATTGTGAAAATTGTGAACAACAACCTGCAACGCAGTTAGTGGCAGAGTCGCTAAACATGCCAAGTATTGTCCGTAAGCCTTGGCAATCTCATACGCTTGAAAATTATTATCAAGCCGCTGACAGCTATAAGAGTGCTCGAAAAAGTCATAAAGCCGCCAATAATCTCCCGCTTCATCACGAAACCAGAGACCATTACCTAACATTAATCTAACTGCGGATAAACCAAGTTGCCTGCCCTGACAAGCGGCAATCTTTTTGAAATTATCCATTAGGGCCACCGGATCCGGGAAATACTGACTGTTGATCCGCTGTAATAAATAGTACTTACCAGCCGCAGCAACCTTAAAAGTATCATTAATAGCGCCATTACCATAAGGCTCGATGGCAGTTACGGTTGACTGACGCAAAAACCGGCCGACGACATTAGCTAAATACTCGAAATCGAATTGACGTTTAGGCATGAGGTGGTCTCCTCTTAGTTGTAAGGTGCGTCGTATATAAATTACTTTCTAATCGCTTGCCAATTAAATTCAAAAATCTGTTGTTGCATCTGATAAATTGATTCGTTTTCAATTACGACACCAATCGAGTTGCCTGAATCATCTAACCCGATATGCGCAATCTTGCCGCCATAAATTAATTCATGCGTCATTCGAACACTGGCTGGTGCTGCCGGGATTTGACGCCGTTCATCAAGCCCAAAAATTCCACCCGCTTCGCCCAAAGAAATTACGCGGACAATTATTTTTTTGTCGGTTCGTTTTTTATTAAACTCGGGCATCGCCGCATACAGATGTTTGCGATCTTCAGCTACTCCAGATGAATAAACAAAGTAGGTCTTATCCTCTTTGACTTTCATGGTCTCTAAGATATCTTGTAAGATCTGCTTCATGCCTTGCGTACCTTCGTAAAATTTTACCGCTGGTCGATTACCACTACGTTCAAAGATGGCTTGCAAACGCGGCAGACTTTCCGTAATTTCCTTTTTAACAATCGCTAACTTCTCTTCGCGATCTTCAAGAGCATTAAGTAGTTTTTCTGGTGGCTCAGCGACAAAGTATTGTTTGGCTTGTTTGTGATAATAAGTGGCTAAGCCGGAAGCGATTAAGGATTTTAAAATGTCATAGGTGGTGCCGCGATTAATTTCGGCCTTATCAGCCACGACGCGGACCGAGGATGGCCCCAGCTCGATTAATGCCAAATAAACGGCAGTTTCCTTGTCGCTCAAACCGAAATTTCGTAATAAAGTTTGTATTTCCATAGTTAGATATTGATGATTGTTTTAGTTTAGCGCTAATATATTTAACTGTCAACTTTTTTTCTACATTTTTTGAGTTATATAGATCG
>CAISTG010000041.1 GCA_903888345.1 Candidatus Buchananbacteria bacterium | reverse complement strand
TCGACCTGACGATACCATCTGAACCTTATTTCTTGAGGGGCGCTAAGCTTTGATCCTGGCATATATTTTGCTAAGTTTAGGTGAGTTAACAGTGTCACCCTTATCTTACCAAAATGTCACCCTTTGATGTTAACTGTACAATATCTTGACAAAATATTAATGATTCGATATAATATTTGTCGAAACACCATTAAATGATGCAGTATGCCGAATGTACTTTAAAAAAATTCCAACTACGCTCGTGGAGTCGAGCAGGAAAGGAGAAATGAAATGAGAACGGAAAACAAACCAGTGCAGGAAAGTGAGCTTAAAAAACTTCACTCCGAACTCAGGGATCCTTGTATGAGAGATTGTGCTTCTCGTTATTACACCGAGAAAGGAGCTGAAGCGGAAATACGCCGCCTTGCTCGTAAAACAAGACCCGCAGTAATAGAGAAACTTTTCACCCCAGATAAATGTTACACAGAAGGTGTAACAAGACCAACATGCACCTATGATGGTTGCGGGGGATCAGATGATGAGCCCGGTGCCACCTGGGTGCAAGAACAAGAATTTGCCGTGTACAATTTGGGTTCGGGACAGATTTCCCTAAGAAAATGGTGGCATGATTTTCAAGGCGAACATCTTAAGCAAAGGATGCTAGAAGAGAATAAGCGATCCGCTGCTCGAAAAGACTCAATTCAGGCAGATAAGAAAGTGGATTTTGAATGATGACTGTTAAATGATTTGTAATGCTCGCCCCCGAGATAATATCAAAGGGGCTTTTATATTTGTTAAAATTTTAAATACAAAAAAACTCTCAATCATGAGAATTGTTTTTGTATTAAGTGGGAGAAAGGAGACGGTTTTATAACTTATTTCAAACAGAATAAGGGGTATTATTATATCCCAAAGATAATGATATAATACATCTATAAATATTAAGCAATACTATGCCAAAACCGATTACCACTCTTTTTATGTTAATGACTGTTGATGGAAAAATATCATTAGGTGACAATGATAGTCTTGACGTCGACAAAGATTTCCCAAAAATTAAAGGTGTTAAAGGGGGGCTTAATCAATATTATGAATTGGAAAAAATGACAGACTATTATTCTTTAAATAGTGGTAGAACATTGGCAAAAGTAGGAGCAAATGAATGGAAAAATGTTCAAAAAACGGTTGTTAAGTTTGTTGTTATCGACAATAAGCCCCATCTCAATTCAAGAGGGATTGATAATATGCTTAAAAAAAGCAACAAACTATTTATAATAACTACCAATAAAAATCATCCCGCATTCAAAAGAAAAGAAGAGGATAATTTGGAAATTATATACTTCAAAAATAAAATTGATTTCAAAAAACTATTCAATGACTTAAAAGAGAAGTATGAGACCAAAAGAATGACCATACAAACAGGAGGAACCTTAAATTCAATTTTATTGCGTGAGGGCTTAATAGATAAGATTTCTATTGTTGTAGCTCCATTGCTTATCGGCGGTAAAGACACGAGTACGCTAATCGATGGACCATCACTCAAATCAATCAAAGAAATAGACAAGGTTAGAGCATTAAAGCTTGTGAGCGTTAAGAAATTAAAATCATCTTACATCAATTTAAAATATAAAGTTTTAAATTAAAGATGCCAATATAAAAAACTCCCAAATACTGGGAGTTTTTTAAGAAATGCGGACTGATTGGTCCTTCCGCGTTCAGTCGTCGCCAGAAAGCGACGACTTCTCTTGTCCTGGGACAGCGCCAATTCGCCGCGGCGAATTGGCGGCGTTCATCTGCGGTTTTTGTCTTCCGCCAAAAACCTTGCTTCACTGCTGTCCTGTTCGAGTCCCGAGTTCAATTTCACAAATTAAAATAACCCAAATAAATTGGGGTTATTTTAATTTGCGGAGGGTAATAGATGATGTTAGAACTTATATTAAAGAATGTGGAATAAATCTTGAAATGCCAATCTCAACCAATTAAGCCCAACTTATTTAATAAATCTGACTTTTCCACTTGAATTTACAGTTTTGGGCTTAGCCTTATAAGCTGGGTAGCCAATGGGTAAAATCGCGACCAAATCACCCTTCAATTTTAGAAGTTTTTTGATCTTCTCTTCTTCTGCTATCGCGTCACAAATTATAACCGATGACAGACCTAAATCGTGCGCCGCTAATGACATATTTTGAATAGCTGCACCCAAAGAAACAAACTCACTATCGTGTCCGTTAATGGCATTGCTGAATTTACTTAGTCGGACTTTTCTTCTGCCCCCAGAAAACGGACAAGTATTTTCAATTACAATTATAATTGGGGATTCTTTGATTATTCCACCGGAAGCCTTAATGCTTGATTTATACCCTTTCTTAATTTTACCAGTAGTTGGATCGCTAGGTTCAGCTTCAGTATTGAGTGAGTTGATTAAGAGTTCAGCCAATTGTTCGATTACTTTTTTATTCTCAATGACAATAAAATTCCAAGGTTGAGAGTTCTTGGACGACGGAGCTAATAAACCAGCTTCAATTATTTTTTTTATTTTCGAAACCGGCACGGCGCGTTTGATATAAGCCCTAATACTTCTTCTGGTTTTAATTACCTTAAATAATTCCATATAATTATAATTTAAATAGATCCGCCCATCTGGGGCGCTAATTCTAAAATACCTCGCACTGCTGCAGCGGCTTTTTTTGGGTCTTTTTCATTGGGACAATAAATATCAGTTAGCATTTTAATGTATTGCTTTAACATATCCACTTTCATTCTTTCCTCGTCAATTTCCGGTAATGGTTCATCTAATAACGATATATCATAAGTATTTGCTTGTAATGCGTGAAAAGCGGCCTCTAACGCAATTAACTCCTCGGAAGTGCTTCGCCAGTTCAAAAGAATATCCATAATCCTTTGCTCCTCTGAGGTTGAAATTTCAAGCCCCTCGGCTCCCGCTTCCTTGGCTCCTTCAGGAAATACTAAACCGAATACTAAAATTTTCTTTAACTCTTTAGCAGATATTTCTCTGCCTAAACGTATCACCACCTCGGCGGCTTGAGCCACATTGGGTAATTTGTATTTTCCATCTTTAGCCATAGCATCAACTAACGTTCCAGGTTTCTTATTCATCACCATTAGAAGAATACGATCATAATCTCCGGTTTTCGACAGACAATCACGAACGCTATTTACGCTATCTGCCACTTGTTCACGCTCATTCAAAAATGGCAAACCAAACATCATATGCAAGGCGCAGTCGATTTTATACTTTTTGAGAATCTCCTTTTTTTTCTGCCACTGTGAATCTAATCCCTTACCTACAATAGCTTCACGCACTAAATCGTTAGTGCTTTCTACTCCAAAGCCAATTTCAATTGGTATTTCTTCACCCAATTCTTCCCTCAAGACAGCCATACTTTCTTCTGTAATATCTTCAAATCTTGATTCTGTCACAAAAACGACGTTTTTGTCCTGGTGCTCTTTCTTATATCCTTTAACTTTATCTAAAATATACTTTCTTCTTTCATCTGATAGCTCACTAATACCAAAAAAAGATCCAATAGCATTGATATTAAATACTGCCTGAGAGCCGGGGGCTGTATATTGGTCATTACTCTTTTTAGCCATTTCAAAGGCTTCATCTATCTCTTGTTCACTGACATCTCGCGTGGCCGATTCTCCGAAACTACACATTGAACAGCCACCCATTTCAGCATAACCGCAATGACCTGTGCCCAAAACAATTAGAGGATTTTCTCGGTTCGGATCTTCTGGGTCTGGCAATAAATGATAAGCTGTTTCCTGACCACTAATGGCTCCAAACTTATGGCGAAGTTTGATCATAATGGTTCGTAGTAATCCTCTGGCAGTAGTAATAAATTCTTCCTGATCCAGATTATTAACCTTCTCAATTTCTGGCTCAAATTCAGCTATGACTGCATCATAAAAATCAGATACATTATCTTGAGATTCTTGATTAGCTATTAGTTCTGTCCGGCCATTTCTTTTAGTTTCCATATTATTTAGAAAATTATTTGACTGAATTTTAACATTTTTAGAAGCTAAAAACAATCAAGGATCCCATCGTCCCGTTCTTAGTATAAAAAAACAGTTCAATTATGGGGTATTTTTGTAGGCGGAATGGACGGGCAGACGGGACTTCCGCGTTCAGTCGTCGCCAGAAAGCGACGACTTCTCTTGTCCTGGGTAGCCTTTGAATACTCTTATGGTCGTATCCAATGCTCCCAGGGTCGCATTCATCATCACTCGATTATTCGACTACGCTTCCGCTGCGTCGAATATCTCGCTCGCTACCTGTTCGAGTCCCGAGTTCAATTTCACAAATTAAAATAACCCCAAATAAATTGGGGTTATTTTAATTTGCGGAGGGTAATAGACGATGTTAGAACTTGGTTAAAAGAATCTGATAGTCATTTTGAACTACCAGAAATATCAATAAATGCAACTAATTTAATTTATTGACTAATTTTAGCTTTCAGCTCCTCTAGTGCAAATTCATAAGAGGCCTGACTTTGGCCACGTATGCTTTCTAATGAATCACGGATAATTACTGCTACTCGATAGGCATCAGGACTTAATTTTCCCTGTAAATCACTGATAGCAGAGTAATCTAGATTTTGGCAAAAGGCTAAAATTTCTTGGCTATTACTTGTGAGTTCATTAGTGATGACCACCCTTTGATCCTGAGTTAAATCAGCAAATTGCTCACTGACAGCATTTTCCACCTGATCGGAAAAGTTGTGTTTAGCTTCGACGGTCTTTTCTTCTTCTGACCAATCAGTATTTTCTGTATGTAATTTAAGTATTTCTGGAAACATCTTATCCCATAATAAGCCAAAGTCAACATCGGACATTCCGCTATCCATTTCTCCAATTAACCTCCTTGCTTCCTGATGTGCCGCATTGCCAACTTGATGCTTTTTTACCTCATTGCGCATCGAATTATAATTACCCATTATAACTTCAACCTCTGCCCACTGGCGTGGCACAGCGATAATTTTTCTATAAGCAACTCGTGGATGATCCAATTCCCGATATGTCAAATTACCAATTGATCTTTCTTCCTGACCTAAGGCTACGATATTATCACGATTACGACGGCTATCTACATAATACTTCTTGCCATCAGACAATTCTACCACACTGACAGCGTGATGCGCGGCGAAACCGTGTTCCGTCTTAAAGCCAGCCTGTTCTAATATCCGACCAATAACTAATGTCGCACCTGAACAATTAAGCCGCCGACTAGCCATAATCTGTTTAGGAAAAAAAGCCCAGGTGTCTTCTTTGCCACGATTAAAAAGACCGCCTTCAGACATACTCCTAGTTTGCTTCAAAATTCCATCAATAAACTGTTTTTGCAGTTCGGTTTTCTTAATTACATCCTGTTCTTGACTGATTGCCTCCAACTGTTGCTGATCAACATTAAACCCTATCTCTTTGATTGCCTGATCAACACCAGCCGTAAGATTTTCATAAAGCATTTCAATTTAATCCTGATCATTTAACTTATCAATATCAATATCCCGTGGCATTACCACACCAGATAATTGCGACCATTCTTCAAATAGACGATGCTTCTGGCGTTGTAATTCAACTGCAGATACTTCTTGAACTGGCTCAATATCTTCTGGTGGCAAATCTGCTTCTGGTTCAAAGTCTTCAATTGGCAATATAGATTCCGCCGGATTTTTTTTGGGTAGTTTATTTTCTTCTGTCATAATTTTAACTTTATTGGTTAAATAAATTCTATCATTCCATCTCTTAAATTGCTAGCGGTTCCATCGTCCCGTTCACAATATAAAAAAACACCCCGATTATGGGGCATTTTTCGTAGGCGGACTGGACGGGACTTCCGCACTCGCCATCCGACAGAAATCGGCTGGCTCATTTGTCCTGGGACAGCGCCAATTCGCCGCGGCGAATTGGCGGCGTTCATCTGCGATTTTTGTCTTCCGCCAAAAATCTTGCTTCACTGCTGTCCTGTTCGAGTCCCGAATTCTATTTCACAAATTAAAATAACCCCAAATAAATTGGGGTTATTTTAATTTGCGGACTGGACGGGACTCGAACCCGCGACCTCTTCCGTGACAGGGAAGCGCTCTAACCAACTGAGCTACCAATCCATAGTGCTTAAGATATTTTACAAAAATATCTTAAGCAGTTCAAGTAGTTATTCAGCTTTTACTTCTTCAGCAGGAACTTCAGCAACCTCGGCTGGAGTTTCAACAACTTCAGCGACTGGTTCTGGAGCTTTAGCGGCTTCTTCTGCAGCTAACTTATCAGCTTCAGCTTTGGCTTTTGCATCTTCCTCGGCTTTCGCCTTGGCAGCAATCGCGTCTTCGGCAGCTTTTTTAGCGCCAGCGATTTCAGCTAAGCGTTTTTTGCCTGGTTGAGATTTACCAGCTCTAACCTTATCAGCTTCAACGACTTTCTCGGTAACTAATAAGTTATGAGCGGTAGCAGTTGGCTGAGCACCAACACCCATCCAATATTTGATTCTTTCAACATTAAGTTGAGCTACTTTGGTATGTGGGTTATAAGTACCGAGTTTTTCGGTGTAATCGCCCCATGGATCCTTGGTTTTCTCAACGACAATCAAAGAATAAATCGGCATTTTCTTTTTGCCTATTCTAGACAATCTGATTGATAACATTTGTTTATAAATTATTTCTTAAATCATGTATGGGCGTAAACCCAAGCTAATTTAAGCACTTGACGGTGTACCCATAATTTAGCACATTTACCGTAAAAAGTCAATCCGCAGACCAAAAAATAAAAAACCGGCTCAAAGCTGAGTCGGTTAAAGGTTCTTGTTAGTCAGAGAGGCAAAGAACGAAGTTGTTTTTTGACATAAGACTGATAATAGAATAGCGAGACGATGGAAAGACCAGCGGTGACTCCCATCGAAGCGGAGGCCAAGAAATACCAACAGCCGGCGATAATGCCACTGCCAAAGATGCTCTGCATCAATAGCCAAATTACGCAGACTAAGGTGGAAACTATTTGCGTCGCCACTTTAGCTTTGCCCATTGGCAGCGCCGCTAAAATTAAGCCACGGCTAGCACATTCGGCGCGTAAATAAGCAATGCGAATTTCGCGAAAGAAGATTATTGCTACCAAAACAACAAAAATCTTACTCGGCAAAAAATGGATCAAGGCTAAATACATCGATAGATGATAAACGACATCAGCCATCGGATCATATAACTTACCCCAATCTGAAGCCTTGTCGAATTTCCGCGCTACATAACCATCGAGACGGTCAGTGATTTCAATTATGACCATCAACAGCAAACAAGCCATTAATGAAAGTGGCGTTGCCAGGAGTAATAGAACTAGAGCAAATGGCACTAAACCCAAACGCAACATTGTAATCCAATTGGGATCAACTTTCGACCAATATATATCGTATCTGGCAAAAACATTATCCAACTGCTTTAGCATGATTAGTTCTCCTTAGTTAAGTCAAGATGACAATCGCGATCAAACCAATCCTGCAATTGTCGATCGGCCGCGGATTGCGGTTTTCGACGGATTGGCGTCTCAATAATCGGTTCACAATATTCAGCCTCAACCGGTTCACTCTCTGAGTCAACTTCGGCTGGTTGATAATTGATATAGGGTAAGATAATTTCAGGCACCGACTCTTCTGTCAGCTCCTTCGCCTCGTTATGATACAGCAAACCAACACCCATCACCCGCGCCATTCCCACAATTATCAAAGCGATCGGACAGGTCTCGCTATTATCGCAGACATACAATAGATTACTATTAGCCAAACAACCTTGAACGAAACTTAAACATAAAAATGAGCGCCAGGCACTAGGACTGACTGTCATTAAAGCTCCTTCGATGTGCGAGGACATGCGATCATTTGATTCTTTCAGTAATGACCGAAGATCAACAACTTCATAACCCTTACCTTCTAAGTATATTTTGTTTTTAACGATTTCGCCTAAATTACTTTCTTCTTCTGCTTGATTATCAAAAAATACTTTGCTGACGATCAATACTCTTTTCATGATTGGCGCCCTCTAGTGGTTGAGGTTAATTTTTTTAAGGAACTAAAACTAGGCCAATCTTAACGCCAAAAGCCCAAAAAGTAAAGCCCCGCTTGACGTGCGTCAAGCGGGGTGTTGAAAGTTCGAAATTAAACAGAACCGGCGATATTGTGAGTGTTGGCAAACAATTTAGCCGTCGGCGAGCCGATAGCCGTAATGGGCAAACCGGCGCCCTGCGCATAAGATTTGTCCCAAGAAATATAACTACCCGTGATAAACACATGGCACTTCTCTTCCTTAACTTGCTTGTTACGGAAATCAACCACCTGACGGAAACAAGGTTCCGCACCAATCGAGTGCACGTGACCCATGGCGATAATGTCCGCCGAGAGCCAGGCAACGGGATCCATAGCTGCTTTCATCTTAGTGTGCTTAAACCGAGCACCGCTTTTGCCGTGCCAAGTATACATCGAATACTTCTGCTTGCCGACCGAAAGCATATTCCAGCAAGCCGCACCAAGATACGGCACCTTCAGATCGCGCGCCATGCGCTTAGTCAAGTCAATCGAGGTCATCTTCTGAATACGATCCTCGTGATTACCCGAATGAATACCAATGAGTAGTCCAGCATCAGCCAGCGGACGGAACAACTCCGTCATCACCTCTGCCTGCTTATCAGGATTGAGACGCTGGTGGTAAATCGAGTCACCAATACTGGTGGTCGTACCGCACTCCAGGTAGTCACCCATACCAACGACGTAAACGCCGTGGCGACGAGCCCAACCCAGATATTCCAATGCTTTCTCAACCCGACACTCCGGATAACCCAGATGCATATCACCAAAAAACATCAACTGGGCGTAATCCTTGCCCTTTTTCAGTTCCAAACGAACCTTATTGAGTCGAATCGGACGACCGATAACCTTATCGGAGCCCTGATACTTGAGCATAAAGTCCTTCAAATCGAAGTTATCATCGAGCACACTGTCCATTTGATCAAAACTAACCTGGTTTGCATACCACAAACCAGCACAAGCATTACAATTGGCGCTCGGCGTTCCAACGCCACGATAATCCGGATGCTGCTGACATTTCCTGAGTTTAGCCATGATTATGACCTCCTGTTGGTTGATTCATTCGTTGTTTTGTAAAGGACGATAAAATAAGCTCACCTCCATTTTTGCTTGGTTTCATATTATCGGCAATTACTCCCCTTGTCAAATTTATCGAATCATTGACTTTTTCTTGCGCAGTCGGCGTTAATTGTGTAAAATTCTAGCGTACTAAATATTTTTAATTCTTGGCTTAAATTATGTTAAACATTCCGCTCGCTTTAACTTATGATGATGTTTTATTGGTACCCAAGAAATCCGAAATTACTTCTCGGCAGGATGTTGATACCTCAACCAAATTAAGCCGTAATTTAAAATTAAAAATTCCGATTATTTCCGCCAACATGGATACGGTAACTGAAAGCCGCATGGCGATTGCGATGGCCAAAAAAGGTGGTATCGGCATTATCCATCGCTTTTCTGATATCGAAGCGCAAGTCAAAGAAGTGATTAAAGTCAAACGACATCAACATCTAGTGATTGATAATCCTTTTACGATTTCCGCCACAGCAACCTTAGGAGAATTAAAAGAAAAAATAATTACAACCGGAACGAGCGGCTTTTTGGTCGCTGATGTTAACAATCTTCTACTTGGTATTATTAGCCGCCGTGACATTGATTTTGCTACTGATGATTTAACAACTGTCGCCGAGTTGATGACGCCAAAAGAAAAGTTAATCACGGCCAACCCTGACGTTTCACCGGAAGAAGTTAAGCGACTTTTCCGCTTGAATAAAATCGAAAAAATTCCTCTGGTTGATGACAATTTTCATATCAAAGGCTTAATCACCCAAAAAGATGTATTAATTTACGGCAATAATCGCGAAGCGGCCAAGGATTTACGTGGACGACTACTAGTTGGTGCAGCAATTGGTGCTGGCGGTGATTATTTAGAACGCGCCAAAGCCTTAATCGACGCTGAAGTCGACGCTTTAGTTATTGATATTGCCCATGGCCATTCTCTCAACGAACTCCAAGCGATTTACAAAATAAAAGAACTCTATCCGCAGATTGAATTAATTGGCGGTAATATTGCCACGGCTGCTGGCGCCTTAGACTTAATTAAAGCTGGGGTTGACGGCTTGAAGGTAGGCATTGGTCCCGGTTCAATTTGTACCACTCGCATCACTACTGGTTTCGGTGTACCGCAACTCACGGCGATTTTTAACATCGCTCCAGTTTGTGAACGCTATCAAGTTCCCCTGATTGCTGATGGTGGCGTTAAACAGCCAGCTGATGTTGTTAAAGCCTTAGCCGCTGGTGCCGATTGCGTCATGATTGGCGGACAATTTGCCGGTACTGAAGAATCACCAGGTCCAGTTATCACCTATCGTGGCCGTCAATATAAAATTTCCCGCGGTATGGCCTCGCTTACTGCCGCCTTGTCGCGTCCTAACGCCAAAGAAAATTTTAAGGAAATCACACCCGAGGGAATTGAAGCACGCGTCCCCTATCGCGGTTCAGTTGATAATATTATTAACCAATTTATCGGTGGTTTAAAATCGGGCATGAGTTATGGTAATGCCAAAACCATTGATGAGTTGCGTGATTGCCAATTTATTAGGATTACTGATGCCGGCCGCACCGAATCTGGCAGTCATGATAACGAGGTTTTGTAATAAATTTAAATACATTGCACCTTACAACCAGGAGGGCTAGATCATGACGAAGCCAGTTGGCATTCCCCGTTTATCGGATCGGCAAATCAGGTATTACCTCTATCGCATTTACCGACTACTTGAATCTGATGAAGTGAACTTTACCATTGCCAGGATGAAAAGAGTTATCAAAAGTGGTCGAAAGCAGCGCTTGGCCGGACTTTCCTCCAATGAAGAACCTCAAGGACTGAATATTTGGCTCAGTCCTGACCACGATATTTTACCGTCGCTAATTCATGAGTGTCTGCATCTTCTTTATTGGCATAAAGAGGAAAATTGGGTTGCCTCGATGGAAAGAAGAATTACCAAAAGAATTTCTGAAGTACAGATGCGAAAACTTCTACTACTCTTAGCTGAACAAATTCAGCTCTCCAAGCAAGTTCCTTATGAGCCGATTGATGCCAACAATTCAGCATCAGTTGAATGTCCTTTAAACAAAAAATTCCCGATTTGAAATCGGGTTTTTTATTTAAATTTAGCCAAAATTTAGTTGCTCAGGCAGTTAAAAATCGCGGAGTTTTCCCCACTTGAAAGTTTTCCAAAAATGGTTTATAATAGATAACACTTGGGCCCTTAGCTCACTTGGTAGAGCGCTTCCATGGCATGGAAGAGGCAAGCGGTTCGATCCCGCTAGGGTCCACAACCATTTCCTAAAGAGACGATTATTGAATCGTCTCTTTTTTTGACAATAAAAAAACGGTTACACTTCACGTGTAGCCGTATCAATGAACAAAGTTATGCGAACTGTTTGGTAACTTAACTTTACGACGAATCTCCATCAAGATCTTTGCCCGTGCAAATTAAGCGTGGATTATCCTTGTCAGTCCAATCATCAATAGCAAAATACATTGTCGGGCCTCTACCATCGATGCCGGTCACATAGGCTCCGAGTACCTTCCAATTGCTGTAGCGCAGGGAGCATTTGACTATCGCGTCGAAGGGACTCCCCATATAGAGCGGTATAAACGACAAGAAAACCAAACCGAAACGGCGATACAACTTTAGGCCTGCTGGCTGATATTCAAGTGTCAGATTCATTTCCAGTTGCTCACGCTCATGTGGACCGGCCAATGTCAGTGCATCTACGATGACTTTTCGACATTGCTCCACCGTCTCATCAAAATTATTCTTAATGGTCTGATCAAGATCTAGCAAAAAATCCTCGTCTGTTACACCGAACGAATCATCTTCATCTTCCATGGCTCTAGTGTTCTGACCATTCATGATAGCCTCTTCTGTGGTTGTTACTGCGTAATTATTATAAATCAAGGTACACCAATCAATTAATTATTTTACTCCAGATTAATTTTAATGTCAATGGTAAGCTAGTCAATAAATGCTCATTTATCCACTACTAACACTATTTATCCCCAGAACTGGGTATAAATAAAAAACTCGGAATAATTCCGAGTCTATACAGTTAATGAACTTAAGACTTCCCGTGAAGTGTGAAAAATATACTTGGATAATATTTAAGTCATTTAAGGAACAAACCGAGCAAATCATTGCTTATGCCCAACTAAACGCGCCAAACAGTCCGATAATAACTAACTATTGGTTAGGAATAATCATTTACTTATCATCTATAATCAATATACCTGGCTTATTGAGTCGTCAGTCACAAGATTTTTCGAGTGATTCATTCAATAATACACGTGAAGTGTAAAGCCAGCAAAATCAATATTTGTGAATAATCACCAAATTTCCACGACTATACCGTTATAATCTCAAATACCATCAACCAGGCGATAATACAGATAACACTATTTGTATTCCAATAATAGGCTGTCCCCAGTATTGCCACTAATAATCGGGGAAAAAATATCCACAACAACCAGTCGACTAACGCAAATTCATAATCACAAAACAATAGCGCCAGTCGTGGCACAAAAATTAGTCCGAGGGTAAAACAAGCTCCATGCTTATCCCAATAATCGATTGGTTGGCTAGAATTCATGTGAAGTCTCCTTGTTGAATTTTTTAAAGATCAAATAAGTATAGTTAACCTTACTAATAATTTACCGATTTTGCAATATTGATACTTAAATACAGTCTGTACACAGGCCAAAAACACCTCCAATGTCCAGACATGTCTAGACTTATCTCGATAAATGAACCGTTTATCAACAGAGGCCTGTAGACAACTGAGTAAATTTGTACAATTTTTTAGTTTAGCTAAATTTAGATAAATTAATATTTAGCTAAATTTAGCTAAAAAGTTCGTCAAATTATCACTTCTGTAAATTATTAGCTCTTAACAAAAATTTCCTCCAATGTCTAGACATGTCTAGACATTTATCCCACATAGCAACAAGTTATCCACAGGTAGTATATTTCCAACTTATCTAAATTTAGCAAAATAATATTTTTACCCACCGCTATCTCCAATGTCTAGACATGTCTAGACATTCCGCAAAAATAGCCTTTAAGTCAACTAAGCGACCTAAAGGCTACTTTGAATAACTTCTGTGGTTTGTCGACTGGCTAACTCGGGTATTAAACTCAACTTGACGAGTTATGACCACACTCCTACTCCGATTTATGTCAGACGTTAATCCAGCCCCATTTATTTGCCCTCGACAGGAATTTCACCCTATTAAATATAATTTTGCTCTCAGCAGGAATCGAACCTGCGTCTAGGGCTTAGGAGTCCCTTGTTCTATCCACTGAACTATGGGAGCATAAATTTAATCGAACGAAACTATAATCTTACGTTAGGAGTTACTCTCTAGACCGCGCCCCAACAACCGGAATTTATGACACAGACTATCCCAGTCTTTCAAGATCTATTTAGCTAATTACGGCTGTTTAAGAAAGAATAAATATTGCTTGCTTCTTAACTCAAAATATTGTAAAATTAAGCTATAAAAGTTACAGAAAATATAACACAAATACTATGATAATTCAATGGCTCGGACAGTCATGTTTTAAGATTTCGACCAAAAACAACCAAGGTGAATTTGTCATTGTCAATGATCCTTTCACTGATGCGGAAGGACTGAAGATGTCGAAATTCCAAGCGGACATCGTTACTGTTTCCAAGAACGATGACAACCACAATAACGTTGAC
The DNA here is from genome assembly GCA_903888345.1 of Candidatus Buchananbacteria bacterium. Lineage (GTDB taxonomy): Bacteria > Patescibacteriota > Patescibacteriia > 2-01-FULL-39-33 > 2-01-FULL-39-33 > CAISTG01. The sequence continues at coordinate 13,130 of CAISTG010000041.1, read as the reverse complement.
GCCTTGCGCGGTGACCCTTTTGTTATTACGTCGCCCGGTGAATATGAAACCAAGGGTATTTTTATTTACGGTATTCCGGCGATTAGCGTCAAAGAAAAAAAGCAACTAACCTTATTTAAAGTAATCGGTGAAGATATTTCGATTGCGCATTTAAGTGATCTATCGCAACCGCTCGACAACGACCAAATCGAACGCCTCGGCAATGTTGATATTCTATTACTACCAGTCGGTGGTAAGAATTCTCTTGATGGCAAAAAGGCGAGTGAAGTCGTTTCACAAATCGACCCTCGTTTAGTAATTCCTATGAACTACAAAATTGACGGCCAAAAAACCGACCTAACTACAGCTGATGACTTTTTGAAATCCTGCGGTCTCAAATCTGAGACAATGGAAAAATTAAAAATTGCCAAAAAAGATTTAATGACTGAAGATACTCGAGTAATTATTTTAACAGTTTAAAATTAAATAATTGTTAGCTCTTTAGTACCTATTTAGCACCTAAACCCATGCGTAAAACAACCAAGAAAAAAGCGCCTGCCAAAACCAAAAAAGGGGAGACGCCAGCTGAAACACCAACTCAGCCAACTTACATTAACATTCGAGAAATTTCTCCAGAACTACAAAGAAAGCAAAACCTGCTTTGGCTTGGAGTAGGAATTTTTTCGATTATACTAGTAATTTGCTGGTTATTTATTTTACGTTTTAATATTGCCAGTGACACTAGCCAAGTTTCTCTCAGCCAATTAAGCCAGCAAATCAACGAGAGTTTAGCTCGGTTTGACACGCAAGTTAAAGATCGCGCCACACCCCAAACTATTGATATTAATGATCTTACTGCCATTAAAGAAAATCTAGAAACGCAAATTAAAAATAACCCTGACAGTAGTCTCTGGCCGACGCACGATTTCATCAAATCCGGTTTGAGATTGCAGTATCCAGAGAACTGGTCCAAACTAACTGAGACTAAGTCCTTATTAATTGGTGACTCAACCTCCAGTGCCACCTCGACCTCCTTCGGACAACTAACAATCACTAGTAAAGATAACAGCAAAAAATTATCATTAGCAAATTGGATTAGTAAGAATTCTGAACTCACTGGTTTCCAACCAGAAAAAGAAGATCTACTCTTAACTAGTAGCACCACTGAAGGCTCAACTTTTCTCAAAATCAATCCCAATGGCTCATCAACTGTCGAGCGTCTCTATTTCATCAATGATATTGCTAACAAAAAGGTGATTGAAGTACGAGCCACCAGCGCGGGAACCATTGACTATTATCAACCACTCGAAGAAGAAATAATTAGAACAATTAGAATTATAAAATAATTATAAATTTCAAATTACAACTTACGATCTGAATTTCAACCTTATGAAATTAATCAGTAACCCGTAATTTTTAATTGCTTAATACTATGGCCAAAAAAGATGACAAAAATCAACAGCATCTGGATTTCAATTCCAATCCTGACTCTGTAATCGAACGCCGAATTTCTGATGAGGTCGAAGAAAGCTACTTGGATTATGCCATGTCAGTCATTGTTTCACGCGCCTTGCCCGATGTCCGTGATGGTATGAAACCAGTTCATCGTCGCGTTTTATATGCGATGTGGGACATTGGTTTAAAAGCCAACGCCAAATTCCGTAAATCCGCTAATGTAGTCGGTGAAGTTATGGCGAAGTATCATCCCCACGGTGACTCCGCGATTTATGAAACAATGGTCCGTATGGCCCAAGATTTTTCTTTGCGTTATCCTTTGGTTAAAGGCCAAGGAAACTTTGGTTCCATGGACGGCGATAGTGCTGCTGCCATGCGTTATACTGAAGCTAAATTAGCTCAGATTGCTGAAGAGTTATTATACGACATCGACAAAAACACCGTAGACTTCATTCCCAACTATGATGGCGCTCATAAAGAGCCGCGTGTCTTGCCCGCTAAACTGCCTAACTTATTGATTAATGGCACGCAGGGTATTGCGGTTGGTATGGCCACTAATATTCCGCCACACAACCTGGGCGAAATTATCGATGGTATCAATCATTTAATCGATCATCCTGATTGTGAAATCGAGGATTTAATGAAATTCGTCAAAGGACCTGACTTTCCAACTGGCGGCATTATTTATAATATCGAAGACATCAAGCAAGCCTACTTAACTGGTCGTGGCGGTATTGTCTGTCGCGCCAAAACTGAAATTGAAGAAACCAAGGCCGGAGTTTTTCGTATTATTGTAACCGAAGTCACTTATCAAACCAACAAATCAACCTTGCTCGAAAAGATTGCTGAACTCGTTAAAGAAAAACGGGTCGAGGGCATTAAAGATTTGCGCGATGAATCCAATAAAGATGGCGTACGCGTCGTGATTGAAATTAAGAAGGACGCCTATCCTCAGAAAATTTTAAATCAATTATTTAAATTCACTCAACTTCAAGATACTTTTCATTTTAATATTTTGGCGCTGGTTGATGGTATTCAACCAAAAGTTTTGAATTTGAAAATGGTGCTCGAAGAATACTTGAAGCATCGTAAAGAGGTGATTATCCGTCGCACTCAATTTGATTTGGACAAAGCCAAAGACCGCGCTCACATTTTAGAAGGATTGGTATTAGCACTGGAGCATATTGATGAAATTATTGCTACCATCAAAAAATCCAAAGACAAGGAAGAGGCGCGTGTTAACTTAATTAAGAAATTTAAATTAAGTGAACGCCAAGCCGTCGCTATTTTGGAAATGCGTTTACAACAATTAGCTAACTTAGAAAAATTGCGTATTGAAATGGAATTGAAGGAAAAAATGAAGTTGATTAAAGAGTTAGAAGCGATCCTTAAATCTCCAGCTAAAATATTAAGTATTATTAGAGACGAAATTAATGAAATCAAAGAAAAATTTGCTAGTCCGCGCCGAACCGTTATCATTCCTCATGGCGTCGATAACTTTAAAGCAGAGGATTTGATTCCTGATGACGAAATGATGGTCATGGTGACGACCGATGGCTATATTAAACGCTTACCACCAGATACCTTTAAGGTTCAGGGACGTGGCGGTAAAGGCGTCATTGGTTTAACCACCAAAGAAGAGGATTCGGTTGAGCACTGTTTCTTAACCTCCACTCATGCTGATATCATGTTTTTCACCAATCGTGGTCGTGTCTTCCAACTTAAGGGTTATGACCTGCCTCAGGCCTCACGTACGGCCAAAGGACAGGCCTTGGTTAACTTCTTACAATTGGCTCAGACCGAAAAAGTCTCCAGTATTTTACCTTCAACTGATGTCGAAAATGATAAATTCTTAGTCATGGTCACTAACAAGGGGACGATTAAGAAAACTCCGATCGAGGATTTTAAAAACGTGAGACGTTCTGGTTTAATTGCGATTAAATTGCGCGAAGATGATGATCTTAATTGGGTTCAACCATCAAAGGGCGCCGAAAATATTATTTTAATTTCCAAAGAAGGTCAAGCGATCCGCTTTAAGGAAGCTGATGTCCGCTCCATGGGACGAACTTCTTCTGGTGTCCGCGGCTTCCGCCTAAAGAGCAAAGATGAAGTAGTAGGTATGGCAGTCTTTGATCCTAAGGATGAGAAATTAGCCAACACTTTAATTATTATGGAGAATGGTTACGGTAAACAAACCGAACTAACTCACTATAAAGTCCAGGGTCGTGGCGGTTCTGGCATTAAAACCGCTAAAATCACTGAGAAAACTGGCAAAATCGTCAGCGGAAAATTAGTTTATCCGGATGATAAAGAAATGATTGTTATTTCTAATCATGGCCAAGTTATTCGTTTGGCTATTAGCCAAGTTAATATTCTCGGACGTGACACTCAAGGTGTCCGAGTGATGCGTTTCAAAGAAGAAAAAGACACTGTCGCTAACATCATGTTAGTTTAAAAATAAGAAAAGCGTCCCGGCGGAAGCGGGGACGCTTTTTTAATGAACAACATTATCAATTACCAATGGCGCTTAGTCAAAGATATGATTGACCGCTATAGCCTGCGTTTTAGGAAGCAAGATCTTATTCCATTTAGCGACCATCACTGGGGTAAACATACCACAACTGGTTGTCAGCATAGTTTCGGCCGCCAAATTAACCATTCGCGTTAGTAAAACCAAATCACACCCACAAAGTAGCATGTTATCAATAATTCTCTCTGGCTCCCACTTCACATATAGTAGCGAGTTGGCAATCATAAAATAAGTAAACTCGGCATCCACTAGTAACTTTACAATCTGCTGGTCTGTCTTGCCGAGCCGCTCCAAAACCTCAATAAATTGAAGATGTAAAAGTCGCAAATCAGTCGGGTCATTAATATTTGATTTGGGAGCATAGGCACTGGTTAAACGCGAGAGACTGATCCCTAAGGACAGCAACTCAGTGACAATCTGCTGATCTTTGAGCTCTGGGATACTCCGAAAAAACTCCACCGCCTTATTAACACCCAGTGCTTGCACAAACAAGCTCATTTTATCACGATCAGAAATTTCTAACCGATCCCAAAACTGCCAGATCTTATTTTTGTCCCAACGCTCCACCTTTTGGCGACCATTTTTGGCATCCACACCATAAATTGACTGTAAGGCCAATAAAGTGCGGTCAGTAAAAATACCACCTCGAGCGATCATTTCCACGATCCACTCTGACCCCTGAAAACCAACAAGGCTCGAGATATTACGTAAGGACACCACTTCACCGGCGACCATAGCCGCCATCTGCCGTGGTTCATCCCAACCATTGAGAAGAATCTCAGTGATTAACTCATCATCAGTTAATGCCACGTAGTCGAAATTCTTCCAGGGATTAGCCATAATAAAGGCGTAAATTGATTGATTATCACTACGTCCCACTTGCTCTAGCCAGCTAAAAATATCACGGCTAGTGAATTTTGCTGATAAATACCACGAAACCACTTGTTCATCAGTCTCTAGTTGCACTAATTCGCGTACCAGCTTAGGGTGACCACCACAACGAGTTGCTAAGCCATCTAAGCATGCCGCCCACACAGCGTCACCAGGTAGACGTTGAAATTTAATCGCCGCCTCAGCCTTAACGATCGCCACCTTGATCTGTTTAACCAGGGGACTACAATGTCCCAGGGGCTCGTTAATAGCCTGCACATCGACTTTAACCTCAACTTCCCAACCCGGACCCTCTGCCACACCATCAAACAGCCTATTAATCTGTTCCTCAATACTCATAGCCACTCTCCTTATGGGTTTAGTATTGCTATTATTTTAAAGTTCAAGTTATCGTTATATCGTAATAGATACCGGCAATAATGTCAATTTCCTTGATTTTTAGTGCTATTATCATTATAATATAAAAAGTGAAATACTAATTAATATCCAAGATGTATTATGTCCGGACATAGTAAATGGGCCACAAATTTTCGGGCCAAATCAGCTCAAGATGCCAAACGTGGCGCTGCTTTTACCAAAATTGCTAATTTAATTACCGTTGCCGCTAGAGAGGGTGGACCGGATATTAATAGTAACTTTAAATTACGCTTAGCCGTCGAAAAGGGTAAAGAAGCCAATATGCCCAAAGACAATATTCAACGAGCTATTGATAAGGGTGCTGGCACCGGCAAAGATGGTGCAATTTTTGAAGAAGTTACTTATGAAATAATTGGACCTCATGGAGTTGGGTATATAGTCGAAGCGGTCACTGACAATAAAAATCGCACCGTGGCTGACCTCAAAGCAATTTTAAATAAGCATGGTGCTCAATTAGGTAGTAGTAATTCGGTTGCTTGGAATTTTGATCGACGCGGCGTAATTATTCTCGACGGAGACAACTTAGATGATGATTCTGAATTATTAATTATTGATGCTGGTGCTGAAGATATTATTAAAGATGCACAGTGGCAAGTCATTACTCCAGCTGATGCCCTAATGATTGTCGCGGAAAATTTAAAAAAACAAAACTTAAATATAAAAGAAGCAACTCTAGCTTATTTACCAAAAGAAGAATTAACTCTTACCAATCCAGAAGAACAAGAAAAAATTGAAAAACTTTATAATCTGATTGATAATCTCGACGATATCACTAACATCTACACTAATGCCAACTGGTAAAGAACAAATTATAATCGGCATTGATCCTGGTATTGCTGATACCGGTTATGGCGTGATTAAACAAGTTGGCGCTCAATTAACCTTAATCACTTATGGCAGCATTAAAACTTCGAGTAAATTGACCTTACCAGAACGCTTGAAGATTTTAAATTTTGAACTCAAAAATATTTTAGCCAAATATCAACCAACTACTTGCGTGATTGAGCAATTATTTTTTTGTAATAACGCCAAAACAGCTTTAGTGGTTGGTCAAGCCAGGGGAGTCGCGCTATTTACTTTAATTGAAGCTGACTTAAATATTATTGAAATCACACCACTACAAGTTAAGCAAGGCTTAACTGGTTATGGTAAAGCTGACAAGAAACAAATTCAACAAATGGTAAAAATAATTCTCAATCTCAAAGAAATACCTAAACCAGATGATGCTGCTGACGCCTTAGCGATGGCTATTTGTGGTGGTAGCTTAATAAAAACTAATCAATTTTCTAAACTTAAATAATTATTTATATATGTCTTCAATTGACTGGAGAAACCCCGAGCCACTCAAACCTCAACATAGCCGCGAAAAAAGTGGTGGCAAAATAACTTACTCCGAAACCAAACCAAAAAAACATCGAAAATTTCAACAAGGCAAGATTGTTAAATTCTTGGTAATGACTGTTGTTTTAATGGTGCTGTTAGTCGGTATTGCCGGCATTGGTTTATTAGCGTGGATCTCCAAAGACTTACCTTCAGCAGATGGTGTTTTAAAAAGAGAAATTACTGTCTCAACCAAAATCTATGACCGTACCGGACAGACCGTTTTATATGATATCCATGGCAATATTAAACGTACTTTAATTAATTTAAACGACGTTCCTGATTATACCAAAAAGGCCGTACTAGCTGCCGAGGATCGTAATTTTTATCAGCATGGTGGTTTCAGCATCACGGGCATTGTTCGATCAATCCTAAAAAATTTAATTACTGGGTCCAAGGTTGGTGGTTCAACTCTAACCCAACAGTTTGTTAAGAATGCCATTCTTACAAATGAAAAAACTTATACTAGAAAAATTAAAGAGTTATTAATTTCTTATCAGATTGAGCAAAAATTCACCAAGGATCAGATCTTTAATATGTATCTGAATGAAATTCCTTATGGTTCAGTTATTTATGGTATTGAGGCCGCCTCCCAATCATTTTTTGGTAAACCGGCCAAAGATTTAACCTTATCAGAAAGCGCAATTATTGCCGCCATCCCACAAGCGCCAACCTATTATTCTCCTTACGGCAATCACCGCGTAGAGTTGTTGGCGCGTCAACGCTATATTTTAGATTCCATGGCGGAGCTTGGTTATATTACCAAAGATCAAGCGGAGACAGCCAAACAAGAAAAAATTTCTTTCAAGCCACTGACAGAATCAATTACGGCGCCACATTTCGTGATGTATATTAGAGAACTACTATCAGAAAAATATGGAGAGACTTTTATCAATCAAGAGGGCTTGAAAGTTTATACAACACTAGATTTAGATAAACAGAAAATCGCTGAAGAGGCAATTAAAAAAGGTATCGAAGCTAATGGCAAAAAATATGGTTTCGGAAATGCGGCCCTTGTTTCATTAGACCCCAAAACTGGACAGGTTCTAGCAATGGTTGGTTCAGCTGACTATAATAATGAAGCAATTGACGGCCAAGTTAATGTTGCTATTAGTCCACGTCAGCCAGGCTCTTCATTTAAGCCGATTGTTTACACGGCTGCTTTTTTAAAGGGTTACACACCTAATACTATTCTCTATGACACCATAACAAACTTTGATACTACTGGCGTTAAAAAATATGAGCCTAATAACTACCATCAAAACGAAAATGGCCCAGTTACACTTCGTAAAGCCTTAGCTGGATCATTAAATATTCCGGCAGTTAAATTAACCTACTTAACTGGCATGGATAATATTTTGAATTTAGCGGATAGTTTAGGTTATACCACCTTAGCTAATCGTGATCGTTTTGGTTTATCAATTGTTTTGGGTGGGGCGGAAGTTAAATTATTAGATCATACTGCCGCCTATGGAGTTTTAGCAACTGATGGACAAAAACATGATGTTAATCCAATTCTAAAAATTGAGGATAAGAATGGTAAAGTGATTGAGGAATTTAAAGATAAGGAAACTGATGTCTTGGATCCAGAAATTGCTCGTCAGACCACCGATATCTTATCTGATGATGCTGCACGTGCTTATATTTTTGGCGCTGGCGGTCGTCTAACATTATCTGGACGTCCAGTAGCGGCTAAAACTGGAACAACTAATGATTACCATGATGCTTGGACAATGGGCTATACGCCATCATTGGTTTGTGGAGTTTGGGTAGGTAACTCAAATAATGATGCCATGACTCGTGGCGCAGACGGCTCGATTGTCGCAGCACCAATTTGGAATTATTTCATGAATGAATCATTAAAAAATACCCCAATAGAAGGTTTCACCAAACCTCAACCAGTTATAACCGGCAAGGCTATACTCGATGGACAACTAATGTCTGGCCATGAATTCAAGATTGATTCTATGTCGGGAAAATTAGCAACCCAATATACTCCATCATCAACTATTAAAACTTTAAGTACCGGGGAAATTCACGATATCTTGCAGTATGTTAATAAAGACGATCCACGAGGCCCCTTACCAACCAACCCTAGCGATGATCCACAATATAGTAATTGGGAGGCTGGGGTTAAGGCTTGGGCCATCAAACAAAGCTTAAATCCTGATGGCAACAACCAAAACATCCCGACCGAATATGACAATATTCATTTACCAGAAGATCAGCCAAACCTAAATATTGTCAGCCCCACCTCAGGCGAAACAATCAAGGAGGAATTATTAACTATTCAACTTGATGGCTCAAGTAAACGCGGTATTAGTAAAACTGAATTCTATTTAGATAATGAATTAGTAAAATCAGTCGCCGGTTTGGGCAATAACCAAATAATTGATTTGTCGGATTTGGCTAGTGGTTATCACAATTTAACAGTGCTAGTTAAAGATGATCTAGAAAATACGACAACTAAAAGTATTGATTTTAATCTAGTCTTAACTGGCAATCTACCGACCTTAAATTTTTCTAGTCCAATTGATAATGCAAATGTTAAATTACCACTAACCATTAAAGGCGACATCACTAACCCGCAAAAAATTAAACAAATTGATTTGTACTATCTATTAAGTGGCGATAAAACAGAAAATTTAATGGCAACAGTCAAACCAACATCAGAAAAATTTACTTATACTTTTAAGAAAACTATTAACCCTGGCACCTATTTAATTAAAGCCTACATCTTTAATTTAAGTGATAAAAAATATCCTGGTGATCAAGTAGTGGTAACAATTCAATAAAAAAACTAATAATAAAATATCCAGCAACCATAGTTGCTGGATATTTATTTTGAGAAATTTATTTAGTATCAATCACTTCAACTGGCAATTCTTTTTTCTTTCCAATAGTGATTAATTGTTGTAAGCCAGTAAAGACTGTTAAAAGCAACCAATAAAAGACTAAACCAGCCGGCAAACTCCAACCAATTAAGACCGTCATCAGTGGCATCATAAAAGTCATCTGTTTACTCATAATGGCCGCCATATCTTCATCTTCAGCGCCACCATCTTTATTTTTAATAGTGGGACGCTTAACTAACATCATTTTTGTTTGCCAGAATTGAGCGGCACCAGCTAAGACGGCCAAAATCCAGGCCGACTTGGCCATATCAAAAAAACCAAAAGCGATAGTGTTAATTTTTCCTGGATTAGACACAAAGGAATAAACCAAACTCAAATCACCACTGCGCAAACCAGTATTAAACACTTGATAAATAGCAATCAAAAATGGCAACTGGATTAATAACGGCAAACAAGAAGCAAAAGGATTAATTTTATGCTCCTTATATAAACTCATTGTTTCTTTGGCTTGGCGCTCTTTATCGTCTTTAAATTTAATCTTGATCTCATTTAATTTCGGCTGCAACTCATTCATTGATTTCTGAGCTTTGATGGTGCTCAAAGAAAAGGGGTACAGAACTAATTTAATTAAGATGGTTAAAATCAGAATAACCAAGCCAATATCATGACCAGGTAATAAATTATAAGTCACCACCAACAAATTTAAAAGTGGTTGATAACAAATAATTGTGAATATATGACCAATAAATGCAAACATACTTTTTAAAATTAAAAATTACTAATCATGAATTAAAGTTATTTTGCTATTTAATTCTAAATTACTAAATTCTAACTATTTAAGTGGATCATAACCACCACTATTAAAGGGATTACACCTAATTATTCGCCAAACCGCTTTCCAACCACCCTTAATTAAACCATACTTCTCAATTGCCGAATAACCATATTCTGAGCAGGTGGGCTTAAAACGACAATAACCATGGGGGTATAAATACCGCAATAAACCATGATCAAAAGAAAGGGTTTTTTGGTAGATTTTAATTAATTTTAATACGAAAAATCTTGGATAATAAGTGAACTTACCCATATATTTTCGATTTTTTTAGTAAATTTAGCAAAATTTCACGAATTTCCGCAAAATCAAGTGCTTTAAGTGGTGGCAAAACAGTTAGAATAATATCGTTATTTTGTTTAAAATTAGACAAATTAACACTTATAACCGATCTTAGACGACGGCGAACCTTATTTCTTTCTGTTGCTTTTTTACTGATTTTATTACTAACAATAATAGCAAAACGGCAATAATTTAACCCATTTTCTTTAAATCGAAGATTCAAATACTGGTTATATACTTTATTGCCGCTTTTAAATACCAGCTCAAAATCAGCTTTCTTACTTAAGCGATTCTTTTGAGCTAGCATATTTATTTGGTTTTTCTTACTGAAATAGCTATTTTCTTTCTTCCTTTAGCTTTTCTTCTCGCTAAAACTTTTTTTCCGCCGGCTGTCTGCATTCTCTTCATGAAACCGTGGGTTTTAGCCTTTCTTCTTGTTTTTGGTTGATAGGTTCTTTTAGGCATAATTTCATTAATTTAAATCTCCAATTAATATAACACTTTTAAATAAAAAAGTCAAAAATACCGCCTTTAGTGTTTATCCACAAGTTTATAACAAATTGTTGATAACTTTTTGGGTTGTGGATAATTTTACTTTATCTGTAATTATGCTAGAATTATCTTAGTAAAAAATCTCCCCTCGATTTATCTTTTATTATCTCAAATAACCCCTTGATCTTTATGACTCCACAAGAGTTATGGCAGGCTACCCTCGGTGAATTGGAAGTCCTGTTATCTAAAGCTAATTTCACTACCTGGTTTAAAAATACCTCTATCGCTAATTATAATGACGATAGAGTTATTATTAATGTTCCTAATATTTTTACCAAAGAATACTTATCAAAGAAATACCATCAAACTATTCTTAAGGCACTTAGAAACATTACTCAAAATAACAATCTAAAAGAGATTGAATATAAGATTGATTCTTCCTCTCAAAATAAAGGGGGTTTTTCTAACACAATCAAAGTGGCTCCAATTACCACTTCAACTACAACAACCACCCCACAACCAACGACAACCCAAAATTATAGTAACTTTTCAAATACCAACCAACCAAAACCAACTAATAATAATTTAGCGGCCGAAATTTCCCATAAAGCTAGTAATTTAAATATTGCGGCGCCAGTAAAATTTATTAGTCGTCTTAACCCTAAACATGTTTTTGCCACCTTTATTGTTGGCAAAAATAGCGAATTAGCTCATGCTGCCTCACTGGCAGTCGTTAAAAACCCTGGTAATGCTTATAATCCCTTGTTTATTTATGGTGGCGTTGGTCTTGGAAAAACTCATTTGATGCATGCGATTGGTAATAAAATCATGGAAGACAATCCTGAATCTAAGGTTTGTTATATTAGTTGTGAGAATTTTACTAATGATTATATGAATGCTGTTCGTAGCGCCTCTGAAAATCATAAATCATTAGAAGAATTTAATAATCGTTATCGCTCACTAGACGTCTTATTAATTGATGATATTCAGTTTTTATCTGGTAAAGAGCGAACTGAGGAGGCGTTTTTTAATATTTTTAATGAATTACAGCAAAATAATAAACAAATAATTATTTCTTCTGATCGACCACCTAAAGCTATCCCTGGTATTGAGCAGCGTTTAGTCTCGAGATTTGAATGGGGGATGATTGCTGACATCCAAACACCAGACTTTGAAACCAAGGTTGCGATTATTCAGGAAAAAATTAAAGAAAAGAACTTTACCCTTGAAAATGCGGTGGTTGAATACCTAGCTAATGCTATTCATAATAATATTCGAGAATTAGAGGGTGTAATTAATAAGATTGTGGCCCTAAGTCAACTCCAAAATCGTATTTTAGGTATTGAAGAGGTTAAGCAAATTACCTCACAAATAGTGATTAATACCCAAAAGAATTCCCTCGTACCTAAAAACATTATTAAAATGGTATCCGAATATTTCGATATTGCTATTGAAGACATTATTGGTCCTTGTCGCAAGAAAAACCTCACTGAACCACGCCAAATTATTATGTTTTTAATGCGTGATGAATTAAAATTATCTTATCCGGTAATTGGCCAGGAATTAGGTGGTCGCGATCATACTACGGTTATTCATGCCTGTGATAAAATTATTAGACTACTTAAAACCGATGATAAATTAAGACAAGATATCAACACCTTAAAACAAAAACTCTACCAATAACCTGTTGATAAAGTCTTAATAACTGACAACTTGTTGATAAACCAGGTTTAAAATGTTGAAAAAATTTAATAACTCTAACTTTAAGTAAATTAATATCAATCACTCCATATCACTTAAGTTGATAACAATAGGAAAAGATGTATGATAACTAGTTAATAAGTTTAGTAAAATAAGTATTAGTAGTGGATAAGCAATTATAATTAAAACTAATTAACAACTAACCAAATATAATTAGACTAGTTGTTAACCTTTCCCACTTAAATTTCACCATTATCTATTGAATAATTTGAGTTATCCCCTCTATCCACATCCCTTATTATTACTATTATTATAT
>CAISTG010000040.1 GCA_903888345.1 Candidatus Buchananbacteria bacterium | reverse complement strand
TCGACCTGACGATACCATCTGAACCTTATTTCTTGAGGGGCGCTAAGCTTTGATCCTGGCATATATTTTGCTAAGTTTAGGTGAGTTAACAGTGTCACCCTTATCTTACCAAAATGTCACCCTTTGATGTTAACTGTACACGTAATTGACATTCGGCGTAAACTATTGTAGGCTGAAATATTGCTCATTACAATATACATCTTTCAGACCTTAAGGAGGGCAGTCAATGATTGAGGTTAGTAAACCAGGACACGTCAAGGCGTTAGATGGGATTAGGGCCCTCGCCATTATCATGATTTTGATTTTTCATTATCGCCCGGCGGGCTTTGAATCGCTTAGCGGCGGCTTCATCGGTGTCGATATCTTCTTTGTTTTAAGTGGCTATTTAATCACCATGCTACTCTTGAATGAATGGCAAAAAAATGGTCGGATCAGTTTGAAGAAATTCTGGCTGATGCGGTTTCGGCGTTTACTGCCGGCTGTACTGACCTTGATTTTAGTAGTGACATTGCTGGCTGCTTTGGTGCCAGTCGGAAAAGCACAGCTGGAGACAACAAGTCTCGCTGCTACCGCTAAGTATCTGCCCGACCTATCGGGCGAACTACTGACGATTAAAGGGCAGGCGTTACCAGCAATTTGTTATTACATTAATTGGAATTTCATTTTTGCTGGCAAATCCTATTTTGAACTAATGGATCGTCCGGCCTTGTTTGGTCATCTCTGGTCGCTCTCAATTGAAGAGCAGTTTTATGTGGTCTGGCCGCTGTTGCTGATGGCACTATTATTTTGTTGTCGTGGCAACAAGTTTTGGCTGACACTTATGATAACTGCCTTAGCGGGTTGGTCAGCTTATTCATTGGTTACTTACGGCCAGGCAGCACCACACGACTCGCGCGCTTACTTCGGTACTGACACGCGTGCGTATGCTTTAATGATCGGCGCGCTACTGGCAATATATTTCAAACCAAACTTTGCCAGCGTTAAAAGGTCGTGGAGCAAAACCATCGGTATCGATGCCTTAGGGCTAATCGGTTTGAGCTTGATTGCTTATCTCGGCCTGAGTCTGGTCGGTGGAGAATTATTTATTTTCCGCGGCGGATTATTCTTAGCTACCCTGGGAACAGCACTGCTTATTATTTCCGGTCTCAATGCACACTCGATGTTACTGAAGCCAATACTTGGTTGGTCGGTGTTTGGGTGGATCGGTAAACGTTCGTATGGTTTGTATCTGTGGCATTGGCCGGTCTTTATTCTGACTGAGTCACACTACAATTATCCGCTAGATGGTTGGGCGTTGTTAATCTTGCGAATCTTTCTCTTGTTAGCGGTGGTGGAAATTTCCTATCGCTACATTGAGAATCCGATTCGTTATGGCGCGATTGGAAAGTATTATGAAAAACTTAAGACCTCGAGCGGACTGAGACGTGTCTATCTAGTCAGTGAGTGCGCAGTGGTGAGTTTAGTCGTGGTAGCTGTCTCTGGTTTTTGTTACATTTCTTTGGCGCAGGCAAAAGACGAACCAATTGTTATCGCAGAATTAGATTCTGCTCAAAATGAGTCGGTTAGTGAAACGCCACTCGTTGTGCCGGAAATAGACAGAACGATTATTCCCATTGATCCGCCACCGGAAGAAGAGGTGACTCAATCAATGGAAATTGTGCCGATCGATCCACCTTTAGAAGAGGAAATCAGTCAGGTTGCAAAAATTATGCCATTTGATCCGCCGCTAGATTTAGAAATAGAGCGGAAACAAACAGTTGCGGTAGTCAAAACATTGCCGACAATACCAGTAGTTGCGGAAACGAAGCCTATTAAGCTAACGGTTTTGGCCGTTGGTGATTCCGTAATGTTGGGCTCAGCCACTGATTTGATGAAACAGATTGATGGAATAAAAGTTGATGCGGTTGTGGGACGGCAATTTATTGATTTAGAAAAAATTATTGCTGACATGAAACAGGGCGGAAAAATTCCGGCCACGGTATTTATTCATACTGGCAACAACGGTACCGTTGAAGAACCATTGTTTATCCAGATGATGGATTCATTAAAAGACTGCCAGCGGGTAGTTATTTTCACGGTTCGAGTGCCGCGGTCCTGGCAAAAATCGAATAACGAAATATTTGCCCGTGTTGTTCCTCGTTATCCCAATGCCGTTTTAGTTGATTGGCAAAAGGAGAGCTCCGACAAGGTGGAATATTTTGCTAAAGATGGTATCCATTTGCGACCACCGCAGGGGACCAGCTTTTATGCTTCATTAGCCAAACAAGCATTATTGAAAGATTCCTAAGTACAAAAACAAGCAGCTCGTGATCACGAACTGCTTTTTAATTATCAAATATTGATGCTCCTAGTCTATGATGTTAACTGATAGGTATTTATTCGCAGTATTTTCCGACATTGGAAGACCAGCTACCTCTCCCTCTTTTTGGATTAATTTGTTCTCAAAACTTTTCCGCCTTAGAAAGAAGACTTCTATATCAAATTTATTATCAACAAATTTCTTGTTACGATAAGCTAAATTCATAGCATTGTCTGAAAATGGTTTTCCGTTTGGCTCTCGATCTAGCCACTTGGGAATGACGTAATCATCCTCGACAAATACAATAAAATCAAAATCAGAATATAGACTGCCACGAAATCCCGGCGGCGCATACTGGCCAAAGGATTTTTTTATTGACGATCCAATTAGTGATATTTTTACTATTTTATCATCTGGCAATAATTTTTCTTTAAGTTTTGATATAGCGACTTCTCTTAATCTAGTAACTTCTTCATCTCTAAAAATTGTTTTAGTTGGTCGCAATTTTAAATAGTTTTCCATATAACTTATCTCGATAAAATTTCATTAATAAACTCTATTTTTTTTGTATAATATTTTTTAGTTGATTGACCGGCATTATCCGTCTTTAATTTTTCATAGGCCATCAAGGCATCTCGGTTATTTTTCAAATACTTTTCAAATTTAATTGAATTTTTCCAATCAACGCTATTCTTATTAATGATAAATATTTCAATCTTAATGTCATTGATATATTTTACGAAGCGCACCCGCCGTAAATCATAAACACTGCCCGGCTCTCCTAGGTGTGTTTTTAGTTTATTCAGGTAGTTGTTAAAGTTATTTGTAGCCACTGGTAGATACAAATCGATCTCTCCCTGACCAGAAATTTTTAGTGCTGATGAGCCCTTGTGGCGGACGGGGACATTGCCTAAGATTGTGATTAAATCGGCTTTTATTTGTTTAAATACTGGCTTTACTCGCGGGTCATAAGGAATAACCCTGACAGAATCAGAATCATTTAAATGGTCTAACCATATTTGTTGAGCAGGAGTTATCATGTTGTTATGATAGCAAATATACGAAGGTTTTCCTATTCTGTTATTAAATTCTATAATATTTCCTAATAAATAATTTGTAACAAAAAACCGCCTTATAAAAGGGCGGCGTAAAGAACAAATATTATTTTAGGCAATCACTGATAAATTGCAATTCAGTATCGATGTCTGACAAATTGTCAAAGGGACTTTCGATAATGATTGGGCAACTGGTACTACTCAAGCAATCAACTATTTCCCGCTGGCGATATTTAAATAGCGGACAATGGTGCTTGTTGGTTTCGCAGCCACTCAAGTGGATTTCGGTAATGCGATCACCAAAGCGACTCACATAGCGCTCCGTCCGTTCGGCCAGATCACCGTAAGTGTAGCAATGGTTGAGATCTAAAACCATCTTTCGATCGGGATAGCGATCAAAAAATTTCTCAAACTGTTCGAAACCGAACCAACGCGGTTTGCGGTCGTCCAGATTCTCAATTGCTAGATCCAACTGAAGATCATCAAAGATTGACCAGTCAGCAACCGACTCGGGATGAATGACTGCTGTCGTCGCTCCAACTTGAAGATAAAAGTCTTCTAATTGTTTTAGTGCCGTTCGGATTTCAAGTGAATTATCATAGCAAATTTTAAGTGGCAGGTGAACTGACTTTATCGCGAACATTTTTACTAATGGTGCAATAGCTGGGAGACGAGGGATTTCCTCGATCCGGGCACAAATCACCTCAATTGCTTCCTGACCGCGCAAAGATAATTGCTCTATTGCTTCAGCAGAGTAGCTGTCCATAAATTTGTGTAGACAGCCGGTTGAAAATCCCAATGGTCGATTCAGATGATTGTTACATGGAAGTAGTGGCATGAAGCACTCCTTTCTGTTTCGGTTATAGATTTAATGTACTAAATATGATTAATTAACTTAACTCAATTTATATACAAAGTCAAGGCGATTGGGGTGGCTTAAATCTATCGCGCTATCTTTAAGTAATTGATCAGCATTAAGAGTCCTTTGATATAATTGGAAAATACGATAATATGTATTTATGGTATTTTTGTATAATAAACATTAAATAATGCTATGAATAAAGTTGTAATATTTAGCTCGCTGTTACTTGGTATATTCTTCTTTGCTGGGTGTGCTCAGCAACCAGTTGGGAGAGATAAAACGGCCACATCGTCTTTAGTCACCCTATCATCAACTCAAGATGTTGGCGTAACTACTGAATGGAAAGAATATACCTCAATCGAGCTGGGTATATATTTTAAATATCCAGCGAATTACTATTTTATGGATAGATTGAGTAACGAAGAAAAAACGATTCTAATTGGTGATAAGAAATTAGAAGAATCAGAAATTTCACCTTTCTATACTGCCCCGATTAGTATCTGGAAATATGATGATAAATTATCAAATGATACGACATCATTATTCAATATTAAAAGAAGCTCAGTAATTGTCGATGGGCAGCTTACTAATATTATTGAGGGAAATTACCAAAGTTATCCCGCCCCCGGCATTCCCGCCGATAAGCATATTAAAATTATTTCTATCCCAAGCAAAGATATAACTATCCTAGCCCAGGATGCATATGCGGGGAGTGAATCTGATTGGAATGAAATATCCTCGGTTGTTGATGGGTTACTAGCAAGAATAAAATTTAAGAAATAATTATTTTAAAAAAATCCGCACCAGCGATGGGGTGCGGAAAAATTCAAAGTACTAGCGCCAAATTTTTGAAATTATGGAATGCCATAAACTGCATTTATTTTTTTGGACAGGAGTAGCGGGTAATATTTTGTAGCCGCTTGGTCTTTCGCTCGAATGACATAATCGTGGATCAAGCGCTGAGAGCATAAATGCTCCGGCGCTATCCTCATCATCATAGTCGCTAAATTTGGACGTTGCATCTATTTTAGGTGTCATCTCTATTATTTCTCCTTTTCTGTTAATGAACAGTTTATACGAATTAAATTATATTATCATAGCCATCAGTTATATACAATAGTTCTGATTTAGACATTGAGTATTTAAAAACGCCCTATTCGCTAGTTGACGGAATGGGGCGTTTTTATATTTGCTGCGGGACATGGACTCGAACCATGATACCACCCTCCAGAGGGGCGTGTCCTACCATTAGACGATCCCGCATTAATATTTGATAATTTAAAGGATAGCATAAAATGTTCAGAATTTCAAGTTTGATTGACATTTTAGTCTAATTTGTTAGTGTTTAAACAGTCTTGCCAATTAACCGTAAGTTAACAACCGTAACAGGAGATTAATCATGTATTTAGCTTTGTACTTCTTGGTGTCTTGGCTGACGCTCTCAGTGTTGGGTTATTATTGGTTGCGGCCGCCCAAAAATATGCGGGTTTATCTGATTTGTCCGGTGCGTAATATCAGTCCGGGACAGCAACAGGAAATTGAACAGTATGTTTATGGGCTGGAAATAAACGGCTACGTTGTTCATTATCCGCCTCGGGATGTCGAACAAAATGATCCGACTGGTGTCGATATTGTCTTGGCTCATCGTCAAGCGATGAAGAATTGCGGTCGAGTCGATATCTTTTGGGATGTCAATTCATCTGGTTCGCATTTTGATATCGGTATGGCGATTATTTTAGGCAAGAAATTGCGTTTAGTTAAAGCCTTTCAGGACGATTCCGAAGGCAAAAGTTACTTGAAAGTAATTCAAGAGTTGCAAAGCCGCAAGGTGTATTGATCTTTATGAGCTCCCATCCAGGAGCTTTTTATTTTGGGTTGACAAAATTAATAATGTATGATATAATTGTTTCATCCGAATCAGACGGATGGCTACTCCTGACCTTTGGTTGGGGGAGGAAAGTCCGAACACTCTTTCGCTTCGGCGGATGTCGCGGTAATGGGTAACGCCCACCCTTGATGCGGTGACGCAGCAAGAGGACCAGTTCCACAGAGACAATACTATCCAGTTTCGATTGGAGAAAGGTGAAAAGTGTGGTTAAGTATTAATTTGAAGCTGAGATATCTCTTTGAATTATTGCTAGATCACTCGGCTCTCAGTGATGAGATGCTTGTGGTAAACTCTACCTAGTGCAACCCTTTTAAGGGGCTTGATTACGTCGGTAACGACGCTAACAGACAGATGGTCATCGTCAGCTCTCGGGCTGATACAGAATTCGGCTTATAGTCTGGTTCGGTTAAATTAATCTCAACTTTGGTTGGGATTTTTTTGTTGCATAAAAAAACGCCTCAGGGTTGAGGCGTGTTAGCATTTATAATTTAATAATTGAAAGAGCGTTTTGTGAATAAATCTTTTCTTTGACTTCGGATGTCAGATTTAGTCCCTCCACTAATTGAAGTGAACCAGCATGGGATTGAATCGGGAAGTCGGTGCCAAAGAGCAAACGATCTTCGCCATGTGGTAGGGCGAGGAATTTACTTATCTCGTCAATTACCTCCGACAGATATTCCGGCGAGTCTTCTGAGCCGGAAATGAATTGCCCCGAGATGTCGGTAAAGACATTGGGGCAGTTGATCATGACTGTGCGTAGTTCGTCAAAGTAGGGATTCGCGAGATGAGCGACGACGAAGTTTATTTCCGGATATCTTTGAGCGGGGACATAGATATACTTTGGTCGAGAGAGTTCCCCTAAGTCATCGAGTAGGCAATGATTATTTCGACAGTGAAAGGCGCCGATTTCTCGCTCACTTTTTGGACAGCAATGGTGTAACTCGCCGCCATGAAAAGCGACTGGCAAACCATATTCACGCGCCAGTTCGTAAACTGGAAACACGCGTTCCTCACCGGGTTGAAATAATTGGTAGCCAGGATAAAGCTTGATGCCACAAATTTCATGCGCGGCCGCCATCTCGGCAAGCTCCTGTAATTGCGGTGTGAGACCTTTGGTTAGGTCTAAACTGCCAAACATTCTAAACTTTGAATTGCCGTCAATCCGTCGCGCTAATTCGCGATTAGATAAGCCGGTTCGTTTAAGTGGGAAGTAGGTGGCCATCAAAATTGTGGTCTGAATTCCCGAATCCGCCATGAATTTTTCAATGGCTGTAATGGTGGCATCGGCCGTGTGTAGATTCCAAAGTTGATGAGTGGAAGTATGGGCATGAATATCGATAATCATATCGTTTCTCCTGTAGTTGGTAAGGTACTAGAATAAAAAATTCTAGCAGGTTTAATGTCTATTGTCAAGGTTAAAAGGTAATGTGTACATACATATGGCGGTTTTTCCAAAAGTATGGCAAAATCAGCTACTATGTGTACGAAACTACCTCAGGATGCTCTCGAAGAAAGGTTGAGATGGGTGCTTCCAATTATGAATAAGGAAATTAAGCTTAAT
>CAISTG010000039.1 GCA_903888345.1 Candidatus Buchananbacteria bacterium | reverse complement strand
TCGACCTGACGATACCATCTGAACCTTATTTCTTGAGGGGCGCTAAGCTTTGATCCTGGCATATATTTTGCTAAGTTTAGGTGAGTTAACAGTGTCACCCTTATCTTACCAAAATGTCACCCTTTGATGTTAACTGTACATGGTCTTGACATAATCAATGTTTTATGATAATCTAAGCAATTAGTTTTTGTCCTTTAAATCTTAATGATAACAAACACCATAGGAGATGAAACATGGCCCCGCAAATGTCGAAAAAGAGAGCGCGTTTGATTCTTGATTTGCAACGAGATTGGCCGGGAACTTTTGCTAAATTGACACCACGGCAAATGGCTGTTGTGCAAGGATTTACGTCCGAGGAAAGGGCGATGATTCTTAGCGACCATTGGGCACCAACATCCACCAAAATTGCCGAAGAGGTGAATGAGATTTTTAGCGGGTATTTCGGCATGACTCCCTTAGCTCAACGCTTAGCTGATATTCATGGTGAGCACCACGAGCTGCAGCATTACAACACCCTGCTCAATCTTAAAGAGGAGTATGGTGACCTATTGGCTTCATTAATTCAGCTAGGTAATGAAAGCGGCTGGAATTTTGCTGAGGCAGTCAGAGACACACTAACGAAAATTAAGCGTCGCAATGTGACCTATTCGGCTTTGGGTCGGAAGAAGAAAATTGGTTTGCTTGGCGGCGCCTTTGATCCGATTACGATTGGCCATACTCAGATGGCCCAATTTGTGTTGGATAATTCTGGCACCTTTGACGAGGTTTGGCTGATGCCGGCTTTCCGTCACATGCACAATAAGCCGATGCAGTCGGCTGCGCATCGCCTAGCGATGTGTCGCTTGGCAACTGAGGTTGATCGACGCTTAAGCATCTTTGACTATGAGATCGCCAAACAATTGGCGGGTGAAACCTATTATATGGTGCAACAGTTGTTGAGGGAAGAGTTCGCCAAAGATGTGTATGACTTTTCCGTTATCTTGGGGTTGGACGTCGCCAACAGTTTTCCTTCCTGGCGTAATTACCAATACTTGAAGGGAGCGATGAGGTTCGTGGTTGTGGGTCGGCAAGGCTATCAGCCACTGCCGGATGCTTGGTACACCAAAGACAAGCATATTTACTTGCCCGATGAAGCTGGCCAGATATTGAATACGTCGTCGACGCAAGTACGCGAGCTGCTTGCGGCGAGTGATCCGGCGGTTGCCAATTTTGCGGATCCCAAAGTGTTGGAATATATTCGACGTCATGAATTGTATTCTGCTCAGCCAACCACTGCATAGTTCTTTCACAGTTAGCTGCTGTCCTCAGGGATAGCAGTTTTTTAGTTGTTAAAATTATAGCTAAAGTTAATTTTTGTGTTATAATAAATGATATAATCATGAATTTCCAATGATAGATAGTTGTAATTAATGATTGGAAATCAAGCCGTTGATTTATGGCAGAAAAAAAAGCTAATCAGGCAATTATTAGCGTCAAAAAATTAGATGTAATTTACTTTAAAGGCAAGCCTAATGAGGTTAGGGCAGTCTCTGACGCTAATTTAGAAATTTATCCCGGCGAATTCGTCGTCTTTTTTGGTCCGTCTGGCTGTGGCAAGTCAACTTTGTTATATGCGATTGGCGGACTGGAAAGAAATATTGAAGGTGACGTGTTTATTAAGGGAAAAAATTTAGCCAGCATTAAGAATCATGAATTAGATTTGCATCGTCAAAAAACCATCGGCATGATCTTTCAAGCATTTTACCTTATCAACTCTCTGACTATTTTGAATAATGTTATCTTGCCGCAGTTTTCGGTAAATACTAAAATTAAAGATCGCGAAAAAAAAGCCGTTGATCTGTTGGAATTTTTTAGCGTTAGCAAGCAAGCCAACAAGTTTCCTAATGAGCTTTCGGGAGGTCAGCAGCAGCGTGTGGCGATTTGTCGTTCGCTCATGAATGATCCGGAAATTATTTTGGCCGATGAACCGACTGGCAATCTCGATTCAAAGTCGGCGATTGACGTGATGAATTTGCTATTAGAATTAAATCAAAAACAGAAGAAAACGATTATTTTAGTTACTCACAGTCCTGGCAGTTTAGATTATGCGAGTAAAATTTATTACATGAAAGATGGCCGGATTACTGATGTTAAAATCAATCGTGAACCGGGAGTGCCGATTGACAAAAACAGCTTGCCGCAAAACGTTTTAGATCGCGACTTACAAACAGCCGGTAAAGAAATGGTGGCTAAAGATCAGGCCGTAGTCGTTAAAGAGTCATTAGAAAAAATATCGTTACTTGGCGACTGGAAGGCCAAGAACTTAGTCTCCGAGGCCATTTTCGGCTTTTCATATGACGAGATTTTAAAATTAGAATCATTGGTGAGTCAGGTGATTATTAGTCCCAACAAACAAACACAGCAAAAGCTAACTGACTATTTGGATAAAGATATCTATCAAGGTGGTCTCGGATTGGATAAGCGAACAGCCAAAAAACTCATGGCTCGTTTCCTTTCTATTTTACAAGAGGCGCGGCCGATTAGGGATTTGAGTGTTGCGACTTTAGCGGGCCAGTCTTTAGTAGACAACAAAAAAGTAGCAGAAATTAAATGGCATTTACTTGGCTACTTTGATATAAGTCTCCATAAAAAGCAGGCCGATAAAAATTTTGAACAGATAATTAGCGATCGTTTGAGTGGGCGGATTGATTTTAAGGAAGTTAGAGTAAATTTAGACGCCTCAGTAAAAAGTGGGGGAGTTGGTTTAGAAAAACGTCTGGCCAATAAACTGGCCAAATATCTTGAATTACTAATTTTGAGTAGCAAGTAATCTATGAAATTTCGCGACATCATGTCACTCTCGACTCGAGTTTTTAAAAATCGCCCTCTGCGAACTTTTTTGACTATTCTTGGAGTTAGTGTTGGTATTGGTACTGTGATGTTTTTGGTATCGCTGGGATATGGTTTACAGGCGGCAATTTTAAGTAAGATCACCTCGGCTGATTCTTTGCTTAGTTTAGACGTAGGCCCTGGTGTCTCAAATTTGGTTGAGTTAACACCTTCAAATGTAGACGATATTAAGAAAATTGATGGCGTCTCCGAGGTGGCGCGCTTAGCTAGTATGTCCTCACAAATAAATATGGGCAGTAGCACCGCTGACTCAATGGTTTATGCAGTTGACGCTTCATTTTTTCGTTTAAATGGTGTTGCCCCTGATAGCGGTAGAAGTTTTTCTGCTGATGGCGTTTATGAAACAGTAATTTCTTCGGCCATTGCTAAATTGTTTAATGTACCGACGGAAGGGATTGTTGGTCAAGAAATTGAGGTTGTTTTATATTTAACGACGGTTGGAAGTGATGGCATGGAGACGGTGCAAACCGTCAAGGAAAATGGTCGTTATAAAGTTGTCGGAGTTATTAGTGATGATAATACTCCATTTATCTATTTACCACTACAAACATTGAATGGTGTTGATTTAACTAAATATAATCAGTTAAAGGTTAAAGTAGCAAAAAGTGAGTCGCTAGTTGGAATTAGTCAAAAAATAGTAGAAAAAGGCTTTCTTGTTTCTTCGCTATCTGACACCATTGATCAGGCCAATAAGATTTTTGGCATTATTCAAATTATTTTATTTTCATTCGGTTTCGTGGCCTTACTGGTTTCAGCTATTGGTATGTTTAATACTATGACGATTGCTTTGCTCGAAAAAACCAACGAAATTGGAATTATGCGTTCGCTTGGTATGTCGAGTCGGGATATCATGACCATTTTTTTAATGGAATCATCAATCATGGGATTTCTCGGTGGCATTGGTGGTATAATTGTTGGCTGGCTGGCAGGGTTTATCATTAATTTTTCGTTTAATATGTTGGCCAACAATTTGGGCGGTAAGTCAATGCAATTATTTTATACACCTTGGAACTTTGTCTTTTTAGTTGTTATTTTCTCTGGGGTGGTTGGTTTTTTAACCGGAGTTTATCCTTCTTGGCGCGCTTCTAAACTTAATCCGCTTGATGCCTTGCGTTATAAATAGTCATATTTTACCAGTAGCCGCCAATGAATTTTGGCGGCTATTTTTTTATTTAATAATGGATTTTTTAATTCATTAATTTTGTGTTATAATATAGACTGCTATAGTTATAATTATAGTATTTATTTGTTGGATATTTTTTAATAATATTCATTAATTTAGCTAATGCCTAAAACGGCAAAAAAACAACTAACAGTAGCTCATCGGGAGCGACAAACAGCGCCAAAATTAACTTCAAAAAGATGGGGTAACTTTTTTGGGCTAGGCTTTTTTTCTTCTAAATTTGTGAAAATTTTGCCAGATGTGTTGTTATTGGCTGTCCTAGTGTTTTTAATATCGGCCTCACTCTTGCTACTCAATTGGTCAGGGTTGTTTTTGGTAGTATTAATGCTCATAAATTTAGCGATCTATATTAGTTATCGCTATGAAGTTTCGTTACCAGGAATTTCTCGTCTTAGTCGTCGTTATGTCAAACTTAATGCTGAGAAATTTAGCCGCTTGAATGCCCCCTATTTTCATTTTCGTTGCTATTATTATTTGGTTTTACTGATTCATGATATTGATTCCGGCCTCAATCTTTTGGTTAATAATTCTAAGGCGTTAGAAATTATTTTTGGTGCCGAGAAACGGGTTACGGCTAAAAATCTTTTGATTCGTGAGGCTTATTGGCTTGAAGCCCGGCAGGTGCATCAGAATAAGAAGCGACAATTAACTTTTGCGAGTCTTTTTGCCTCGATTGTTTTGACGGTTGTTATTTTGTTGGCCACACTTCTATTGGCCGGTACTGGTCGGGCGGCGACCTTCGGGTGGATTCAGACTGATTGGAGTGGTGGTGCGGATACGGCAGCAATCGCCGTACATCCGGGAAATCAAAATAATTGGAATAAATATTATTCGAAAGATTCACTGATTTCCGCGGGTAATGGTAGTGTTTCTTTAAGTATTGTTACTTCAACTATTACTGACACCAGTGATGCGGACTTTGCTACTAATACCTCATCTAATACTGCTATTACCAATGGCTC
This sequence comes from Candidatus Buchananbacteria bacterium, assembly GCA_903888345.1. Taxonomy (GTDB): domain Bacteria; phylum Patescibacteriota; class Patescibacteriia; order 2-01-FULL-39-33; family 2-01-FULL-39-33; genus CAISTG01. Next base: position 21,363 of record CAISTG010000039.1, on the reverse strand, counting down.
GATCTCAATTCTCAAGAAACTTAACGCTACTTGCTCCACTAGTACGGAGTGCGCCAATAATTCCTGTTTTAATGGGAGTTGTTTCTCTTGCGGCTCTGACACTGTGGCGTATGATGGTGGCCCATTCGATGCTAATGGTATAACTACAAGTACTGGTGGCTATTATCGTACGGTTTTAATTGGTGGCCAGTGTTGGTTAAAGGATAACTTAAATGCTGGTACTATGATCGGCTCTAGATTAGCTGATAACACCACTTCTCAGGACCAAACCAATAATGGCACGGTAGAAAAATACTGTCTAGGATATTTACAGCAAGGAAATGCTGGACAAATAACAACTGGTACTAATGACTGTCGAGTTTATGGTGCGCTTTATCAATATCCCGAGGCAATTCAGTATGCTGGAGGGCTCACCAATTCAACCGGAACCACGATTCCTGGCGGTGATATTAAAGGTATCTGTCCGACGAATTGGCACATACCGGCTGATGGAGACTTTACAAGTCTGTCTACTAGTTTAGGCGGCGATGCCGTTGCTGGAGGAAAATTAAAGGCTACTAGCACTTGGACTGCACCCGATACGGGGACCGATAATTCCTCGGGCTTTAGTGCCTTAGCTACTGGTTATCGCTATACTGGTAATTCTTTTACGACTCATGGTGGTAGCACCTATTTTTGGATTACTCAGCCAGTTGCTAGTACTGATGCCTGGGAGCGTAATATATATTTTAATGATGTTAATTTCTATCGATTAAGTAAGGGCCGCAGTAGTGGATTCTCTGTTCGCTGTCTTAAGGACGCCACTAGTGTTGCGGTCGCAGTTAGCACTTCGAGTTTTGCTACTACTACTTCTCGGGTTAGGGATTTTGGTGCAGCTAGTATTAGTACTGCAATTAATTGGACTGCTTCGACGACGCCGGGAGTAACGGCATTAGTGATGCAGGTTAGGTCAGGCATAACTGCGGTCCCGGTTTCTGACTCTGACCCCAATTGGACAGCTTGGACAACGGTAAATAGCGGAGATTCTTTGGGGAGCCCCTTAATCGGTAAGAGATATTTTCAATATCGCGCAATTTTTTCTTCGACCGATTTGACCGTGCCTAGTTTAAATGATGTGACAATTTCTTGGTCGTCTTATGTTGCTAGCGCCTCCTTAGTTTCCTCGCCGTATAATTCTGGATCATTCGGCAATGTGCTACCGAAAATTTCTTGGACTGGAACTAACACCTCAACTAACAATACAATTAAACTTCAGATAAGGTCTGCTAATTCTACTTCGTCCTTAATGACTGCTGCCTGGTGTGGTTATGGTGACACATCGGCGCCTTGTGCTGGCACTAATTATTTTGATTATACCAAAAACGGTCGCTCGATTACTGACGTTAACCATCCTTTAATCTCCGGAAACGACGATCAGTTTTTCCAATATCGAATTACTTTAACCTCCGCTGGGACTTCAACTCCGACAGTTAGTTCAGTTAATGTAACTTATGTTGTCAATGCGCCGCCGGAATTTGCGACGACAACGACGGCAGTTCAACAGCGAACAGATGGCAAAGTGAGAATTGATTATATGGCTCTTGATTTGGATACGGCTCCTTCCGGAGTTGGCTGTCCGAATTGTCTAATCTCTACTTTACGCTATTCAATTGATAATGGTGCGAGTTGGAATCTAATTCCGTCTCAATATTTATCAACGCCTAGTGGTGAGCACCAGGGATTTGGCACCACAACTGCCGCTCAGACTAGTTCGACTTACGCCTTACTTTGGGACGCTAAAAGTCAGATTGACGGGGTATATTCTACGACAACTAAAATTCAAATTACCTTAAACGATTTAGAGGGTGCTAATAATACAGTTGTCACTACGACGGCGACATTTATTTTAGATGTTAAAAATCCGACAATCGGTGCGCCGGCAGTTATTGTTAAGGCGCATGGTTCTTTGCTAAGTGACAGCGCTCATCCGGCGCAATTAACCTTGAATGCTTCGGATACCTCGCCACTCTCGATGTGTATCACCTTGGATAATTCGCTGACGAACTGCGTTCCCTATAACTCGACCTCATCGATCGCTTTTGTAACCGATCCCGATGTCGCTTACGTTAATTTTATTGATCAATATCAGAATGTCACGGCGGCCAGCGTCCAAACTCCAGAAACTCCCAATCATTTGATTATTAGGGACGTATCTGAGCCCAGTCAACCAACGTATCAGGAATTTTTGGTTTGGAAAGCCGTTGCTCCGCCACCACAGGGAATTTTTCAAAAATATGAAATTGAGTATTCCACTGATGGTGTAAATTACTCGAGCCTGGCCACAATTGAAGATAAATCAGTCAACTACTATTTCCATCAAAATCTAGTCAAGAATCAGAAATATTATTATCGAGTTTATAGTCAAGACTCATTAGGAAATACTTCATATTATACTGACTTGGTAAATGATATTGCTGATGGCGCCGGTGGCTCTAATCCTAATCCACCAGTTATTTCCAATGTTGAGATAGTTTCGACCTCAACTCAGGGGGCGGTGATCGAATGGGATACTGATCAACTGGCAAATTCGTCAGTCCATTATTCTTATGATGATCCGGCAACTTTTTCTAATACCGCTGGTTCCTTAACAATGGTTGATAATTCACTCAATTTGGGACGCCATCACGTTGTCTTGAAGGGGTTAATGCCGGGACGTTCTTATGTCTTTACGGTAGAATCAGTTAATGCCTTAGGTATTACTGGGTTGGGAACAAATGGTGGTAGCGGATATTCGTTTCAAACTATTTCTGGTCCAAGTATTACTGGCGTTACAGCCAATAATCTGACTAATAATAGTGCCTCAATTATTTGGAATACCGATGTACCTTCCGATTCCGCCGTTTATTTTACGACCTCGACTGATTATATTTCCTTTAATACTCGTGGTACCGGTAATATAGTTACTAGCCATGAAATTTTATTAAATAATTTGAGTAAAGGCACCACATATTATTACTATGTTGTCTCGGGGGTCGCGAGCGATAATAATGGTGGCACGTATTATTCTTTTAGTACGCCAGTTGATGATGTCGCCCCAGTTTTAAATGCTGTTACTTCAACTGTCGTCATCGATACCAAGGCCTTGATTAATTGGACGACTTCTGAATTGGCCGATGCTCGAGTTGATTACGGTACGGTATCGGGGAATTATAATAATTTTGAAACGGATACTAATCTCGGGCTTAATCACAGTGTTCTTTTGAGTAATTTAGCCACTTCCACAACTTATTATTATATTGTTAGTTCCAATGATGCTTCTGGAAATTTAGTAACTTCAACTGAGCAGTCATTCACTACTTTGGAAACGCTATCACAGGAATCAGCAGTTTTATTACGTGAGTTACAGGCACAAGCCAACGGAATGACGGCGGGAGCGGCAAACGCAGTTTGTAGTGGCGGTGGTGGCGGCGGCTCAAGTATTGATCGCACCAAACCAGTTATCAGTGTTGTGAAGGCGGTGACAAGCGATGGTAGTAACGCAACAATTAGTTGGGAGACGGATAAGTCAGCTAATAGTTTACTACAATACGGTACCAGCACTCAGTATGGATTTGGTCAAAATAGTACTGATTTAGTAAAGATACATTCCTTAAGTATAAAAAATTTGAATTGGGCTACCGATTACCACTATCGAGTTTATTCAATTGATGAAAATGGTAACTTGGGACAAACAGATGATTTAATATTTAATTCTGGTGATGGAACGGGGCAACCTTCAGCAACCGTCGACTCGACTGGAGCTAGTGCGGCTAAGGATTCAGCATTTTCTACTGCCTTGGGCAAATTTTCTAACTATCTGTCATCAATGTCTGGTCAAGTTTCGGTGGGGGCATTAGAATCAGCTCTGGGTTCACAATATGATTTGATTCGGCAGCTGTCAGAGATTGTTCCAGCACCGTTACTGGGCGGTGAACCGCGGGTGACGGTGACGGCCGATACTGCTATCATAACTTGGTCAACTGATAAGTTGTCGAATTCTTTGGTGGCAATCGCTTCGGCAGCTAATTATGATGCCAAAAAGGGTGATAGTGGTTACTCACAGGTAATTGGTAATCCTGATGAAGCAGTTACCAATCATATTGTGGTTATAAATGATTTATTGCCTGAGACTACTTATAATTACCAGGTACGTAGTATGAGTTCAATTGGTTCGATGAGTAAATCCCAGAATTTTGTCTTTAATACAAAGAGTTTAGAATTGGCGATTAATAATTATACTGTTGAGCGAGTTAGTGACCAGCAAGCAACTTTTCGTTGGTTGACGAGTGCCGAAACCGATGCCACCGTTAAATATTCTCCTTATCGCAATGGTGTCGTAGCAATCGATGAGCAAAGGGTGCAAAAAGTAAAAGAATTTTCCACTATTCATCAGGTATCGCTGGGCGATTTAGAATCAGGCATCGTCTATAATGTTGAGTTGTCGGGCAAAGATTTAAAGGGCAGGGTAATTACCAAGTCAATTACCGCCTTCTCGACCGGTAATGATAATTTTCCACCTACGATTTATCAGGTCCAAACCGAGTCAGCTATTTTACCAGGTAAAGATTCAAATATTCAAACGATTATTTCTTGGTTAACTAACGAACCAGCAACCGGTCAGTTGTTTTATCGTAAAGGAGTCACTGATTCGGCGGCAGGTGAATGGCAAAAAACTCCGTTAGAAAACTCCTATGCCCGTAAACATGTGGTAGTTATTACTAAGTTTGAGCCGGGTTCAATTTATCAATTCAAGATTGAGGGCACTGATTCGGCCGGTAATTTAACCACTTCTAAGGTTTACACTATTTTAGCTCCAAAACAAAAAGATTCAGTTTTTCAGGTGATTATTAAGAATTTTGAAGATATTTTTGGTTGGACCAAGCAATTAGGGTTGTAAATTTCGCTATTTTTTAATTTAAAGTGTTTGTGTTATAATATAGCTAACTTTTAGATTTAGAGTCGTTTTAAATTTTATCTGGTAAACATGGAAACTCCAATAATAAATAACAAACTGGAAACTCCTACTACTTCGGCAGTTAAAAGTGGCGTGTTTTCGTATTTAAATTTGTCTCATAATTTTAGACAAAAAGCGATTGATATTTTGTTGTTAACGACCCTAGTATTGCTAATGGTTGCTTGTTTGTATATTTTAAAATGGAATAGCTTTTTATTGATTATATTATTGTTAGTAAACGTCGTGGTTTATATCAGTTATCGCTATGAATTTTCGGTGCCCGGCATTTCACATTTGGGTCAGCGTTATATTAAATCCTCGACTCAGGGATTTAGTCAGATTAATGCTTCTTATTTTCACTTTCGCTTTTTTTATTATTTAATTTTATTAGCCTACGATATTGATTCCGGTTTTAACTTATTATTAGATCATACGAATTCGTTGGATATTGCTCAGCAATCAAAAACCAAGATGTCCGCGAAAGAATTAGAAGTTAAGCAAGCGTATTTTCAAGAGGGCTTAGATCTTCATCGAACTAAAAAAAGGCGTGCCACCATGATTAGTTTGATTTCTTCAATTCTATTAACTGTAGTGATTTTGTTGATCGCTTTAATGTTTGGCAGTAATACCAAGGCTGAATCTCTGGGGTGGCTACAAACAGATTGGAGTGGAGGAGTGTCTTCGGGGCTGCTTTTGGCTGCTGACAATAATGTCAACTGGAATAATTACTCCTTTCATGATGCTGGCGTGCAGGGCACTTTAGGAAAAGTCTCTTTGATGGCGACCTCCACTTTATTTTCGTATGCTGCGGCAACTGATTTTGCGGCAAATCAATCAGAAAATGCAACTATTGTTGCCGGGGCTCTGGTTATTGCTAAGCCCGCTCAAGCGGCTTGTTCGAGTGATGCTGAGTGTGGTGATAATTCCTGCGTCAGTGGTCGCTGCTTTGCTTGTGGGCAGGACACGGTGGCTTATGCTGGGGGTCCCTTTGATAGTAATGGCAAAACCCAGAAAGTCGGCGGTTTTTATCGAACAGTTTTAATCGGTGGGCAATGTTGGTTAAAGGATAATTTAAATGTCGGGACGCCCATCGGTACGAAGTTGGCGGATAATATCTCTACTCAACAACAAGCCGATAACGGTAGAATTGAGAAGTTTTGTTATAACTATGTCCAAGAGGGTAATGCGGCGCAGTTAGCTGCTGGCACATCTGACTGTCAGCTTTACGGTGGACTGTATCAATGGCCAGAAGCATTACAATATGCTGGTAATACCACCGTCTATACGGGAAACAATTTACCGAGTGGCAATATCAGAGGAATTTGTCCTAGCGGTTGGCACTTGCCTGATGCGGCCGAGTTTTCGACGTTAGCTGGTTATTTAGGAAATGATAAATCAGCTGGAGCTAAACTTAAAGAGGCTGGTTGGATTCATTGGTTTTCCGGTGACGAGACCGCAGCGGCTGGCACTAATGAGTCGGGTTTTACCGCTTTTGCCGGCGGTTATCGCCATAGTTCTGGTGCTTTTTTTGGTCGCTATTCCTTTGCTGGCTTCTGGTCGACAGAGCTTGATGGTAATAATTATGTTCAAGCGCGTTATCGTGAACTAACGCCCGCTAATTCTTTTGCGACCAATGCTACTTATCGCTCCGCTGGCTTATCGGTTCGTTGTTTGCAGGATTCGGTCGAAGCGAAAATTAGTAATTCAGCTACCTCAACGTCTCCTGTTATTGATTTAAAGAGTGCGGCCATCAGTCAGGTGGTTAATTGGACGGCATCAACCACGGTGGGTTTGACTGCAGTTAAAGTCGAAGTCCGTTCTGGTACTACTATTGAGCCAACGGACGGTCTTGATTCAGCTTGGACGAATTGGACGGAAATTCAAAATGGTGAAATTTTGCATACTGATTTAGCGCGTCGATATTTTCAATATCGAATAATTTTAGCTTCTCTGGCTGATGATCGATCGCCTAGCGTGATGACATTTACAATCGCTCGGGTGGCTTATCCGACGGCCGCCACCTTGGTTTCATCGCCATATGACTCGGGCAGTCTCAAGGATATTTTGGCTCGAATTACTTGGACGGGTACCCGGGATTCAAAAAATACTTCAATTAAATTTCAATTAAGATCGGCCGAGTCAACCTCATCTTTGGCTACTGCCTTATGGTGTGGTTATGACGATGTTGGTGATGCCTGTAGCGGTACAAAATACTTTTCTGAAGCTGACAATGGTCGATTAATTAATAATCTTAATCATCCCTTACTTAGTGGTGCCGATGATCGCTATTTCCAATACCGGATTATTTTTAATTCCGATGGTTTGACCTCACCGGAGGTTAATTCGGTTAATGTTGCCTGGTAAAAATTGTAAAAAATTTAGATTTAATTAGGCTCAAACTTTTTGAGCCTTTTATGTTGGCCGCATTTTGAGTTGGTTGTCGTTAGATTGACAAGATTCTTGAAATAGTTTAAGCTAATTAATCAGTACTTTGATATAATATGTAACACTAACCAACGGGAGATCGGATCATGAGTAATGTACTACTGACGGAAGATCGATTTAAGTCTTTAATTGCTTTGGCAGTTAGCGCTAGCGCTTCAGATTTGCATTTGTCGCCAACAGCTTTTCCGCAGATGCGGGTCAATGGAAAATTGCAGCCAATGGCTGATTACAAATTGACTAACGATGATACTGATTCGCTGGCCAAATTTATTCTCACTTGCGAAGGTCGAGATGAGGTGCTTCATGGAAAACTTGGCGATTTTGATTTTGCGATGTCCTATAGTGAGCATCGTTTTCGTGGCAATGCTTACAATACTCGAAATGGTATGGCAATCGCATTGAGATTTTTGCCTAAACGAATTCCCAGTATGGAGGAATTAGGTCTACCGGCCAATGTGCTCAAGGCGTTACTCGCACGAGAAAGAGGCGGAATCATTCTGATTACGGGTCCGACTGGTTCCGGAAAGACCACGACCGCTGCCTCGATTATTGATTATTTGAATTCCAATTTCCATTCGCATATCGTGACCATTGAAGCTCCAGTTGAGTTTGAGCACGAACACAAGTTTTGCAATGTTGACCAGCGTGAATTGCCGGTCGATTGTCGGGACTTTTCGACGGCATTGCGTGCTTCCTTGCGTCAGGATCCGGATATTTTGTTTGTCGGCGAGATGCGTGACTTTGAAACAATCAGCATGGCCTTATCCGCGGCAGAGACAGGACATTTGATTATCTCGACCTTGCATACGCCGTCGGCGAAGGACACTGTTAATCGAGTTGTTGATGTTTTTCCGCCGGATCAGCAAGCGCAGATCCGCACGCAGTTATCAATGGCCTTGAAAGCTGTTTTGTCACAGCGGTTAGTTCCGCGGGCTGATGGCAATGGACGGGTGGCCGCTTTTGAATTGATGATTACGACGACGGCAATTTCCTCCATGATTCGTGAGAACAAAATCTCGCAGATGGAATCGGCGATACAAACTGGCAAGAATATCGGCATGATTGCTTTTGATGATTACTTGAGGTTTTTGGTCAGTAAGAAATTAGTTAAATTGGAAGATGCTCTGAAGTTTGCCGCAGAGCCAAAGAACTTTATTCAATAGTATTTGTGAAGCGTGACTGCTAATCGTTAATTTGATTGGCAGTTTTTTAATTTAAAAAAACCTGACTTGTTAGTCAGGTGTTACTTAGCACAGAAAAATTGTTTTGATTTTCTTAATGCCGATTGTGTGTAAATGTAAATGCGCGGAAGGTCCGGAGATTTCCAGTTCCGCCCAACCAGCGCCGGTCGGCCAAAAGAAAAAGGGTAAGACTACACCCCAAATGGAGGGGATAAACTGGATGCGATACTTGTTCATCACCGAACGAAAGTTGGGACGCACGAGCTTAAAGAACTGCAAGAGCCATTCCGCGTGTAAGTGTCCGGTAAATGACGCCACTAATTGCGGCAAATGCGGATTAAGAATGGCTTGTAATTGCGGACTCAGAAATGATCCTGGATCATGAATTCCTAGAATGAATTTTCCCGACAAATGGTCAAGAACAGTACTCAAAAAATCCAATTCTTCTCGCTGTTGCTTAATCAAAAAGGCTAGCTTTGAATCGTCCGTCTTGTCGGCCTTAACATTAAGAGTTTCAACATGAGCGGTCGAGAGCCAGATAAAGGACAATTCATCACTGAGATTAATCAGGCCATAGGTGGGTCCGTAAAGTTCAGTGAAGGAAGCAAAGTTCTTCGCTTGGGGCCAATCGCTACCCAGTGAGGAGAAGCTGCAATTGTAATAGCCTAAGTCGTGGTTGCCAGGTACCCAAACTTGTCGGTCCGGCGTTAGGCCTAACTTTTTGATCAGGATCTCTTTGTATTGTAGCGCTTCTTTGGTGTCGTCATCATCCAAGTCGAGGCCAACATTATTCCAACCGGATAAACTATCGCCCAGTGAAATTAACCCATCATACGGCGCATTGGCACAGGATTGTTCCAGAGCAGCGGTGATATGAGTTGCTTTTTGCCATTCGTAATGACGGATAATCCACTCACCGAGGGCAGTTTGCTGGCCGGTAACTTTCAAGATTGAACGCAGAATGATTTCCATTTCGGTGGGACAGACCTTGAGTGAGAAATGCCCATCAGAGATCAGTAGACGCTTTGTCATTGTTGGGCCTCCTTATTTGGTTGAGTTGTAAGGTACTAGATAAATAAGTTTATCGTTTTATTGATTTAACGTCAAGTTATTACGATAAAATAAAAACCCTCGCAGTAGCGAGGGCGATAGAGTGCGGTTATTCCGCCTTGAGGCTTTTGGCAGAATGAAGATGGATTTGGGCGTTAGAGTAGTATTTGACACCAAGTTTGTTCTTTTCAAGAACAAAGGAGGCCCACTCCGGTTCATTAACAGGAACATCAACAATAACTTCAGGATTTTCTAAATCAATCGTAATGAGTTTGTTGTCAGTATCTTTGTACGATAAGTGTTGTATTGGTTGATTTATCCAGTAAGTTTTAGATAGTCTTTCCACGGTTACCTTCTGGACGGGGAGTGCGGTTGTTTTATGGTATAAAAAATACCAGCCAATTACCACCAAAATTAAGACGATTACGCGCCAAAGTATTGAGGTGTTAGAATATTCCATCGTTTTCTCCTTTGTTGTTGTAGACTAAATAGATCGAAAATAATATGTACTGACGCCACTTTATCCAATAATAAACTATTTGTCAACTCAGGCCTGCTTCATATTTGGGTGAGAATATATTAGACATAAAAATAAAAAACCCTCGCAGTAGTTTCCTGCGAGGATTGGTTGAAAGTGCGGTTTTACCAGTTGGAGTTGTCCTGGCTGAGATCAGTCGCACCTGCTGAAACTCGCCTGATCTTTTCTCCTCTATTGGTTGGAAATGATTATTTCGCCGTGACTTGATTTGCCACTGCGCCACTGCCCGCCGCTTTCTATATCGGCGAGAGAGGTGAGGTGTAACTCGGCCGAGCCAGTATAGTACACTTCATTGCGTTTATTCCTGACTCTTTCCAGTAGTGCCCAAGCCGATTGGCCTTTGGGCACGTCGACAAATTTTGTGATTTCGCCTCGTTGTAGTTGTCCAGTGGTATTAACAATCCCTTTTTCAACAACTTTATTGCAAGGGCCATCAGTCCACCTAATACTATAGTAGCCCGGTGAGTTCTGAACCAGTTGTTGAAATTCAATTCTCTCTGGTTCCACCGGGATGTTTGCAGCGTGCTGATCCGCGTAGTTGACGACCCAGATAAGTCCGCAAACTGCGACTAACACTTTGCAAATATTGGCAATCCATTTCTTCACACACACTGACATTGTTGTTCTCCTTAAGTGCTAAGCACTCGGTTGTAGATGAACTCGGCGTAACACCTGATGTTTTTGGCACCAGGCGGATTCGCCGAATGAACACGAATAGTTTCTGGCCAACGATTTAAATAGTGTTCGGCCAACCATTTGATGATCATGTAACCATCGGGGATGCCGTCACCAAGATCATGATCAAAACTCATCAGCTCAATCTGATCCTTGTGGGTTTCCAGTAGGGCAGCTAATTCGAACAAATCATGTGCCCAGATGAAGCCATCGGGCGCCGGTCGGATATCATCCAGCCAGATTTTCATCGCGATAACTCCTTTCTTGGTTTTGGTTGTAAGGTTCGACTAATGCCTAATTATAGCACAATTAATAGAATATGTCAATATGTTACAAATTATAATTAACTATTTTGTTTAAATTTAGATATATTTAACCGTTTAATTCTGCTTAAATATCTATCTGAACGCAAAATATGCTAAAGTTGAAAAAGTCTCCTATATATGGTAATCTTTAAATATCATAAATTTCAAAAATATGGCAACTTATCGAGAATTCCTGGCAGCAGGCGGTGAAAAAAAATGGCAAGATCAATGGTTGAACACTAAAATTGATCGGGCTGAAGATTTTTCAACCAAACCAAAAAAATATGTTTTGGATATGTTTCCTTATCCGTCTGGCGCGGGACTGCATGTCGGTCATCCGGAAGGTTATATGGCGACCGATATTTACTCTCGTTACTGGCGTTTAAAAGGATTTAATGTTCTCCATCCGATGGGTTGGGATGCTTTTGGTTTGCCAGCCGAAAATTATGCGATTAAAACCGGTACTCAACCAAGTATTACGACCGCGGAAAACGTGGCAACATTTAAACGCCAAATTCAAGCCCTCGGATTTTCTTATGATTGGGATCGCGAGGTTAATACAACTGATCCAAAGTATTTTAAATGGACACAGTGGATTTTTTTACAATTATTTAAAAAAGGCTTAGCTTATGAAGCTACAGTCGCAATTAATTGGTGCCCATCCTGTAAAACTGGCCTAGCTAATGAAGAAGTTAAAGATGGTAAATGTGATCGTTGCGGTACTGAAGTTGAGCGACGCGATATGCGCCAATGGATGTTAAAAATTACGGCCTATGCAGACCGATTACTAGAAGGTGTCGATAAATTAAATTGGCCGGAATCAATCAAGGCGTCACAACGAAATTGGATTGGCCGCAGTGAAGGGGCGGAAGTTGATTTTAAAATTAAAGATAGTGAAGAAAAAATAACCGTCTATACAACGCGCCCCGATACTTTATTTGGCGCTACTTATATGGTGCTCGCACCGGAACATAAGTTAGTACAAGAGTTAAAAGATAAAATTTCAAATTTTAGTGAAGTTGAAAAGTATATTATTGATTCTAAAAATAAATCGGATTTAGAGCGCACTGAACTAAATAAAGACAAGACCGGCGTAGAACTGAAGGGGATTAAGGCGGTCAATCCAGTTAATGATACTGAGATTCCGATTTGGATTTCTGATTATGTTTTAGCGACCTATGGCACGGGGGCGATTATGGCGGTTCCAGCACATGATGATCGTGATTATGAGTTTGCGAAGAAGTTTAATATTCCAATTATTACCGTAATCGAACCGGAATTTGGCGAAGTAAGAGAGAATGAAGAATTTAGGAAAAGAATTGTCGCCATGGTTTTTAATCCAAAAACCAATGAGGTCTTAACTCTCGATTGGGGTCAGAAATATGGCGGACATTTATTAATCGGCGGGGGAATAGAAGGTGAAGAAAATGTTATTGAAGCTGCAAAGCGAGAGATCGCCGAAGAAACTGGCTACAAGAATGTAAAGTTTATCGAACAATCAGAAACTTGTCACCATCATTACATTGCCCATAATAAAGGTGTCAATCGTTCTTGCGATATTGTCGGGTTAAGTTTTGAATTAGAAAATAATGAGCAAGTGGCAACTAATTTATCGATCGCTGAACAAGGTAAATTTGAAGTCAAATGGCTGAACAAAAATGAGGCCGTCAATTTAGTTAAAGATCCATTACATAATTATTTATTACAGAAATTCGCATTTGGTGTTGCTTATACTGATGTTGATCGAGGACGAATGGTAAATTCTGGATTTTTGGATGGCTTAATTCCTGATGAAGCGATTAAAAAAATGACTGCTTGGCTAGAAGAAAAAGGCGTTGGCAAAAAAGCCATTAATTTTAAATTGCGAGACTGGGTTTTTTCGCGTCAACGATATTGGGGCGAGCCGATTCCTTTGGTCCATTGTGACAAGTGTGGTATTGTGCCAGTTGATGAAAAAGATTTACCACTGACTTTGCCAGAAGTTGATAAGTATGAACCAACCGGAACAGGCGAGTCGCCACTAGCAACGATCGATGCTTGGGTTAATACCACTTGTCCGAAGTGTGGTGGTCCAGCTAAGCGCGAAACTAATACGATGCCGCAATGGGCGGGTAGTTCTTGGTATTGGCTCCGCTATATCGACCCAAATAATGATGAAGTTTTTGCTGATCAAGCCAAACTAAAGTACTGGTTGCCGGTTGATTTGTATTTAGGTGGAGCTGAGCACGCTGTTTTACATTTGCTCTATGCTCGATTCTGGAATATGGTATTATTCGATATTGGCGTCATGCCGTTTGAAGAGCCATTTACAAAATTGGTCAATCAGGGGCTGATCTTAGGAGAAGACGGAGAGAAGATGAGTAAGTCTCGTGGAAACGTTGTTAATCCTGATGATATTATTAAAGATTTCGGTGCTGATACTTTCCGCATGTATGAAATGTTTATGGGGCCGCTCGAAGATATGAAGCCCTGGAGTACCAAAAATATTTTAGGCGTCAATAGATTCTTGAATAAAGTTTGGGATATTTCTCAACAACCAATGGCGGCAGCAGAAAATATTGACGTCGAAGTTCTACTTCATAAAACTATTAAGAAGGTTAGTTCTGATATTGAGACCATGGGTTATAATACCGCTATTTCTACCATGATGGTTTTAGTAAATAAAATGCAAGAAGTTAAGGTTGTTACTGCAAAGCAAATAGCTAGTTTATTGATTATCTTAGCTCCTTTCGCTCCGCATTTGACGGAAGAACTGTGGTCTAATCTTGGTCACACCACGAGCATCTTTAAAGAAACTTGGCCCGAATATGATCCCGCAAAAGTTATTGATGCTGAAATAGAAATGCCAGTACAAGTTAATGGCAAAGTCAGAGCCAAATTAATTTTACCAGCCGACATTAATGAAGCTGACGCTAAGGCTGCAGCGCTCGGTGATGAGAATGTGAAAAAGTATTTGACTGGTGAGCCAAAAAAGGTGATTTTTATTAAGGGAAAATTAATTAGTATTGTTATCTAAAATTTAGCAAATGAAAAAGACGAGGTTGAGACACCTCGTCTTTTGATTTTAAAAAGTTACAACTTCGATCAGATCGCCAATCGTTAGCACGGTCTGGTCGAACTGCGAATTATCAACTAACTGTCCGCGGAAAAATACTTTTACAACTTCAGGATTATACTGTTGCTGTTTCAAGATTGTTCCAATGGTAATGTTGCTGAGAATAATGTGTCGCTCGCCTTGTCGCGGAATAATTGTGATCGAACATTCATCCAACATTTGCTGGACAAGTTCAAATAAACTAGTCACGGCCGCTTGAGCTTCCTCCTTGAGGAATTCTTGCTTGCGAACTAGGCTGGCAATTTTGCCGATTTCCCTCGAGAGGCTCTCGGCTAATTTACTCGGATTCTTATCAGGATGAACTAATTTTTGCCAAGTGAGATAGCCTTTGGTCAGCTGTTCGGGCGAGGGATTCTTCAGGCCACATAAGATCAGGGACAGCACTTCCCGTGCATACGTATCGTAAGTAGCCAGTTGGCGGAAATCAACCATTCCAGATTGATAAATTTTCTCTAACCGGTTTAGTGGATCTAGAGTAACCAGATTTTCTGGCTTGGTTGGGTCAATGGTTGGCTTGGTTTTCTTAATAATTGTCGGCTTAGGCTGGCTGTCTGTCGCCTGATTGGCGCTCGTGTTATCAGTCTTCGCTTCCAAAGAGTAGAAGAATTCCGACTGCAACCCTTCAAATAGTCGGCGATTTTTTCCGACCAGTTGATTGATGCCAGCATAAATAGCTGGCTTGAGCTGCGGTGACTTTTCTAAACAGATGGTCACGATGTTACCAAAGATATTGGCCTGTTCATCTTTCAAGCGTTCCGGCAAGCGGAATGGCTTTAAGGCTAATTGTGCCGTCTTATCTTCAGTTACCGCGTAGAAAGGAATTTCTTTGCGTAGAATATAACCAATAACTGTAAATACCATGCCGAGGGCTATCGCTTCTTTTTTGGCAGCTACGGCGGCTTGCATGCCAGCGTTAATGTCGAATTTGTTCTTGACTAGTTCATCGATCTCGCGAGAAACTATTTCCGGATCATGGATATGTCCCGGGTATTCTAATTTGGGAGCCGGCTTCTCAATCTTAGCTAGTTCAACTGGCGGACCAGTCAGTAGCAATTGCTTGCTTTGATTTTCAATCTGTAACTGCAGGGCACCAGTGTTGTCATCATGTCCGATCAGGTTGGTAGTTTTGCCAGTGATCGTCTGCAAGATTCTTTTGATCCCGCGTGCTTTAGTGGCCTGATCAAGATCCTTAGCTAAATTGTCATTCACTTCAAAAAGACAGACAATAAGCTTATCTCGATGCGTCGGATTTTGCTGGAGGTATAACTCAAAAAGTAATAATCCCAGCATCCTAATAATCATCTCACGAATGCCATACGTAGGCTCATTCTCCGTCAGGTCGTGAAAGTTATTATTGAGACGTTTAAACAAATTTTGCGCCGGCTGCGGATCGTTTTGGCTCAAGACCCACTTAATATTGGCAAGCAGGTAATTAACCTCGCCATCACTGAGTAACGCCAAATTATTTTTTAATAAGTGATCTTGAGTTTTGTCGGTGCGAGATTTTTCGATGCTAGCAATGACACAATCAAAGAAATGAATTTGTTTCTTCTTTAGTAGATCAGCATTATTAAATCTTTCGGTATCAGTGATTTCATGATCACTGTCCATTAAGAAGCCCCAATCATCACTGATTGGAGGCGCGCTGATTTTATCCTTATCCATGATAGATCCTCCAAAAGTTTTGAGTGGTTGATTTGTAAGGTGCTGATTACTGATATTAACACTGGATATTACTTTTGTCAATAATAGAAAATAATGAAAAAACCCCAATTTTATCAATAAAAAAGGCCACTAGTAATTGCTAGTGGCCTGGAAGGAACGGGTTATTTTCTGGAATGGTCGGTTCAAGGTCGTCTTCAAAAGTAATTGATCCGATCAGTCTTTTTTGAGAATACCAGAGTTTCAATGGTTGATCGGGGAATTTCTTTTGGAATTCTTCCTTGCTCAGACCTTCATTGTTGATCTGTCGACGGTGACCTAAATGACGCCGTCTGCGCCGATCTTTGGCTCGACTAAGTTGTCGAGCCAAAGCGCGCCGGGCTTTATTCTCAGAGCTCATTAAGCGGTCCCTTTCTGGGGTGTAAAAAGTCCGGTCGTAAATTACGGCAGGCGCAGTATATATTCCCACCACCGCCACTACAGTGGCACGGAAGCATGCGGGCTGCAGCTAGCCTTTGCACATGCTCAACAACCTGATTGACGGCATCATCCGATAAGACCTCCGTGTCGTGCATAGCATCGACAAGATTTCTTTTGTCGGAATCCCAACCATTCTCAATCACGCAGAGTCTAGAAAATCTTTCGACATCCTCAACATTTGCGTATACTTCAACCGGTTTGCCACGATCGATAACGGTCATTCTGATCCCATTATAGCAAGTGCACATGACTATCTTCCTCCCTTGGTTCTGCGGTATTCTCGGCCATAAGCGCGGACAACTAGCCTGGTTCTTTTGTAGGCTGCTGCTTTATCAGTGCTTTCGACAATGATGGCGTTGGCACGTTTGATGCCAGCTACATAACCGGCTTCATAATAGTCGCTGGCAATATCGCCGCCATCGTCAGGGTCAACTTTACCGAGTCCGCCACGGCCGTAATGCTTCTTCATGGTATCTCTCCTTGGTTAGGATTTGTTAGTCGTCGTTTTTGATTAAGGGACAGTGTTTTCCGCAAATCGGGATAATTTGGTCAGCTAATTTCATTTTCAGTTGACCGATGGAATGATGGTTAAACCAAAAGCCTTTCCCGGAGAGGCGTCTAAATCTGGTGCCCTCTAGATCGACCCGACCATTGAAGTTGGCAGAAATTTCAAATATTCTTTCTTGATGTTGAATTTGCCAGTGGCAACAACATGCGGAGTCATCACTGAAAACTGCCATAATATTTTTCTTCCTTTGTTGTTGGAAATATAAAGTTTAAGCGCCGACTTCCGCTTTTTTTGGCGAGAAGCCGGCGCATCTTGGCCACCAGTTGTTTGACTGCCTGTCGTTGCCGACGAACACCTAGTTGTTCTAGGTATCTGTTGCCGACACAGACATACATCCGCCAATACCTGCCATCCGGTGCCGAAAAGTAGCTGCCCCAGACACGAGAATTTCCTGTTTGAAGATACTGATAACAGCGAATGATGATGGTGTGTAGGATGCGGCGGTCATGGGCAGTGGCCACACTCGGCGTCCAACGGTAGTAGTTCTCTTCGTAGGAATCGAGCGGTAGAGGCCGGATACGTATACGGAAATCATTACTCATGATATTTCCCCTTGTTTTGTGTTGTGATGTAAGGTTCACTTAGAAAAACAAACTATATTTATTTGTCTAAGTAAGCGGCCGAACGTATCACGATGATCCGTTCGGCCTAAAAAAGGAACGCGATGAGCAGTGCCAACCGCTCTGACTGTTCGTGATTAGCTTGATCACTAGCAGTCATCTTGTCTTTAAACCGTTATGAAGACCCTCCGTTTGGCCTGATTACTCGGTGTTGTCCCGATGTAATCGAATCCTTTAACCGGTGCTGTACCGGTCCCTAATTGATTTTCGCCAATCAGGGAGATTCTCTTAACTGGCCAAGGCGACAAGCAACCACATCAATCGGCCAATTGGCATTGGCAATCCCGGTTCCCGACTAGGGGTTTTATCCAGGAAAACGACTGATTCCGCTAGACGGGCGGATCCCGCGTGCTAGGGCGTTCGCGTAACACCTGCACTGAATTATTTTCAAGCATGGTTGAAAATAATTCAGTGCAGGTATTAAGCCGCCATAGTCCGCTTTAATACGCTGCCTGGATTCCCGCCTTTGCGGGAATGACAACGGGCTAAAGTGGACTGATGATTTTTTGGTTCAACCCTGTGGAATACGGCGGGGCCGAAATTTTGCTTCCTTGGCAAAATTATTCCACAGGGTAAATCATCAAAACCGTAAAAGTGCTACTTCATGGCGTGGTCTCCTTTTTCTGCTTGTCCAGAGGACGAGCATTGTCAAACTTTTCAGACCAGAAATCGCGTGCCTGCCGCTGGGTTTTTTGGGTAACCCATTGATCGCGGAGCGCGCGACTCGGCACAAGTCGGGCATCAACGGCTGCCGGAGCAAGTGCCACCAACTGCTCACCGCAGGGCTTATGAACCCTGACCGGCTGGCTGTTATTGGTGGTTACTAGCCACTGCGCACCATTGTTACCGACCCGACCGCACAACTCGCACTTCTGCTTCTCGTCACTCATGGCAAGTTCCTCCATTTTGGTTGTTTGCCAAGTAATCGTTAATAAGGTAAACGTAATCGTTTCCCGCTAACCGGTTGCAACCGATTTCACTGTCGTCATCATCCATTATTGGTAGACGACAGAGTCCGTCGCAGGGATCGCAGTATCGGATTACCGGCTCACCTTGACTCTCATAAGCGCCGTCACAAATGTGAATCACCGGCGTTACGATACCGTAATGGTTGGTGCCATCACAGACCTCTTCGTAATCGTCATGATGACGGCAACGATTCGAGTAAAATATAAATGGTTCACAATCCTGAGCCGTAACTTTCAATTCCGGTGTCGGTTGAATGTCATATCTATAACCTAACTGTTCACTAAGTGTTGCGTTCATGATATCTCCTCCCCAAGTTTGATAATTGAAAAGTTAATTGCTACTCGTCGGGTTGGGCCGACCAGAAGTCATGCTTCTCTCGGTGGTAGCGGTGTTCTTCAAGGCGGCCGCGCTGTTCTTGACGATCCCGGCAGTCGCATTCGACTGTCGCACAAGTACCGTCATTGCGTGGCTTGAAGTGGTAAAAGCCATTGCAGATAGTGATATCCGCTTCGGGCTCATCCGCCTCGACACAATTACAGCCAAGTTTAATGCGCACTTCTTCTTCAAGTTCGTGGTGAATTCGCATTTCTACCATTGGAAGTTCCTCCCTTAGTTGTTGTAATGTCCACTTTAATGAACAAAATATTTATTCATTAAAGTGGACGCCGATTTTTTTGGAAAATCGGCAGAAACCAGTAGTTGTTATTATGTTTCAGTGCTCGCGGAGTAAAATATATTCACAATATCCCTGACAATCAAGTCAGTCGTGCCCATATGGTGACCATAGTACACACCGGCGATTTCGAAGTCTCGGAATAATCCCGAGGTTTTCATCGCTTCGGACCATAGCTCCCCATTTTTTACATGCTGATCCATGGCGAGCAACAAATCATGAAAAATCGTTCCAGCGAATTTGGGAATGAGTTCATCCTTAAAGTAATCGCCAGTTTCAGCTTCCATCGCTTTTTGAAACTCTGGCCAAAAGCTCTTATTGAACTTCACAACTTCTTCAAAAGTGTATGGTGACCGACGCCCAGGAAAAAGATAGGTGCTAATTTGCCAAGCGACCTCATCAAGTGTTCCCATCGTCTCACCATAGGTTACGGCCGAGATTTCAAAGTCGCTGAATATGCCGACAGCTGTCATCGCTTCTGAGAGTTTGTATCCTTGTTTAAAGGTAGCCTCATAAATATCGACCATCTTCTGATAAAACTTTGTACCGGCAAAGTCTGGTATAAGATCCTCTTTAAAGTAGCCCGACAGCATCTTATGGCTGTGGACACCATTGAGAATTCCGAGCCAGAATTTGTCACGAAAGGCCTGCAGCTCTTCGGCAGTAAATTGCTTTGGCTTCAATATGAGTCGATAGCGAAGGTAACCGCCAAGTATGCAAAGCGCCACAGTGAATGCCAGACAGAAAATGAATGTAAGCATGGCAATTTCTCCTCTGATTGTAAAAATCCTCAGATTTCGTCAGTTACATAACTGGCGAAGTCAATTGGAGTGGTGATTTTTGCCGTCTAGAAAAATCACCGGAAAAATAGGGCAGTGGAGTTTGGCTGACGATACCTTCTCGCCAGGGGGCGCTTAGTCCCCGAAGTTACGTGGTAGCCTCGCTCCTTGGCTTGTCCAAGCCCGTCTCGTAAGACTAATGCGAACGGATGCTCGCATCGGTGTTGTCGCTGCCACGACCTACACCTGACATCAGCTTGCCCAAGTATTACTCGGAGCAAGGGACGATTGAGACAGTGAGTTTCAGCGACATCATCCTATCCAAGCCGGGACTAGGTAGATGCGAGACGACAACCGTCTCTTAGCTGAAACTCTGACGCTCCCACGCCATCCCACACTTACTGTGGGCGCATGAATGGCCCTAAGGGAAAGGATCTTCCCCTGACGTGAAGCGATAGCTTTGCCTTACTATCACTTCAACTTGTCGGCCATTCAACCTTGTAGCTACTCTGGCTGCTGTCACAACCTGTAGCTTTGCTTTTGCATTGAATTTTCGGCAAGTTTGGCAAACTTGTTATTCCGAACAATTCAAGCGAAAGGGAGTTTGATAATTTTGCGCAGTGGATCGTCTGGCCTCAGTCTTCGGCGGGGCGCCAATGAGGCAAATACCCCGCCCTTAACTGAGTCTCGTTGTGCCAGATAATCCGGATGTGCTAGCATCCGTTCAGCCATTCCTCTAGCAAGGAGGGTTGTCTCCCAAACTTCACCGACACATGTCGTGACGGATGAAGTGGGATCAGATCGCGGCCGAACACTTGTTCGGCTACATGCCCCACGACATATTTTGCCGTAGGTGTGTGCCCGGATGCCTGCGCGCATCTGCACCGAGTCAAATTCCATCAGTAATGAAAATCGATTCGGTGCAGACGCATTATTATATAATTTAAAGTTCTTAGCACGACAAGGGTAATGTTTAAGTCTTTCCGACAGCCGGAGATAGTAAACTTTGTTTAACCTTACTTTGTAAAAAATAGGGTATAGCTCATTTAGGAGCAAGCTCGCTGGTCTCTAGTTGAACCATTTAGTCGAATTTCGGCATAAATGGGTAGAACTTAGCCTGCCGTTAGCCAGTTAGAAGGACTAACGGCAGGTTATAAGATCTGATTGTCAATTTTAGATCGAACCCTCTCTTTTTACGGAGAGTCAGCCATTACTGGCTATCATCCTTGGTTTTTGTTCCATGTCGGAAAGTTTTGACATTGTTTTTACCAGGTTGATAAATCAGTATATCACATGAAAATAATTTTGTCAATAGTGGCTATAATTAATTA
>CAISTG010000038.1 GCA_903888345.1 Candidatus Buchananbacteria bacterium | reverse complement strand
TCGACCTGACGATACCATCTGAACCTTATTTCTTGAGGGGCGCTAAGCTTTGATCCTGGCATATATTTTGCTAAGTTTAGGTGAGTTAACAGTGTCACCCTTATCTTACCAAAATGTCACCCTTTGATGTTAACTGTACATTCTATTGACAAAATTGCGTAGCTATGATATAATAATATATTACGAATTAAAAGTGTAATAAATACTAAAAAAGTGTCTAAATTTAGATAAATATGTCAACAAACAAACATTTCAATCTTAAAAACATCTTAACGGTCGGCTTTATTTCCCTGTTACTAGGCCTATTAGCCTTTTCCGTCAGTTTATGGCAAACACCTCGCTATAAATCAACCGTCAAACTCTTGGCTGTCTTTAACCAAACCAATATTGACACCTATACTGCCAGCAAAACCGCTAACTACATTACTGGTATTTTGGGTGAAGTCATCTATTCCGATTCTTTCATTGACTCTGTCTATAAAAACGATACTAATTTGATTGATAGTCTCGGCTTAAACCCAGAGCAAAAACAACGGGCCTGGAAACAAGCTGTCAAAACTAGTATTTCTGATAATAAGGGTATTGTAACAATTGATGTCTTTGGTGATGATCGTTATCAAACCAACCTTTTGGCTACCAACATTAGTTCTGTCATTATTAGTCAGCACGGTCTGTATGACGGTTCGGCCGATCGCGTAACCCTGAAAATGATTGATGTCCCCTCAATTTTTGAAAGCTGGTCCACCACTAAAATTATTAGTGACGGTTTACTAGGCTTACTAGCCGGTATCTTACTGGGTTTCACTTTTATTATTATCTTTCCTAATCATCGTCTATTTGTTTTCAATAAGAAGGTTAAAGCCTACCAACCGGCCAACACCTATCCAACAACTCCGGTGACTCAACCGGTCTACACTGCTCCTATCGCTAGTGCGCAACCAGCGGCTACCGTAATTCCTACACCACCGATAGAAGAGCAAACCATCGCCAGAACAACTAATAATCCTTGGCTGGAGCAATATTACGAAGAAAACCTTCCTAATACACCAAATCAATAACGCTAAGCCGCCGCTTTATTTTAAGCTGCGGCTTTTTCGAAAACATCCCCCAACCTATGATTGCTAAATCTAAAATCATTAACTTCCTGGCCTATCTCTATTTAAGCGGTATCATTATCGCGATGATTGCTTATGGCCCCTTACCAATATTTTATCTAGCCTTTGCTGTGCTGGCCGGAGTTTGTATTTTGCCAGATCGTGCTTATTTGGGTGTTGGCTTATTAATTGCCTTAACCATGGTTTTTGAACGTTATTTTACCTTACAGGGTTTAGTCTTCGACGACACCACCTATAAATTCTATTTACTCGACGTTATCATTGCCTATTCTTTTCTCGCACTAGCCTTCAGTTATAAAACCAAAAATAAAACCTTTCGCTTTATCTGGGGTTGGCCCGAAAAGGCCCTGGCGGTTTGGTTAATTTTAACTGCCAGTTATTTATTGCGTAGCGTCTTTGATATTAACGCTAAATTCGAGGTCGCCTTTTCTTCTTTTAAAAACTATTTCATCTATGCCCTGCTTTACCTATTAATCATTTATACCGTTAACAGTGGCAAAAAATTAAAAAACATCATTCATTTAATCTTGCTGGTAGCAACCGGATTAATCGCCTTTATCTTTATTGGCTTTATTCGAGGCAATGGTTTATGGACCGAGTTCACGCCGCTTTCTACCACCGGTACTCGATATCTCGCTGGCACTCATGCTTTCTACTTAACTCTAGCCGCCATGTTGGGTGTCAGTTTATTATTATATAATCGCTTACGCTCAACGACTCTAGCAATGATCGTAATGACATTTTGGGCTTTAGGTATCGGCGTTTCTTTGATGCGCCATTTATGGCTAGCGGTGGTCGTTGGTTTAGGGTCAATATTTATAATCATCGATAAACAACACAAAAAAGTTTTTAGTGGCTATGCCCTTAAAATCGGCTTAACTTTGGCCGCTCTCGTGCTATTTATTTTTCTTTCTTCAAATTTATTATACTTCTCGGGATCAATGGATAAAGTCACGGCGAATCTTGATGCACTGATCGAACGAGCGGCTACTGTCGTTAATCTCAGTGAGGATAGCTCAGCCAGTTGGCGTGAAGACACTTGGGGTCAAGCCAAAATCGAATGGCTAAAAAATCCATTTTACGGTGTTGGTTTTGGTCATCAAATCTTAGTTGATACTGGTGACTGGCAAGACTTTGAAGAACTTCGCAATATCCATAATTCACCCCTAGCGATTATGGTCCAAACCGGTCTGTTAGGAATCGCGGTTTTAGGACTATTTATTCTCGCCGTCCTTTTAAGTATCAGAAAGAAGCTATTTGAATCTGCCGATTTAGCACCATACTATTTAGGTCTGATCGGTGCACTAGCCGTCTTTCTGATTTCCAGTATTTTCCAACCCTACTTAGAAACCAATTTAATGGGTATCTGGCTCTGGATCATTCTCGGCTTACTGCGAACTGCGACCCTAATTAATAATAAACCAGTCAATAAGGAATTAGCTTAATACCATGAAGATTTTACAGATCAACAAATATCTTTACGCCAAGGGCGGAGCTGAAATCCACCTCTTAGCACTCAAGAAACTCTTGGAGAACAACGGCCAAGGGGTGGTTTGTTTTTCTCAAAAAAATCCTTTAAATATCCCCTGCGAACAAGAATCACTCTTTATTGAAGATTTAGATCTCAGTGGCTTTTCCCTTAAATCCCTCTATCGTTTACCGCGTTTATTTTGGTCCTTCAAGGCGAGTCGTTTAATTCAAAAGGTAGTACTAGAAACCAAACCAGATATTGCCCACATTCATAATATTTATCATCAACTCTCACCCTCAATCTTACCGACACTTAAGCGTCTCGGTGTGCCCGTTGTTATGACGGTTCATGATTTTAAATTGATTCGCCACGACTATACTCTTCGCGCTGACGGTCGCGCTTTTCTACATAAAGATTCACTCTTAACTGATCTGATTCTGCACCTTGAATTCTGGCTTCATCGCTATCTTAAAGTTTACCAAAACAACGTTGACCTCTTTATCGCGCCCAGTGAGTTTGTGAAAAACCAACTAGTTAAACATGGTTTTGATCCGAACAAAATAGTTGTTCAACCTCATTTCGTGCCTGATGAATTCTTACTAGCAGCATTGGCACCAGTAGCGACTAGCAGCGAAAAATATATTTTCAGTTACGGCCGCCTCGATGAAAGTAAGGGTTTTAGCGGTCTGATTACTGCCTTTGCCAATATTGGCGTTAATGGTCTAAAACTAAAAATCGCCGGTGCCGGACCCAATGAAACGCAATTACAGCAACAGATTAATGACTTCGGCCTAGCCGACAAAATTGAATTAGTTGGCCAAAAGAATCGGGGCGAGATTATTGAGTTAATTAAGAACTCACTCTTTGTCGTCAATTGCTCTCGCGTCCACGAAACTTTCGGTTTGACCGTACTCGAAGCCATGTCTTTGGGCAAGGCGGTTATTGCCTCCAAAGTCGGAGCAATTCCTGAACTAATTGAAAATGAAAAAACAGGACTGCTTTATGAAGTGTCTGATTTAGGTGCCCTAAAAGAACAACTAACACGATTACTTTCTGACGAAACCTTAAGAAACTATTTAGGCGATCAAGCACAACAGGAAAGCCAAAAATACGATGGCCAAGCTTACTACCATAAGATACTAGCCATTTACCAAACAGCGATCACTCGCCACAAAAAGCCCTTGCGCCGCATCAATATGTTGCTGGTGAATTTGATATTGCTAGTCACTTTATCAGCCTTATTAACCATCCCCTTTTACCAGATCAATATTGAACAAGGCCAGGCCTATTTGATCCCGAATCATGACTATCCCCGCCTGGTTAATCTTTACTGGCGCAATCCCATTACTCCGGAAGTTGCTAAAGAGCTTGCCAAATGGGACGTACTTGTTCTCGATATGACAGCGCAGACTTATAGCGCTGATGCCATTCGCGACATTAGAAAATTGAATCCAAAAATAGTTATCTTAGCCTATACCTCGGCCAATGAAATGCCGACGAGCCGACTCAACTCGATTGAGCCGGCGGGTTACGGTATGTGGCATCAACTCGCCAAAGGTGATCAAAACATCTGGCATCTAAAAACCGCTAACGGTGAAGACATTAGTTTTTGGGCGGGCAACGTAATGATGAACCTGGGCACCAAAGATAACAATGGCCAAACTTATGCCGATTATTTAGTTAACTTCTACACCAATCAACTCTTGTCCTCGGGACTTTGGGATGGCTTGTTATTCGATAATACTTGGCAGAATGTTTCGAGCCTCAACAATAACATCGATATCAATAACGATGGCCGCGCCGATTCTGCCGCAGTGGTTAATAGTGCTTGGCAGAAATCCTACAACACCTTTTTCGAAAAACTTCGCGCCTCCATCGGTTCTCGTTATCTAATTATTGGCAATGGTGATGGTGACTATTCACAATACACCAATGGCCGAGAGCTAGAAGGTTTCCCCGAATATTGGGAGGGTGGCTTTAATGGCCAAATGCCAAAATTAGAAATTTCTACCAATTCCGGCTATCAGCCCCGTTTTAACATTATCAATTCCGATAGCAATAATACCGGTAACCAAAATGATTACCAAACCATGCGCTTTGGCCTGGCTAGCGCCTTAATGTTTAACGCCTATTACAGCTTTGACTATGGTCCGAACTTGCGTGAACAATTATGGTGGTATGATGAATATAATGTCAGTCTCGGTCAACCAACCGGCAATCCTATCAATCTTACAACCAACAACAAAGCTTGGAGTGCCGCTGTTTGGCAACGCAATTTTGAAAACGGCGTCGTTTTATTAAATTCTAGTCAACAAGCACAAAAACTTTCTTTCGACGCTGAATTAGAAAAAATCCGTGGCACTCAAGACAAAACCACCAATGATGGTTCGATTGTCAATCAACTGACGCTACCCGCTGGGGACGCTATTATCTTATTAAAACCTTTAAATGAATTAACGGACGCTGTTTATACTAATGGTTCTTTCGCTAGAATTTTTAGTGGTAGCGGACAAGTTAAGCGTACGGGTTTCTTCGTCTATAATTCCAACTTTACCGGCGGCAACAAAGTTATTAAAACTGATCTTAATGGCGATGGCGAGAATGAAATCCTCACCGCCGGACTAAGCTCCATTTCACTCTTTGATAAGAATGGTAATAATCTTAAAACCGTTTACCCTTATGGTCTTAACTTCCGCGGTGGCTTTAATCTAGCCTTAACCAAACTGCCGTCTGATTCGGAGTTATCAATTGTTGTCGCTCCAGAAAAGGGTGGTTCCAACTTAATTAAATATTTTGATCATAATTTAATCGACACCAACAAAAGTTTCACTGCCTATTCCCCTCTCTGGAAGAATCTCGGCGCTAGTGTTGCTGCCTGTGATCTAAATAATGACGGCGAATTTGAAATTATTACGGGCGCTGGATCTGGTGGCGGTCCCCATATTAAAGTGTTTACTTCAACCGGAAAATTATTGAAAGAATGGTTTGCTTATAACTCAAATTTCCGTGGTGGCGTTAATGTTGCTTGCGGTGATTTAAGTGGCGACAATACCAATCAGGTTGTTACTGGTGCTGGCGTCACTGGCGGCCCTCACGTCAAAGTCTTTAATGCTTCCGGACAACTAATCAAAGAGTGGTTTGCTTTTGATACCAATAGCCGCCAAGGCGTCAACGTCAGTGTGGCTGATGTTGATGGTGATGGCAAAGTAGAAGTCGTTGCTCTATCAAGTGGTGTCTTTACCGCTAACGCTAAATAACTATGAAAAAAACATCAAACAAAATAATCAAAGTCGAAACGCGGCCATTAAGTCCGGCCACTCCAGCTCCAGCTAATGGTATATTTATTAAAACCTTAAACGTTTTTTTGGTTCCGGCCAAAAATCGTTACCAAAAGTTTTATCATCCAACTAATAATTTCTGGCTCGCACACTTAATTGCCGACGTGATACTACTGCTCATCATTATTAGTCTCTTCGGCCTAAACATTTTTCTGTTGACGCATCCCGCCAAAAACTCCATCCAGAGTTATTTCGATCAAGGCGTCTTAATCATCAACCAGCAACCACATTTAACGCTGGACTTAGTCAAAGATCGCGACCACATCAAAACTGGCGTTCCCTTTACCTATTCGATCAATTACAAAAATGACGGTGCCGCTGTCGCCACTAAGGTAATGGTGATTCTAAATTTAGAAAGTGAGATTCCTGGTATCAACAAAAAAATTGTCTTGGACCAAACCAAGTATCCGGAGCTGAAAGCAATTAATCCAGGTCAAACCGGCACCATTAAGTATCAGTTAAATCTGAACACTAAAGTTGAACAACCTACCAATCCTAACAACTATATAGTTCAAGCCAAACTAACTGCAACCTACCATGATACCAAAACCGGTACGCCTGAGCTAACGGCAATTAGCCAGCAACTCACCCAAAAAATTTCCACCAATCTGGTTCTAACCGCTGTCGCTAAATATCGACTAAACGAAGGCGACCAATTAGGCGTCGGTCCATTACCACCAATCGTGGGACAAGCAACCAAGTACTGGATTTTCTTTGCCGCCGAAACTGATTATAACGACGCTGAAAATGTTCAACTGACAGCAACCCTGCCAGCCAACGTTCGACCCACTGGTCGTCTGAGTGCTACCTCACCGCAACCCGTTAAATTCGCCAGCGATAATAATACCGTCAGCTGGGAAATCCAAAAATTAGTCGCCCCGAGCGTAAGTTATCCACAGGTCGGCACCGCTTTTGAGGTGGAATTGATCCCAACCAAGGGTCAAACTGGCCAACTAGCGGACTTATTGCAGAATATCAAGGCTAGCGGCCAAGACAAATTCACCGGAGAAACCATGAATTTCAGTCTGCCAAATCTAACCTCCAAAATTCCCGAGGATGCTAGCGGTGGTAAGATTAAATAATTATTATTTTTTAATCAAATATTTTAGCTAAATTTAGGTAAAATAAATTACAAATACTAGCCAATTTTAAATGTCAGTAGTCAACCAGTTTGCCTATTGACATTTTTTGATAGGCATGATATAATAGTCTATTAAGTAAGACTTTGTGGTCTTAGCTTATTGTACCTTGAAAGCCATGAAAAACGAGCTCTGACGGCCTGTAGCTGTCAACTCAATGGATATGAGTTTTGGCAGCTATATGGTTGCCAGACTCGAGGCAAAAAAACGAAACAGGAGATGAAAGATCATGAAGAAGACTCTGTTACTGGCCGTCGTATTGATGTCACTGGGAGTATGCCTGACAGGCTGCCCCGACACTTCCAACCTGACCGTGATGCAGAACACCCTGAATGAGGCCGGCTATCCGGTCCAGACAACCCTGAACCCTTTGGGTTCGGTCGTCGATGCCCGAGCTGAGGTCTCCATGACCTATCAGGGAGGCAACGGGTTTGGTCGAGCCACGGGAGAAGTTTTCCTGGTGGGCGAGACTGTGTCCAGACCGATTAACATCTTCCCCGCCACCAAGGCCACCGCAAAGAGTGCAGACGCCGAAAAGTGTCTGACTTGCACTGGCGTGATCTTGCTGGGAGGAACAGCTGCAGCCGCTATCGGTGGCACGATTGCCACCATGATCGGCGAGAACCTGAACGATGATACCTTCAACATCGGTCTGAAGCCGGGCGACGCTGTCGACCGGATCATTCTAACCGTTATTGGTGGTAATGGTCGCAGTGCCATGACCCTTTTTTACGGTCCCGGGCACTACGGCATAACGCCGCCGCCAACCGGTCTGTATCATCTCTCGACCATGGTTTCGCCTGCCAATGCCGGCGGAATTAGCGTGAGTCCGAATCAGGATCTCTACGCTGCCGGTGTTACTGTCGATGTCCAGGCTGTGGCCAACGAAGGCTTCATCTTTGACCACTGGACCGTTAACACGGACGAATCGCCTTGGTTGGATGCCAACGCATCTGTCAAGATGGATGGCCACGTGCTTCTGATCGCCGTTTTTAAGTCGAACATGTCAAAGCTGATCGTTTCCATCTCCCCTCCGGGAGCTGGCAGCGTCACCGTTAACCCCTCCCTCGTCGAGTATGAGTACGGCAAAGACGTTAGCCTTCAGGCCAATGCCAATGCCGGATTCGAATTCGTGGATTGGACAGTGAACGATGAACTGGGTACTACCAGTGTCAGCGCCTCGGTGCAGATGAACAGCGAAACCGTCAAGGTCGTCGCCAAGTTTAGGGCCGTGACGCCGCCAGTTGGTGACGTTACGCCTCCCGTGATAACGCTGAATGGTTCGGCTACGGTCAATTTGATCGTCGGCGGAGTCTGGGTTGACCCGGGCGCCACCGCTTACGATGCCGTCGACGGTGTTGTGAACGTTACCGTAACTGGCAACGTTAATGTGACCGTCGTTGGGAACTATGTCTTGACGTACCATGCAGTTGATCGTGCCGGCAACGCCAGCTCGATTACCCGTACGGTGCACGTCGCGACCAATGCCGATACCAAGAAGCTCCGGATCGACCTCGTTTGGAATGGGACCTACCTGACACTCGCTGCCACGAACGCCCCGGCCAGCGGTCATATCGGGCTGGAACTGTATCAGCCTTCGGCGGTTTGGATTGAACGCGAACTTTGGGACGTCTCCTCGCAGGGTATCGCCTCTGGGACGGTCACGCAGTTTCGGTCAAATATTAGCCGAATCTTGCGCTGTACCGTTGTCACCAATGGCAACGTATCACTCGATGGATTTGTGCCCAACGACGCTGTGATTATCACCCTCAACGGTGAGCTCATGCCGCTTGTTGCCAACTCGGAAGGCAAGCAAGCCTTCCAAGCCTCCGTCTAAAAGTACCTTTTAAACCCCTGCCCGGTCAGCCAAGCTAATAACTTGTCTGACCGGTTTTCTTTTTGTCTAAATTTAGGTAATCAATCGACATTAATCAACACCACTGTGGATAAAATCATTGACAATATCAAATATTTTTGCTATAATTATCTATTGATTAGCTTTTAGCTTTGAGATATACAACTACAAATATCATATGAAAATCGCTTACATCGGCCAAAAAGGCGTTCCAACCAAACAAGGTGGAATCGAAAAACACGTCGAAGAACTCTCCCAAAAAATGGCAGGGTTAGGTTTTGATATTTATGTCTATGCTCGGAAGCACTATACTGGAAATTCTGCTAAAACCTACCAGTGGAACGGAGTTAATGTCATTACCACCCCATCTTTCAACACTAAGCATCTCGATGCTATTTCACATACCCTAATTTCCAGTCTGCATGCCCTGCGCCAAGATTATGACATTATTCATTATCATGGTGTCGGTCCGGCATTACTCTCTTGGATCCCAAGAATCTTTAAACCACAAACCAAGGTTATTGTCACTTTCCATTGTTTAGATCGCCAACACCAAAAATGGGGCGTATTTGCGAAATTAATGTTACAGATTGGTGAATGGGCAGCCTGTAAATTTCCGCATCAAACAATCGTTATTTCCAAAACTCTAGAACGATACAGTCGCTACCAATACAACACTCACGCTAAATATATTCCTAATGGCGTCGCTATTCATCCGACCAACGAAACTGAAATCTTGAATAAACTATCATTGCAACCACAAAATTATATCGTGGCCATCTCTCGCATTGTCCGCCACAAAGGCTTGCATACTTTAATTAAAGCTTACAATCATTTAACTACTGACCAAAAATTAGTAATCGTCGGCGATGGGGCTAACTCTGACTCCTACGTCAATGAAATCAAAGACCTCGCCAAGAACAACCCAAATATTATTTTTGCCGGTCAAAAGTCCGGCGCTGATCTAACTACCCTCTTTAGTAATGCCGGTTTATTCATTCAGCCTTCAGAGGCAGAAGGATTATCAATCGCATTATTAGAAGCCATGCTTTACGGCGTACCGGTAATTATTTCCAATATTGAAGAAAACCAAGAAGCCGCTGAAGGCGTTTCACTGGAATTCGCCAATAAATCGGTTGATGACCTAAAAAGAAAACTTAAATTTGCCTTAGCTAATCCAGAAATCATGAATAATCTCGCCATTAAAGCCAAAGCTCGCGCTGCCAGCGAATACGACTGGAATAACATCGCCAAAGAAACTGCCTTGACTTACCAAGAACTCGCTGCTAAAGTAGCAATTAATATCACTGAGTAACTTAGCAATCTATGTTCGGCGTCGGAATTTATTTTCCGGCGCCGTCATGGTTTAGTAAGTTAATTAAGAACTTTACAACAACTAGTCAAACGGAGGCTGACCATGAAAACCAAACGGTTACTGAAAAAAGATACGCTCTCTTTAACGAACAACGGAGAATTAGAACTATTCTTTATTGGTACCGGATCGGCCAACGCGACCCGCCATTTTAATACGTGCGCGCTGATTATCAAAGGTCAGGCACACTTATTGGTAGATTTCGGCGCCGATGGTAAAATGGCTATTGCCAAAACTACACGTTTAAAGCCAACAGATATCCGTTGCGTTTTGCCCACCCACTCTCATGCCGATCATGTCGGCGGTTTTGAGTGCCTGGCTTTACAAAATCGTTACATCGGCCGGCCACTACTCAATCATCCGAAAATCAAAATGATTATTTGTCGAGAATATCAGCGGGTCCTCTGGGATAATACGCTGCGCGGCGGGCTGGAATGGAATGAAGAAGCGATTAGTGATGGCCATAGCATGATGGTTACTGATCTCTTTGATATTATTCATCCCGGCTGGAAAACGCATCAACCGCGAGAAACTTTTGAGCTTGATTATGAAGGCATTCATTTGGAAATCTTCCGCACGGTCCATATTCCCGAGCAAGCCAAAAATTGGGAAGCGGCCTTTTTAAGCTATGGACTTTTGATCGATGACCGTGTCTTCTATTCTGGTGACACTAAATTCGATCGGGAGTTGATTGAACTGTATGCCGATCGCTCTGAGATGATGTTCCATGACGTTCAGTTTTTCCCCGGTGCCGTCCATGCACCGCTAACTGACTTGAAACAGTTGCCACCGGAAATAAAAAAGAAAATGCTACTCAAACATTATGATGATAACTTTGATAAGCATGACGTCAGTGACTTTGTAGGCTATGCCAAGCAAGGCATCAGATACATTTTTTAACAATTTGAACTTTCGAACCACTAAGATAATCTCTTAGTGGTTTTTAAATTTTGTTTACTTTATGAAATTATGTTATAATAATGATAATATTAATGCCCCGGAAGGCGACAAACATCTATTAAGAATTGATTTATCATTCTTAATTTCGTAATTCGTAATTTATACAATTATGCTTAGTCAAAAAGATTTTGAGGA
Source organism: Candidatus Buchananbacteria bacterium (assembly GCA_903888345.1). Lineage (GTDB taxonomy): Bacteria > Patescibacteriota > Patescibacteriia > 2-01-FULL-39-33 > 2-01-FULL-39-33 > CAISTG01. The sequence goes on along the minus strand of CAISTG010000038.1, from coordinate 44,213 downwards.
AATTTTGCTGACCAATAACATCTTAAAAGAAAAAGAACTAAAAGATTATCTGGCCAAGGCACGCACCGCCGGCAAAAAACTCGAAGATTTTCTATTGGAAAAGAAAATTATTTCTTCCCAAGTTATTTATGAGGCAGCAGCTAAATATTATAAACTGCCCTATATTGACCTTAAAAGTCGCATTATTCGCAAGGATATCTTATTTATTATTCCCGAAATTACTGCCAAGGCACACCAAACAATCGCTTTTGATAAAGATGACAAAGAACTAAAAATTGCGACCTTAGATATTTCGAATATCGAACTCTTCGACTACTTAGGCAAAAAAACTAATTTAGAGATTAGTTTACATTTAACCAGCCCAGAAAATATTAGTGAAATCATTAAACAATACCATAAGGGTTTGTCAGCAGAAATTCTTGGTGAAAAAGAAAATAGTAATAATAACGGCCTCGAAAACATCACCAAAGAAGAAAATTTAAAAACTTTGGCCCAAGACTTGCCAGTAGTTCGCGTCGTTGACACCCTCCTCGAATACGCAATTTTAGAAAAGGCTTCCGATATTCATATTGAGCCGACCGATCAAGAGGTGTCCGTGCGTTATCGTATTGATGGTATTTTACGCAAAGTAATGACACTACCAAAAACCGCCCATGCTGGTATTATTGCGAGAATTAAGATTCTTTCCAATCTAAAATTAGACGAACACCGTTTACCCCAAGATGGCCGTTTCAAAATCAAAACTTCTGACTATCAAGTGTCGTTCCGTGTGTCTATTATTCCCACTTTTGATGGTGAAAAAGTCGTCATGCGTCTCTTGCCAGATCAAGCCCAACAAATGAGCTTAGAGCAACTGGGTTTTCAACCGCAAGTCTTAGAAATCGTCAAACGTAATATTAGCAAACCACACGGCATGGTGCTGGTGACTGGTCCAACCGGTAGCGGTAAAACCACGACCTTATACACCATGTTACAAATACTTAACAAACCAGAGGTCAACATCTCCACAATTGAGGATCCGATCGAATATAAAATGCCTGGCGTCAATCAATGCCAAGTACAACCAAAAATCGGCTTTACTTTCGCTGGAGCACTCCGCGCCTTTTTACGCCAAGATCCGAACATTATTCTGGTGGGCGAAATTCGTGACAATGAAACTGCGGACATCGCTATTAACGCCGCTATGACGGGGCATTTAGTGCTCTCAACGTTGCATACTAATGACGCCGTTACTGCTATCCCCCGTTTCATCGATATGGGCGTACCAACCTTTTTAATTTCCTCAACTATCAACATTATTATTGCTCAACGTTTAGTCCGAAAAATCTGCCGCAACTGCATCGAGAGTTATAATCTGGACGCCAAAACTTATAAAGAACTAGAAAAAGAATTCAACATTCCTGAACTTGAAAAAAATCTCAGTCAACTCGGCTTCTTAGTCAAAAAACAAAAAATCAAGAACGTTTTATTTTATCGCGGCCGTGGCTGCCAACAATGCAATAACAGTGGTTACAAGGGACGTCTTGGAATCTATGAAATCATTGAAATCAATGATGAAATCAGCCAAATGATCTTAACCAAAGCCTCCCGCGCCGAATTACAAAAAGCCGCCGTCAAAAACGGCATGATCACGATCTTGCAAGATGGTTTCATTAAGGCCAAAAGCGGCATTACTTCGATTGAAGAAGTACTAAGAGTCACTAAAGAATAGTAATTATTATGACTAAAATTGAATTCTGGTTTGTTAATCTCCAAAAAATTCCCGCCACGGCTAAAATCTTCTTACTGCAAAATTTGGGCGTTATGATTCGAGCGGGATTACCACTGGGTGAGGCCCTCAATACTATTGCCGATCAAACCAAAAGCCCAAAATTAAAAAACATCCTACTCGACACCAAAGAAAAAATTACAGCGGGCAAATCTTTTGCCGAAGCCTTGACGCCCTATGCTAAGGATTTCGGTGAAATTTTCATTAACATGATCGCTGCCGGCGAAGCGTCTGGCAGTCTTGAAGGCGTTCTTAATGGCTTATATATTCAATCCAAAAAAGATCACACCTTAAAAACTAAAATCCGTAATGCCATGACTTACCCGGTCATCATCGTTTGCGCGATGTTGGGCATTGGGGCTTTAGTAATTTTCTTTGTGCTGCCCAATATCACTTCAATGTTTAAAGATTTGAATGTCGATTTACCATTGCCAACCAAAATCTTAATCGGCATTTCTAATTTCGCCCAAAACGACGGCTTAATCTTTTTTCCGGCTCTGATTATCTTTATTTTTCTGTTCTTACGTTGGACACGCACTAGCTTCGGTCGCCCCATCTGGCATCAAATACTGCTTAAAACTCCGATTGCTGGAGACATTATTAAAAAGGTTAATATTGCTAGACTCGCACTTAATTTAAGTAATCTCATTCAAACCGATATCGCCATTCCAGAGGCCCTGAAGATTACCGCCAATACCTTAAACAACGAACTGTATAAACGAGCCTTATTAGAAGCAGCGGAAAAAGTTAAAAAAGGAAAAAAGATCGCCGATATTTTTAAAGAATATTCTAATATTATGTCGCCCATTGTTATTCAGATGATTTCAGTCGGTGAAGAAACTGGAGCCTTGGACGTTGTTCTAAAAAATATGGCTGATTTTTATCAAGAAGAAGTTGAACAAACCATGGAAAATCTGCCAGTTATCATCGAACCAATTCTGATGTTGATGATGGGCGCCGCTGTCGGTGGCCTGGCCATCGCCGTTATCTTGCCAATTTATTCTTTGACTCAAGCTTTTTAATGTTAGTTATCAAAACTACGCCTGCGGGCTTTTCTTTAATAGAATTATTAATTGCGATTGGCATTTTAGCCATCATCGCCATTATTTGTGTGCCATTCTTTGATGGTGCCATCAAAAACTACAATCTTAGTTCGGCTACCCGTGATTTAACCTCTGATTTGCGTTATGCCCAGCAACTGGCCGTCACTACGCAAGTCAACTACAGCGTCAGCTTTAACGTCAACTCCAACTCTTATCAAATCAAAAATACAGCTACCAGCACGGCCATTAAAACCGTAACCATAAAAAATAATATTCGTCTGCAAAATATTAGCGGTCTAACCAGCAGTACCGTCACTTTCAATGCCACAGGGGCAGCACTCTCTATTGGCAGTATTACCCTCATTAATCCCCTCAATCATACGGCAATCATAGAAATTAAACCATCGGGCTATGTTAAAATCGATTAATAACAAACGCGGTATCACCATGATCGAGGCCGTCTTAGCGGTCGCCGTTTTAACGATCGGTATTTTGGGTATCATTAAACTTTTTCCTTTAGCCTTAAAAATTTCCAAAAACGCCGAGCAAGAAACAGTTGCTGCTGATTTGGCGCAGGCAAAAATCGAGGAGCTATTTTCGTTAGGCTATGAAAGTATCGGCACCAGCACGATTGAAGCACGTCATCGTTTAGCCACCAGCACTCAAAACCCCTTTTATAATTACGAGCGACAAACTGTAGTCACAACCGTTGACAGTAACCTGAATACCTCGACTGCTGATCTGGGGCTCAAAAAAATTACTGTTACCGTCTTTTACCACCTTCCGACGATTAATACTTCCAGTAGTCTACCAGTGACAATTTTAATAAGTCAAAAATAATTATGAAACAGAGGGCTTTTAGTTTAATTGAAGTTATAATCACTATCTCCATTGCGGCCTTGATATTTATTTTAATCAGTGGCGTCTATATTATTAGTCAGAGAGTCTATACGGAAACTGATACCAAGGCGGAATTAAGTCAAAATGGCCGCGTTATTTTGGACCGAATTGTTCGCGAGGTGCGACAAACACCAGAGGTTGTCACGCAACTTCCAGAATCGAATTCGAACCCCAATCTATTACCATCAGAGATTATGTTTCAAGACGGACACAATACCAGCGATATTCGATATATTCGTTATTTCATGGATGGCACCAATCTTAAACGGCAGACAATCATCTATTATTTTGCTGCGAGCTCAACTGCTTACGTCCATTTCTTTGACACTGATAGCGATCCGCCTTACAGTCAACCAATTCAACAAACACTCGATGAAAAAATAATCGGAGAATACATCGACGATATTGAGTTTTGGGGTGAAAGCCTGATTAATATTAATTTATATTTAACTAAAAATAATAAAAATATCATTATCAATACTTCAGTTTATGGCCGCAACCTTTAATTTTTATCAGCGTAAATTACGCTTAACAAAAACTTCTCAGGCTGGTTTTGTTCTAGTAACAGCAATGCTAGTTATGCTCTTAATATTATCATTAGCCATTTATGCGACCAGCTTTACATTAACTGAACGTCGTATTGCCAGCAGCCAAAAAACTTCCGTCCAAACCTACTATTTGGCAGAAGCCGGTGTAGCTGAAGCGATTTGGAAATTAAAAAATGACTCAACTTGGAAAACTAATTTTGAAGATGATCCAACCTGGGCAGTTACCACCACCAGAAGTTCGGCACTCTACCCCAATGGCTCCTACACTATTCACATCCAAAATACTGATAATGCTCGAGGTGTTATCACGGTTACTGCCAACCTCAATCTAGGAACAAACTCTTCACGTCGAGTAATTGAAGCCGGAGTTTATAAGGCAATTACTTCTACCGTATTGCCGGGAACAGCTAAATATTCGGCCAACGGCATTGATATTAATAATTCCAAACTTTACGTTACTAACGGCGGCATGTTTTCTAATAATAACACCCAAATAATGCAATCAAGCGTCGTCAGGGTAAATGGATCAGTTAGAGCCGTCAACAACTTAATTGTTAATAGTGGTGCCCTCTTATACGCCTCATCTACTGCCGACAAACACGACAACCCCGCTCCCACCTCTACCCCAATGCCAGCGATCTCTGTTACTAATTCCAATGATCCAGACTCCTACAAATCGATGGCTACGAGAAATGGGCATATTTATAGCCAGACCGAATTTAGTAATTTATTAGCAGCCAATCAGGGTAAAACGCTGACTCTTAATGGCGTTATTTATGTTACTGGCAGTATCACGATTAAGGGCAGTACTAACCTCGTAATAAATGGGGCGCTGGTAGCAGAAAATAGCATGATTATCGGTCAAGCAACATCGGACTGTTGTTCCGGCTCATACTGCAATGGAACCTACCTAACAATCAATAGACTGAACCCGACTGATGCGACGGGGATTATAAGCATGAATGGAATTAATTTTCAGTCTTGCCTCAAAGGAATGAACGTAACAGGCCTCATCTACACGGCTAATGGCATTACTTTTTCTGGACTGCCCAATGATGTATACGTAACCGGGGCAATTATCGGCGGCAATGGACTATCGGTATCAAGCGTGAAAGGGATCTACTTGACTTATGACAATCCTATTGTTTTAGGCAGCGACCCTCAATTTTCGCCAATCGTTACTGTTGATCACTGGGAAGAGGAATACTAAATAATACCCCGAAATCAATTAAACGTTGTCAAAATATTTTCTTTAATTGCCAGTTAGTGTTATAATATAAGTAACATCCACTAATTATTTTTGTTAGTAACTAAAAAATTATCGTGTCGTTATTTTCGACTAAAGAAAAAGCTTTTGGTTTAGATATCTCCGATCAGACTTTGCGCTTAGCGCAATTCTCGACCGGACGTAAACACCCCAAGCTAAAAATCTATAACGAAATACAGCTGCCAGTCGGTTGCTTAGTTAAAGGCGAAATCAAACAGCCGGAAGTTTTTATTGCGCATCTACATAAATTACTAAAAACCAAAATCGGTCGCGGTCAACTATCCAAAGAAGCGGTGATCTCGCTACCGGAAACGGAAACTTTTCTTAAAACCCTTAATCTTGAAATTAATTCAAATTCGCAAATTCCAGATTTAATTGAACAAGTTTTACCTCAGGCCTTACCACTAAGTATGGAGGAAATTTATTGGGATTATCAAATAGTTAAAAAAGATGCTACCACTTGTCAAGTTATTGTCGGGGCTTCGCCCAAAACGCTAGTTAATGATTACCTCAAGATTTTTGCAGAAGCGGGAATTATTCCAGTGGTTTTAGAAATTGAAGCCGCCGCTATCAGTAATCTTCTCATTGACATCAACAAAAATCATGTTCCGCAAATCGTTATCGATATCGGTCAAAATCGCACCGGTCTTTTCCTTTACGACGGTGATGCCATTCAGTTCACGGTTAGTCTCAACATTTCCGGAAACCAAATTGATGAAGTCATTTCCCAGACCCTAGACTTAACCTTGCCGCAAGCCGAAGAAGCGAAGATTATTTGTGGCCTCGACGAAACCAAATGCCAAGGCGCAGTTTTAGAAATCCTGGCTCCAACAATTGAAGAACTGGCGCGCGAAATCTTGAATGCGGTCAATTTTTATTACGAGAATTTTATCAACCCCAAGGAAATTAAAGCGATAATTATTTGTGGTGGCGGCTCCAATATGCTGAATTTAGCCAAGATTATTAAGAAATCAACCGACATTGCCACAACAATTAGTGAGCCCTTTACGGTTATCACTAATCCTAACAAGGGCTTCTTTACGCCAGCCAAAAGTCAATCATTCATCACCACTTTCGGCTTAGGCCTTCGAGGTTTACAACCAGAAACTTTTTATGATCGCCCTTAATTTAATACCCAAAGAACAAAAAATCGCTCTACGCAATACGCGACTTTACGAAGCCATCAAAGAATCGCTGACTTTATTATTTTTGTTTGCCACAATTATTGCGACTCTGCTCTGGGTCTCGCGTTATTATCTCGAGAAAGAACTAGTGGATTTAGCCATTGCTAATGCCACTTTTATTGCCAGTAACGCCAGCACTGATAAAAAAATCTCTGAATTAAATGCTCGCATTCAAACAATCAGTAATGTGCAGGCGAATTTTATTTCTAATCGTCGTTTACTCGAAGATCTGTCATTACTGGCGCCCACCAACGTCGCTTACCAGGAAATCCATGTCTACCGCCAGCAAAATCTCGTCGAACTTACCGGCAGCGCGCGCACTCGCAATGATCTAGTGGACTTCAAAAATCAATTGTCCATTATTAACTGGATCAAATCAGTCGATCTACCCATGGCCTCCTTAATCGACAAAGAAAATAATGATTTCATTATTCGTTTGGAGCTTAACCCGACCAAACTGCCTCAACTATGAAGAATCAGCCAATCTATCGCTATTATCTCATCTATTCACTGTTCCTAATTTTTATGTTGGGTGTGGTTAGTCTAGTTTTAATTTATCCAGCCTTCCACAAAATCATAACCATCAAGCATCAAATTAGCCAAGAAAAATCCGATTTAGAGAAAAAATTAAACAGCGGTTTAAATGCCAAAAGAATCAAGAACGAATTAGACAACATCGAAGGTTCAGTCAAAAATCTCGACCAAGTCTTTATTAAACCCGGCGAAGAGCTAAGCCTGCTGACAATTTATGAGGCTCTGGCCAGCCAACATCATGTGGCCATCTCCATTAGTCCCGACTTTACTGGACAAAGAATCGGCGATCAACTGATCAAAATTCCCTTAACCATTAATGCTCGTGGCACTTTTAGTGACCTCATGTCTTTTACCAACGATCTTGATGGCACCCCCTATTACTATATTGTCGACAATATTGATTTAACTGGGGCCACAACCGCTGCCACTTCTACCATGCAGCTATCCTTAACGGGCCAAGTCTATCTGATGGACGAAGAAACGAAGATCAAGCAATAATTTATTATGCTACCAAACGAAAAATTAACCGAAACCCTCGCCGAACAAAACGAGCAAGCAACGACACCGGTACTCAGTAAGAAATTTTTTAATTTCTCTTTTGGTGGTGACAAAAAAAATAAGCAACTGAACTTAGACACCTCGGCCTTGATTCGCCGTATTTATCCCCTCACCATCGTCTTAATTGTGGCGATCCTAATTTGGTTTTTTGCTTTTCTTTACAACAATTTCTATTTAACCATGACTCAGGCGGAAGTTGTCAGTAATTTAAAAATTGAGGTCGCCGCTAGTCAACTTAATCAAGCAAAATTCAACGAAATCATCAAGAACATTGAGGCCAAAGCGGCTCTAGCCAACTGGAATCGACTAAGTAGTCTACTAAGCCCCTTTAACTTTGGAGCGCGTAATAACTACATAAACTCGATCACAACCTCGACCACACCACTACCAGCGACCTCCACTCCCCTGACGACAACGTCTTCAACCCTAACTACTGTTAGTTCTACTAAAACCAGCACCACACCAATCAAAATTTCTTCGACCACCGCCTCAACAAAAGCTACCACTACGAGCGTTGCTTCAACTAGCGCCACGACAACCAAAAAATAATCGACTTTAAAAAATCCCGCTACCAATAACTGGCAGCGGGATTTTAATATTTTTATTTTAACGGTGACATCTGTCTCAACTTTTCTATAATTGGAGGCAACGCCTTGATAAAGGCATCAACTTCTTTTTTGGTGGTATATCTACCCAAGGTTAAACGCAAACTCCCATGAGCAATTTCTGCCGGCAAACCAATCGCTAGTAAAACATGCGACGGATCAAGTGATCCGGAAGAGCAAGCCGAGCCAGTGGAAGCCATAATTCCCTTTTGGGACAACATCAGGACGATGCTTTCGCCTTCAACACCCGGAAAGACAAAATTAACATTATTAGCCAAACGATTTTTAAGAGCACCGTTTAATTTCGCGCGCGGAATTTTCTTGAGGGCCTTAATTAAATAATCACGCAAATTTTTAATCTCTCCGATTTCTTTAACGCGGGATTTTTTATTACTAATTAATTCGATCGCTGTCGCCAAACCAACAATACCAGCGACATTATAGGTGCCGGAACGAATTTTCCGTTCTTGGCCACCGCCGTAGACGAGGGGTTTGAGTGGTGTTCCCTTTTTAATATAGAGAGCCCCGACGCCTTTGGGACCATAAATCTTATGCGCTGACATTGATAATAAATCAACTTTTAATTTCTTGACGTTACAATCAACATACGCGGGGGCTTGCGTGGCGTCAGTATGAAAATAGATTTTTTGTGTTCGTGTTAAATTTAATTGCTCCAGCAGATTGCCGATTTCCGTAATCGGTTCAATGGTGCCAATCTCATTATTAGCTAACATAATGGAAACCAAAACCGTGTTCGGTTTAATCGCTTTTTTTAATTCTGCTAATTCGACTAAGCCGAAATTATTAACTGGTAAGACAGTCAGCTCAATCACGCCTTCGCGTTTAAGCACCTGCGCCGGCTCTAAAACAGCTTCGTGCTCAATCGCCGAAACAATCACGTGCGGCTTAAGAGTAGATTTTGCCCCTACAATGGCCTTAATTAGCCCCAGAATGGCCAAATTATCGCTTTCGGTGGCTCCCCCGGTAAAGATTACTTCTTCCGGTAAACAGCCCAAAAAGGTCGCCACCTTGGCTCTAGCAGCCATTACCGCGACCGCACTTTTATTGCCTAAGTCGTGAATCGACGAGGCGTTGGCGAAATCCTCCTGCAGATAAGGCAACATCGCTGCCAAAACCTTAGGGTCGATTCTGGTAGTTGCCGCATTATCCAAATAGATCGCTTTCATAAAAATGTTGATTATTTTAAACGGCGAACACCGCTTTGACTTCCGGCACTTGTTCTTTCACGACCAGGCTGATGCCATTTTGTAAAGTCATTTGGGCCATCGGACAACCATGGCAAGCGCCTTGCATTCTAACTTGTAATTCTCCAGTCGCTTCATCAAAAGCGACAAATTCCACATTACCGCCGTCCATTTGCAGTTGTGGTCGAATCGCGTCTAGAGCTTTTTCAATTTTTTCTTTTAAAGTTAATTCTGACATATTTTAGATTATTTAGCTTTGTTGTCATCCTGAGTTTACGAAGGATCTCATGTTTTGGTCGCGAGATCCTTCACGAGTTCAGGATGACGTATATTTTTAATATTATTTAGTTTGATAATTTTTAATCGCCTCAGCTAAAGCATCATGCGCCAGAATAGAACAATGTAGTTTCGGTTCCGGCAAACCACCTAAGGCGTCAGCGATATCTAATTTCTTGATTTTGAGAGCTTCTTTAATTGTTTTGCCCTTAGCCATTTCCGTTAACATCGAAGAAGTCGCAATGGCCGCACCACAACCTAAAGTTTCGAATTTAATGTCTTTAATTACATCATCTCCGGTCTTGTTTTTATTTAGTTTCAAATAGATCTTCATGACATCACCACACTTCGGATTGCCAACTTGGCCAATCGCATCGGCATCAGGAATAATGCCTTGATTGCGCGGGTGACTGAAATGATCCATTACTTTTTCGGTATACATATTATTAGTGGAAAGTTTAAAGTTTAAAGTGTTTAAAGTGGAAGGTGAAAAGTGGAAAGTTTAAAGTGTAAAGTATAAAGTATAAAGTGGAAAGTTTAAAGTGTAAAGTATAAAGTGTTTAAAGTTGAAAGTATATTAAATCAAATCGCTTAGTTTATATTTTTTTAGTGTCTTAGTAATTGTGCCTTGTAAATCTACCCAGACTTTTTTGGTTAAGCAGCCCCGAGACGAGCAACCGCCATTAGCCATACAATAGAAGATTTCGAGGTCACCCTCAATACTTTCGATAATATCAAATAAATTAATCTGCTTAGCTGAACGCGCCAAAACATAACCACCGTCAGCACCCTTAAGACTTAAGACCACTCCACCCTTTTTGAGTTTGGAGAAAATCTGTTCAAGATAACTTAAAGAAATACCGGTTTGCCGGCTAATTTCCCCTAGTGATACCGGTTCTTTGAGTTTAGATTTAGCCAAAAAGCCCAGAGCCTTTAAGCCATATTCAGTTTTAGTCGTAAATAGCATATCCTAGTAAATTACTCAGTAATATAATTATACCAACAAAAAAAGCGGCTGTCAAGGCCGCCCTTTTAATTTTGGTTATAATTTGCCTTCAACCACAATAATCACCTTTTCACCTTGTGCCATTTCCCCATCAGTCATTCCATCCTTTGCTAAAACCGGATTCCAATCATGAATGGCATTTAGTAAACGCTCATATGAATACTTATAGCTATTACCCTTGCGCGTCCCCGGGTCATTCGTAATAAATTCAGTATCATTATAGCCCTTGATCAGCAACATATGGTAAATGGGTCCTGGCGCCTTAAAGTTAGGGTTACCGAGTAAACGGCCGGCCGCTGGTATAATTACAATATTACCCTTAAATAATTCATACTTAATCCGATCAACAGTTACATCGCGACTTAAACGTGCGGACAAGCCATAGTAATCATTCAAAACTTTGACTGTTTCGGCGGCGGTTAAATCAACTGTGTAATTATGTAAGTTTTCCCAAGCAATAATTTTTTGAATTTCCTGTTCACCAATGGTTTCAGTAAGTGGCTGTTGACGGAAATACTTATCCGCCATAATCATCGAAGCCTCTTCGCAGGTTTCCTCATGAACAACATCCCACTTACCAAAAGGTGCTTGTTGCACAAACGCAACATTCAATTGAAAAACATTTGGTATTTGAGCTTGTTGGGTTGGACTAGAGGTCGGTTTCGTCGCAGTACTACCAACAATCGGCGTTGACGTCTTTTTGATGGTTGAGGTTGCTGTAACGCTTGTGATCGAACTAGTGGCTGGGGGTTCTGGCTGCAATGAGACCGTCACTAGACTTCCTTGCTTTTGACAACCGCTACCGATGATTATCAGCGCGGCTAGTGACAATACTTTTAAAAATTTCATCATACAATTATGGTTGTGATTTAGTAGCCGAAGAAATAACTTTAACACTAACCTGATTATCGGCGACACTAATTGTCCCCTGATAGACAATAACATTCGAACATTCGCCGTCTTCAAAACTGAAGTCGAAGTTGCTACTTTGCGTTTCAATCAAACTAACGTTTTGCAATTGTATTAATTTATTATAAACGTCTAGATCACTCATTAAGTTATAGTGCTGCTTGAGGTATTTCGTTAAAGACGGATTTACGTCCAAAGCATTAACAACCATCAGTTGAGTTGGCGCTACTGGTGTGCCAAAACAAATTCCCGGCTTATACTTATCAATCAAGTCTAGCTGCGCTAGCAAGCGCGGCGTTAGCATAAAGTTCTGATCGGCTTGACTAGCGGAGTCAACGGCGACAGCACCATCGTCCGGATAATACTTGGCTAACTGTGAACTAATAACTGCCCGCTGAGTCACCGGGCTCGAAGTCTCGGCCTTCACATTTGAGGTCGAATCGGTAACTCGATTGGCGCTAGTTTCATTAGATTTAACCCAAATATTTTTACTACTCAAACCGATAATAATTAAAGCCAGGCAAGTAATAATGACCAAAATGGAAACTAAATTTTTCATAAAAATTGATAGCTAACTAAAGGTATTATAGCAGTAAATAGCCAAAATTAGTAATATATTTACAATTTTGTTTAAATTTAGACGATTGTTTACGAGCAGTTTGGTCTTGATTGACAAATTTATTAAAATATGATATGATGAAATGATTTCTACTGGGCGTTCCTTTAGAATCAACGTACTCTAAAATATACTACCTAACAGGAGTAAATACGATGGATATGACTAACGAACAACGGATTATCGCCGAGCTAAAGCAGGCGGGTGTCGCAAAGGACGCCGCCATTGAACGGGCCACCCAAGCACTACGAGTAGCAAATCGGGAAATACAGCGCTTAACCAAGCTGGTGGAAGCTAATCAGAAGCTGTCTGATCAACAGACCGAACAACTCAGGTTGGCGCGTCGCCCCTGGTTTGAGCAAATCTGCGACGATTGCCGACTCGCTCTCAATTATTGTTTTGAGCGAATTAACTTCTAGAAAAGGAGGATAGTGAATGCGTGACAGTCTAGCGTGTCTAATCTTGCTGGTGAACTTCGTTCCTGGCATGTACTTTTTGCTAGCCCAAATAGTTATCGGCGTTATTGCCGGGATCCTCTGCATTGCCGGAGCTATTCCTTATACTAAGGCTGTGATCACCAATCCGGATGTTCGTCCGGCCAAATCGTCGTGGATCATTTGGTTTGCAGTCGACGCCATTACCTTTCTGGGTATGTATTCGGCGAAAACACTAAACTGGCAAATGTGCGGAATTATGTGCAGCGTCACCATGATTACGACTCTCGCACTCATCAAGGGCAAGGGTGGCTGGACGCAACTGGAAAAGGTTTGCATCTTCGGAGCCGAAGTGGGAATTTTTCTCTGGCTCTTACCAATTAATCCAGTAATTGCCATCCTGGTTGCCGCCGGAGTTAATCTGATTGGTGCCATTCCGACCGTTATCTCGATTTGGGAAAAGCCCCAACGAGAAAACAAACTGGCTTGGACCCTGGGTTGGCTGTCCTGTGTCTGTGCGGTGATTGCCATACCCCATTTGACTTGGGCCGATATGATTCAGCCGATTGGTTTCTCTTTTAATAATACATGTATTTTGACACTCATCTTCCTTCGGCCATTGTGGCTGAAGGTCTGACCGAACAACAACAAGGAATCAATGATGAAAAAAATGCCCCCGTCAGTGACCGAAAGGTTGTGTTTGTGGCGTTGAGACTGAATTCGGCCTTCTGGGCATTGGACAGTTGGCGAAAAGGTTGACCGAGGAACTTGAGCGTGAGATGGAAAATCTCAACGAGAACCTCGAAGAATGCTTCGCCGAGGATGATCCGAATCAGGATAAATGGGTCGTTATTCAAACCGAGACGAACACCTCACGCGAAGGCAAGGGTCGTGTAATGACCTGCACCGCCATATGTGAAACTCGACCCTATCAGTCGTAATCAGTACTTTTTTTGAACGCAATGCCCCGCCAGATAGAATGATCGGCGGGGCTTTTTTTATTTAAATTTAAACATTTATTTCTCGTATTATGGATAAATTAGCCCCGCCTATTGACAAACATTACAAAACATGATACAATTTAATGATTTGTACTGGGTGTTCCAGCACGATCAAAACCGCAACTCCAAAGCTGACTACGGCCCGTCATGGTAGAAGCCAGGCGAATACACCGAGCAGCAAGAAGGAGCAAAGACATGGAAAATTCAACGAAGCCCGTGTTTATTCCGACGACAGTGCGAGTCTACTTTGATGCGGACAAGGTCATGAACCACGGCCAACATGGAACTGACAGCAAGGGACCAAATGTATATCACTCCATTGCCAGCTTGCCGATCAGATTTGACCAAGGTCAATTCTTCATCGATGCCGCCAACGGCAAAGTTCCTTGTGTGTTCAGCGAGTTGCTGGATGGGACCTGCTCGATCTTCAACAGCGATGTGCGTGGCTTTCGCGAGCCTGGCATCTACCGGGATGAAAAATTTTCCCGATCCGAGGCCCGAGTTACCCAACATCTCAATCCCAGTGGCGCGTCCATCCATTGTATCGTCGAAGTTTACGGCGATTGTATCGATGATGTCATTGGACTGTACCAGGCTATCGTGGCCAACGAGCTGAGTCCGCTACCGGTTGACAAAACCGCTCCTGAGCTCGTCAAGGAACTGCAGCAACAACTCAAGGACTCAGAAACAACGCTCAACAGTTTCCAGACGGAAATTCGCCGATTGAAAGACCTTCTCACAAGCCGGCAAGGCTGCGTTGAAGACCTTGAATCCGAGCGTGCCAGGCTGTATCAGAGAATTGTCGAATTGGAGACGACTGAAAATAGCCTGACGACACAAATTGAAATATTTAAGTCACAACGTGACCAACTGCAGACTCAGTATGATAACTTATGGACACGACGTCCCTGGTACCAAAAGCTGTCCGAACGTTTGGGCAGTGGTCGACCTAGCATGAGCAAAGGATTCTAGACCAGCGCATACTAGCGAATTGTACAACAATAAAGCCCGCAATGTCGTAAGACAGAGCGGGCATTTTTTATTTCAAATATTTTCTTAAATAACTGCCAGTTAACGAGTCCTTAGCATTAGCGACTTGTTCTGGTGTGCCTTTGGCAACAATCTTACCACCGCCATCGCCACCTTCCGGGCCAAGATCAATCACCCAATCCGCCTCTTTAATAATATGCATATTGTGTTCGATCACAATCACGCTATTCCCTTTGTCGATTAATTTATTTAGAGTATGTAAAAGCAATTCAATATCATGGTAATGCAATCCCACCGATGGCTCATCTAAAAGATATAAAGTTTTTGAGCCTAGGGTATGAGTCAGTTCGCGTGCCAATTTAATGCGTTGCGCTTCACCGCCCGATAAGGTCGTGGCTGATTGGCCTAATTGTAAATAACCCAAACCAACTTCCGACAAAACTTTTAACTTATCCGTAATCAAATATTGGCCATCAAAATAATCGACGGCCTCATCAATGGTCAATTGCAAAACCTCAGCGATATTTTTATTTTTATATTTAACCTGCAACGTTTCGCGATTAAATCTTTTGCCACGGCAAACTTCGCACTCCGCTAACACCGCTGGCAAGAAATGCATTTCAATCAAGTTAAAACCAGCACCATCGCACGATTCACAGCGTCCGCCGGGACGATTAAAAGAAAAACGTGATGGAGTATAAGCGCGTTCTTGGCTGGCCGGCAATTGCGCAAAGAATTCACGGATCGGCGTAAAGATACCAGTATAAGTCGCCGGATTAGAACGCGGCGTGCGGCCGATTGGTGACTGATTAACAATGACAATCTTATTGATATACTCGCTGCCGATTAACTTGGCAATTCCATGCATATCCTTACGGAAACCGTGTTTTACTTTCAGTAAGTTTTCATACAAAGCGTCATAGAGTAAAGTTGACTTGCCTGATCCGGAGACACCAGTGATAACCACTAATTTGCGCAATGGAAATTCGGCATCAATATTCTTTAAATTATTCACTTTCGCTCCAATCACTTTTATAGATTCAGCTTCCTTAACGCGACGCGCGCGATCTAAATTAATTTCTTTTTCGCCGCGTAAATATTGTAAGGTTAAGGATTTAGGAAAATCAGTACTAACCGCCGGCGCTGTTACTGATTTCGCAGTTTTACCGCGCGTTGGTTTGGCGACAACTGGTGCCAACAACTTTTTGGTTTCACCAATCGCTACTACTTCCCCGCCGTGTCTCCCAGCATAAGGACCGAGATCAACCAAAAAATCTGATTCCATAATGGTACGCTCGTCATGTTCAACCACGACCACGGTATTATTTTGATCACGCAAGGATTTTAAGGTTTCAATCAAACGATCAGTATCACGTTCGTGCAAGCCAATCGTCGGTTCATCTAACACGTATAGTGTATGCGATAAATGTGAACCAATTTGGGAAGCCAAACGAATGCGTTGCGCTTCGCCACCCGAGAGTGTTTCCGCACCGCGATCGAGCGTCAAATAATTAATTCCAACTTTCAGTAAGAAATCTAAGCGCGCTGAAATTTCGTAAACCACGGTTTCACCGATCGTTTTTTGGCGTTCCGTCATTTTATTATAATAGTCAGCAAAGAAATGATGCGCTTTATCTAAACTCAAAGCAGTTACTTCAGCAATATTTTTATTATTAATTCTTACCGATAAGGCATTTTCATTCAAGCGCTTGCCTTCGCAAACCAAACAGTCTTCTACTACACGTTCATATTTATTATCGTCATCATCATCTTCGGTTTTTTCGCGCAAGACCCATTTTTCTTTATGGCCTAAGCCATGACATTCGGGGCAGGCGCCATGTGGCGAATTAAAAGAAAATAAGCGCGGCTCTAATTCGGGAAAAGCAAAACCATCATTCGGACAAGTCCAATTAGATGATAAGAGCATTTCACTTAAATCTTTGGCGCCATCAGAAAAAATAATACGCACTAAACCATTTGCCATGTCGAGTGACGCTTCCACTGATTCTGATAAGCGCGACTCAGCATCAGGCATCACCTTATCAACAACAATATCAATTGAATGATTTTTAGTTTTAGTTAATTTAATTTGATCGCGCAAAGAATAATAGGTGCCGTCGATTCTGGCTTCACTATAACCGAGCGCCAATTGATCGTAAAGCATTTGATAATATTCGCCTTTGCGATCAACAACTACTGGAGCCAATATTTTAACATGCTCCGCTCCCAATTCTTTAGCACGCCCAGCAATGATCTCTAACATTTCATCAAGTGCCATTTTAGAAATCTTAGTACCACATAAAGGACAATAGACTTCTCCTAAACGCGCATACAATACGCGCAAGTAATCATAAATCTCAGTTAAAGTTCCCACGGTCGAACGTGGGTTATGGGAGAGAGCCTTTTGGTCAATACTAATCGCTGGTGCTAAACCAATGATTTCATCAACATCAGCCGGTTTCATTTGACCCAAGAATTGACGAGCATAAGGGCTCAAAGACTCAATATAACGGCGTTGGCCTTCAGCAAAAATGGTATCAAAAGCCAAGGAAGACTTGCCGCTTCCCGAGACGCCAGTCATCACCGTTAGCTTATTGTGCGGTATTTCCAGCGAAACATTCTTTAAATTGTGAACCCGCGCGCCGCGGATAATGATTTTATCTTCCATTGACTTATTTGATTAGATATGGTTATATGAAGAGAGTAATTTTAGCACTTTAACAATATTCTGTCAATACAACCTGAAAGGGAGAGCAAGCATTATGGGCTGGCCAAGATACGGCGAAGACATTTCTCCAGAGTTCTGGGGTTTGGACAAAGAATCACAAGAGAGAAAAGCATTAGAGCGCCAAAAAGAATTACAGGCAAGCAATGAATCCGCAATTCAGCTGGCAATTCAACTTGAACTGCGAAAGAAAAGCAAACGAGATATCATTATTGGCGTACTGGTCGGACTTGCCATCAGCATCACTGCAATTGGCACCATGACCTTAATCTGCTTAGCCTTCAAATTCTTAACCTAAGGGAACAAGGATTATGCTAACTCCAATTCCTGATCGCTGTCCTCATTGCCAAAGCAAAAGGATTACCCTAGTTGAATATTCTTATGATGATCCGAATCATTATGACGGTGTCAGCGAAATTCAGTGCAAGCGTTGTAAAAAACGTTTCGGCCGTTGGTCCAAAAAAGAATTAGCACCGGGAGAAGCTGAAAAGATTTATGGTGGAAATACATAGTAAACACACTTAATCCTTTTCTCAATTTCAGATAATCCAACAACCAAAAAGGAACTGACTATGTGTCCTGATTGTCCCGCCCGCGCTCGAGTGACCAATGAACCCACTACTCCCTGTCCCAATGGCATCACTGATCCCCGACTTTGTTTCGGCGATCACGCCTGCGAGAACCTTGGAGAGCAAGCTATGATTCAAGCTCAAGCGGAAAAAAATCATCCACCGGAGGTAAAAAATGAGTAGACTAGAATTCATTAACCTTAACGGTGTAGCAGCTTGGCGCGACATGGTTCGACCCAAGCAATTATCCGATCATCCGCATAATGCTAATCATATTGTGCATCATAACGTGATTATGCCAGTATTAAAGCTCTTGGGTTACCCTCAAGCCAGCGGTCTACTGGAAGCTAAGAAACTAATCGACAGCGGACATCCGAGATGTCTTAACACTGATTGCGATAATCAAGGTCGACATATATTTTAAACCTCAACCAAGGAGTCTAACGATGTGTAAGGCGAGATTGCCATTCCTACCCGAAGTAGTAGTAACAATTCTGAGAGAAAAATTTGGTGTGGATTTCGGCTTGAAATTTGATATTCAAGTTCCGATAACTGGAATATTCGTTATCAACGACAATACACTCGGTAACACTGGCTATGAGGCAACTATCAGTCTAAACTTGATCAGCGCGATCAGCTATAGTGGGTATGTCGAAGTTCATGAAAAGAGAACTGACGTTGAAAATTCTACCATTCACACCTACTATTATGACCTGAGCGCCATTTATCGGATTGAAGAGTATTAAGCACCTTACCAACACAGCAACCTTGCTGTGTTTTTTTTATTGAATTTTTCTTAATTTATAGTCATCTTTACCATCTTCCATTTGCCAGCCAGCCGCTGTAAGTTCTAGTCGCAAGCGGTCTGTTTCCGTCCAATCTTTGAGTTGTCTCGCTTGCCAACGTGCTTCAGCCGCTGCTTGGATTTCTGCCGGAATTTCTTCGGCTTTTAGTTGCGCTAAATTCAAGCCCAAAACTTGATCAAAATCAATGATTGTTGCATATTTGTTGGCTACCGGTAGATCGGATTTTAAAATTTCCCACACCTGAGATAATGCTTGTGGTAAATTAAAATCATCTTCGAGAGCAGCAATAAACTTGTTTTTAATATCGAGATCAATTTCTCCGTTACTAATACCGTCCGCGAGATAATCAATTAATTGTGCTCTTAAATTGTCGAGTGCCGATTTGGCACCGTCGAGCGCTTCCCAAGTAAAATTCTGTTTACTACGATAATGCGCCCCTAAGAAAAAATATCTTAAAATAAGAGGATCATAGCCTTTGGCAATAATATCAGCGACTGCATAGGCAGTACCTTCGGACTTAGACATTTTGCCACCAGCAACATTCAAATGTTCATTATGCATCCAATAATCAACAAAAGTCTTTCCAGTAAACGCTTCGCTTTGGGCAATTTCATTGGTATGGTGCACTGGCACATGCTCAATGCCACCTAAATGAATATCAATCGTTGACCCAAATAACGCATAATTCATAGCGGAGCATTCCAAATGCCAGCCGGGAAAGCCTTCGCCTTCAATAACCGATTCCCCTACACTAAATTTATATGGCCAAGTTTGTAAAGCATTGGCATGCGTACCGGCTTTAAAAAACCAAACAGCAAAATCAGCCGCTTGCCGCTTACCCGGATCGCCAACATCACCCTTGCCCGCTTCGCTTTGATTCATATCTAATTTTTGTCCGGACAGCTTAGTGTAGTCAGTCGCTTTGGAAATATCAAAATAAATTGCCAAATCGGTGACATAAGCGAAATCCTTATCAAGTAGCGCTTGGACCATTTCCTGCATTGGAGTGATATACTCAGTGGCACGGGGTTTTTCATCCGGCGGCAAACAATTCAAAAGCGCGATATCGCCTTCAAATTGTGCAATATACTTATTAGCAATCTCTAGTGGTGATAAATTTTCTCGCTTGGCCGCCTTAGTCATCTTGTCTTCACCACCATCATCATCAGTAGTCATATGACCAACATCAGTATAATTGCGAGCAAAGTTAACTGGATAACCCAAATACGACAAAGATCGGCGAATTAAATCAGCCAAAACCATGGCGCGCATATTGCCAAGATGCTGGGTCCAATAAACCGTCGGGCCACACTGATAAAAACTGACCAGTTTAGGATTAATTGGCTTAAATTCTTCTTGTGTCTTTGTTAAGGTATTATAAATCTTCAACATAGTTTTATATTAATAAATCATTTTTTATGTTTCTGTTACCACCTACACGGGAATGACAGTGAGTCTGACTATTTAATCAATATTACATCCCCCACTTTAATAGTATTAGCCTCAACCCAGCCACCGTTTACTTCTAGCACCAGATTTACCGGACCAGGCGAAGCATATGAAACTGTCGGTTTAGAACCTGCCGGCGGTAAATTCTTTTCTATTCCAATAATCTTGCCATCATAAATCCAAACCAAATCAAGAGGAAAATTTAAATCTTTCATCCAAAATTTCTTGACCGAATAATCAGTAAATAGAAAAATCATTCCTTGGCCGGGCGGTAACGCTTGGCGGCCACTTAATCCTTGTGCCCATTGTTCTTCGGTTGTTGCTAATTCCACTTTAACACTCGGACCACCATTAATAGTTAAAGTCTTAAGCTTAACTGACTTGGCGCCAAATGAAACAAAAATGCCCACGATCAGCAAAACAATTATCACCACAACCACTACAACCAAACCTAGTTTTTTAGTAACAAACAAATTATTCATAAATTAATTCAGTGGCTTTTGCTTGAACTTTAATCCCAAAGAAACCAAAACAATAACTAAAATTAAGCAGATAAATAATACCATTTTGCCATAACTCGAACTGATCGCCCCCAAAGCACCAAAGCCAATTGCTAAACAATAAAAAATTAAAACTACTTGCTTTTTTGATAAGCCCCAGGTTAACAATTGATAATGTAAATGGTTGCGATCACCGTGGAAGGGAGATTTTTTTTCTAACAATCGCTTAACAATAACAAACAAGACATCTAGTGCCGGCAAACCCATGACTAATAGAGTGGTAATTATTTTGGAGCCACTTACAATCGACAAAACACCAAGTGTAAAGCCGATCAGTACCGAACCACCTTCACCTAAAAATATTTTCGCTGGTTGCCAATTGTAAATCAAAAAACCAAGCGAAGCACCTAGTAAAGCCAATGCCCAGATTCCCGTCGCTGAAAGAGGCACATCCCAATTGAGCGAGACCAAAAAAATAAAAAAGGCGGCAATCGTGGCAATACCAGCAACTAAGCCATCCAAGCCATCCAAAAATTTAGTGGTATACATCATACCCAGCAACCAAAGCCCGGCCGAGATTAAACCCAACCATTGACCGAAATAAATAACAGAACCCAGGTTGCCAAGTGGATTAGTAATAAAGGCGACTCGCAAGCCGCAAACCAAAACAATCATGACCGCTGCTATGGGAAAAATAATTTGCTCTTGTGGTTTTAAATTATATTTATCATCCAAAGTCCCACCAATAATAATTACGGCCGAGGCGCCGATAATGCCTAACAATAACACTAAGGGAATTTGAGAAAAATTAGCGAAGTTAAATAGCTTCGCCGCCAGAACTACTAACGTGGTCGCTAAAAACACCGACCAGCCACCTAGCAGGGGCGTTGGTTGAACGTGAACCTTGCGTAGGGCCGCTTCTGGATCGTCAGTGATGCGGTATTTTTTGGCAATCATAATAATCAGCGGCGTTAGCGCGGCTGCCAGCAAAAATGAGGCTAAAATTACGCCAAAATAAATTAAAAAATCAGTGTTTTCCATGGCTTCATTATACTAAGATAGACCCAAAAAATCAAATTAAAAAGGACCAGTTCGAGACTGATCCTTGAAAGTTCAAAGTACTATTTCTTATGGCTCTGACGTGGCTTATCCTGATAAAGCAAGGTTGAGCAACCCAAGCCGCTACCTGTCATTTTCTGCAATCAGCGCATCCACCAATTATGCAGACTGAATTTGGCCATAACTTTAGCCTCCGTTTTTGTTGATCAGAGCACCAACAATTCCAGAAACCAATCCGGCAGTTACTATATTTATGGAATCGTAATTCATAGTCTTCTTACACTCCTTAAAGACAGCCGCATTGGTATTGGCTGCAAGTCTTGCCACTTCCTCAAAAAATTCCGGGTCATCATTAAGCGCTTTAAGCTCATTAACCAGTGGTGTTGACATCTTGTTTTGTTCCTTTCTTTTACGACAAGTAAAATTCCACTGCCCTAACAATATCGCCGATATCAGCCATCGCGCCAACACCAGTCTCGCCACAGGCGAGCCTCTTAGTGACTGGAACAAACAGGGTGAGACAATCTTGATGCCACTTACGCAGCTTAGCGATGTTTTCCTGAACGGCAGGATGTTCCCACATCCGCGTATTCATTGCTGGCGCCAAAATAATCGGCTTTTCCATTGGCCACGCCAGATAAGTGGAAGCAACGAGATTGTCTGGTAAGCCATTGGCCATTTTGCCAATCGTCAGAGCATCAACAGGAGCAATCAAGAGCACATCAGCCCAGACACCCAAATCAATATGGGTAACCGCCTGATTCTTCTGATAGCCTTGACCGGTGAATTCATCCTGACGTGTATAAACTTTGACCGGAAACCTCATTCCACAGGCCTCTGCCATAAATTTATCCTCAGTCCAGCCAGTAAAGTAGAAAGAATTTTCGGTCGCCATTATGCGTGTGTCAAAACCATTGTTCAAAAGCAGGTTAGCTAGTTTTCCCGCCACTGTCGCGGCGACTGATCCAGTTACTCCCAAGAGTACTTTGCCTTTGATCGTATTACTCATGAAGTGGCCTCCGTATTTTTCGGTTCAGTGGCCATACGCTCCAGCTCAGCTACGAGCCTTGACGGCAACTGAGACCTTTTGATGATCCGACAGAGTGTACCATTACGTGGCGCCGACGTGTTCCGGGTTGAAAACGGCCGAATGATAATCGCGCGATCGTTCGCCCACTCGAGACAATTGGCGACAATAATGTCAGCCTGAGAACGGCGCATACTTTTACCAGCGATATCCATCAACTCGGTATTAGAAATTCCGACCTGAAGCTTAAACATCACCAGCTGACCCTTAAACCCCCAGGGTTCACGAATCAAGCTGATAATTTTCGGCGTCTTTTTGAGGCGCAGATACATGGTCTCATAATCGGAACTGACTTTTTTACTCTTGTCGATCTCGATCAAGTGCGGCTCGGCACAACTATCAGCCGGCGTCTCTTCCATCACGCATACTGCCTGCACATAATAATCCGATACCGCGGCCGAGTGAATCACGATGTCATATTGACCATCGCGAATCTCAACCTCCATTGCCTGATACAGCTCATCATAGGTACGATACGGGACAACCTTTATGGCTGCCGATAACTTGGCCCGATATTCATCGATATTGTTATTCAAAGACTCAATTGTCCTCAGATAACTACATTCACTCGCCGCTTCAGAATATTTCCAAATAAGCTCAGCAAGCAGCGTTGGATTCGAAGTAATCAAGGTCACCTGATAACCATAATCTGCCAAATAAATGGCGATCTCAGTTCCGGTCTTACCTTTGAAAATATTGGTGATACTGCGCACCTGATCAATTGGCACAATGGTATTGCCAGCCGTCACCAAAACGCGTTTTCTTTTTTCCATGGGTCTGTTCTCCTGGTTGATGGTTAAATATACTCAAATTATCAAAGTTCGATTCAGATTAATATATCCTAAATAACCAATTTTGTCAATATTTTGGCGTTAAATTAAAAAGACCGGTAGCTACCGATCTTCTGGTTCAATGAGCAATACTATTATTTACTTATTGGCCGCCGGTTCATCCTCTTCAGACTGACCAATCCAGGCCGAGCATTGAGGACACTGATCAACCTTGGTTGCTACCTCAAAACCGCAATTATAGCAGACATAAGTCTCTAATTCTGGCTCGGTTTCTTCAACCGTCGCCTCCTCTGTCGTTTCCAGGTCGCGCTCACAACTGGGACAAGTACTTTGATTTTTCTGATAATAGAATCTAGCGCCACAATGCGGACAAGCAACCTTAATGCCGGTTAAATAGATAAAGAATCCCAGCGCAAAAGCAATCATACTGAACTCACCCAAAAGCTGCATTAGGACGTTCATGGCACCTACTCCTTATTGTTATAATTGCCAAAAGTTCGTTGATTTAAAAAGAATAGCCCAATTAAGGCTATTCTGTCAAGATGATGTCTATTCTATGATCTAGACCTTCAAATACTTCGATAGGGCAATTGAAGAAGAAATAGCATTAATGACAATAATGCCGAGCAGCTGCGCACCCCAAATTAAGAAAAAATTAGCATTGAAATAACTGATGATATTGAAATCAGCACCCCCAAAGAAACCGCCAATATAACCTTGCGTAAAAGACAGTAGCGGATAGATAAAAAACATCGCTAAGATACAAGCGAAGAGCCCCGCCAAAATACTTTCGAAAACAAATGGAAAACGAATAAACCAATTACTCGCGCCGACCAACTTCATAATCGCAATTTCGTTCTGATGTGTAAAAATCGCAATACGCACAGTATTAAAAACGATCAAAATTGAAATAATAATAAAAATAATGGAAATAGCCAAGATGACGCGCTTGATATTACTGGCAATCAGGTTGATACGGTCGATAACTAATTGATTGTCGTCGTAATTTTTTTCTTCGATAATCTCATTCAGTATCGGATCTTCTAGAGTTCGTAAAATGACCGGATAATCCTTAAGATTCTTGGCCTTGATAATAAGGGTGGCACCCATCGGATTACCATTCAGTGAGTCGAGCGTTTCTTTAATTTTTTCATCATTAACATGTTTGGCCTTAAAGTCTGCCAAATTATCTGCTGGCGAACGATAGACAACATTTTTTACCTGCGAATCAGACTCTAGTCGCGTTTTAAGCTCAGCAATTTTACTTTCTTGAATATCTGGTTTCAGATAAATAGAAACATCGATGCGCTCCTTGACGACATTTATAGCTGAATCAGCAATAACATTAACCGCAATCAAAAAGTTAACCGATACTAAAGTCAAGAAGATCACAAAAATCGTGGCAATCGACAACCAAACGTTGCGCCAAAATGACTGCAGGGCAAAAATTATTCCACGGGAGAGAGCATGTAAGAACATAAGCTAAATTACGTATTTACCAACACGCTGATCACCGGCCATCAGTCCCCGATCGAGGGTGATAACACGTCGCTTCAGCGAATTAACGATTTCTTTATTATGAGTAACCATGACGACAGTAGTGCCGAATTCATTGATTTTCAATAATAACTCGATAATGTCTTTGGTATTTAAGGCGTCTAGATTACCCGTCGGCTCATCCGCCAATAACACTTTCGGCCGATGAATCAAGGCGCGGGCAATGGCGACGCGTTGGCGTTCACCGCCAGAGAGTTCCTGCGGATAGCGATGGAGTTTATCGCTTAAATCGACAATATTTAAGACTTGAGGCACTACTTGCTGAATTCTAGCTCGTGGCGCTCCGGAAACCTGCAAGGCAAAAGCCACATTCTCAAAAACAGTTTTCTTTGGTAATAATTTAAAATCCTGAAATACAACTCCAATTTGGCGGCGCAGTAACGGTACTTGAACTTTTTTAATTTTGGTAATATTCCAACCGCCGACCTCCACTTCGCCCGCATCTGGCTGGATTTCCGAAATAAGTAAGCGCACAATTGTCGTCTTGCCTGATCCGGACTGACCAACAATCGAAACAAACTCCCCCGCATCAATATGCAAGGTAATATCAGAGAGTGCATTAACATTAGGCTGAAAATTTTTAGAAACTTTTTCTAAATGGATCACAGGGTTAAATTAAGAGTGACGAATTAAAAATTACTAATTGCAAGCGAGGTAATCAGATAATATTTCGCTGAACTTATTTTTTTATAATACTAGTCGTGGTCGCGGTGCTCGTTTCAATTAGATACGGCTCTACTTTAACCTTAATCACGCCGGCGCCAGTCGAGGCAATTTTTTTAAAGGCTTCTTTGCCGAGGTCAATCACTCGATCAGGATGGATACTCTTAACTGGACCGTAATCCTTAATTGTCACTACCACCGATTTATTATTAGCTAAATTGGTTACTTTTACTTTCGAGCCGAAAGAAAAATCAGTCGACGCTGCCATTAACTCCTTTTTGTATCTTGGATGCACATACCAGGAGGCAGTTCCCAACTGTATTGGCTCTTCAAACAAAGCAAAAGTCAGATCTTTGACCTTAGGCGCAACAAAAGTCAAAATATTTTTTTTGGTATCACGAACAGTGTCTAGTTTAATAAATTGCTGTTGCGCTTCATTCCAATAATACAAACTCTTTAACTTATTATCGTTAGTAAACTTGACTGCCACCTTTGGTTGCAACGAATACTCAACTTCAATGGGCGATAATTCCAGAAAATAAAGACTGCTCACTGGTACAATATCAGTATAAGGATATTTAGCAGCAATTTCCTCGGGCGCTAAATATGACATGAACTTAACATAGGAAACAATGGTCGAAGTTCCGGCCGCAAAAGTTAACGTGACTTGATTATCAGTAGATGCAAAAGTCAATTTTGTCGAACGCTCAGTTGGAATAACATCCATAATCGCCCAATCATCCGCCTGAGCTGGAATTAGATCAGTGAACCACAGGAAACCACAGAATAAAACAAGAAATAATGAAATGAATACGGTTTTTACCCCCTTAAACCGAAAAAAAGTATTGTTCATGAGTTGCTTTTTTAATAATTATAAGTTATAATTTTATTGATTTGCGGGTATGATTCAGTGGTAGAATGCGGCCTTCCCAAGGCTGATGCACGAGTTCGATTCTCGTTACCCGCTTTTTTGCCGACCTAGCTCAGTTGGTAGAGCGACGGTATCGTAAACCGTAGGTCGTGGGTTCGATCCCCACGGTCGGCTAAATAACTTCTGCAGTCGCCAAGTTGGCGGCTTTTTTAGTTATTTTATATATTTTATTAATTTCGCACCGTCTAATAATTCTTTAATATACTTATCGATATCAACTTTAACTAAAATATGACGGAGCTTAACGGTTTCGACATTAGTCTTCGGATCAACCACTCGCTGTTCAATCTTAATGATATGATAACCAAAATTGCTTTTAACTAATTGTGGCAAAACTTTAGTACTGGTACCACTAAAAATTAAATTTTCCCATTGCTGATCTAATTGGCCCTTAATCACCCAACCCAAATCGCCGCCGGTATTAATACTCGCCTCATCATCACTATACTGGTGTGCTAACGCAGCAAAATCAGTACTGGATACTTGCGCTAATTTCAGAACTTCATCGGCGCGATCTTTAGCCGCCTTATTAATTGCCACTGTTTCATCATTAATAATTGCTTGCTGTAAACCCTCTCGTAACAACATTGGCCCCAGAATCTTTTCACGGAATTGAGCTAAATTCAGGCCATACAAGTTGCCAACGATTTTTTCCGCCTGATCTTTACCGCCGGTCTGCTGTAATAACAAATTCACTTGATTATCCATATCAGCCATTGTAACTGACTTGCCATAACCGGTTAATTTCTGAGTCATGATATCTAAGGCCGCCAAACGATAAAATATCTTTGCTTTAATATCTGTTTGGTCGGTATAATCGAACATGCCTTCGCGTTTCTGGGACATTGGTAAATTCAACAGCTGAACGTCACTCAAATAGTTGGCTAAGGGAATATAGCTACCATTAACACTGCCAGCTGGCAACTGTAAATTTTGGGAAACCTGGTAACTAACTGTATCGCGGAAACCTAGTTGATAAAGACCGAAAATATCAAAAGCCAACAATACGATTAATAACAGAACAATTAATCCGATAAACTTTAAAATTCTAGCGCCACCCCAATGTTTACGAGCTTTTTCCTTTGCTAACTTAGCGCTAGGAAAAACAACTTTAGTTTCCCGAACCGACGTACTGGCCGGTTTACGGAAAAATCCAGTCGACGGAGAGATGGTCGATTTTGGCTTCGAAAATAGGGCTTCTAATGACTGACTCGGCTTCTGAGGCAATTCCCAATCACGTTTAGCAACAGGACGCGGCTTAGAATAAATTGATTTCGCCGGCGCGACTTTAGGCACACCGACAATCGGTGCCACCGCTTTAACAGCGACCGGTGGTTTTATGGCCGGCACGGCTTTAATTTTTTTCTTAGTCGTCCGGGATGCGGCTTTTTTGACTTTAGCAACCGCCTTTTTATGCGCCTTGGTTTTTTTGACGGCCTTAGCAGGAGCAACTTCCGGTTTAGCAGTAATTATCGGTGCCGCATCCTTAGCCTTAACCACTTGAGCCTTAACGACAGCAGGCTTAGGTGCTGCCACCACCGCCTTAATTGGAGTAATCACCGGAGTAGCTACCGTAATTTTATTGAGAGTTTTTAGAGCCGGCTTCGATGCAGCTGCCACGACTGGAACCTTAGCGGCTGCAGTTTTTGCTTTAGCTGGCGCCGCCTTGTGCGTGATTTCTCCCAAAACAGCTTGCCTCAACCTGGATTTTACTTCCGGCGAAAGATTAGATTTTTTTAGTGCCATATGACTAAAAGTACGTTAATTATTTTGTGCTTTATTATTTACGTTGTTGGACTCGAAGAAATATTTCCACCACTGCGTCACGTTGCTTTCATAATTACTCGAGGCGATCTTTGGTGCCAAATCAACTACCTCCTGATTGCTCTTCAATGCTTGACTCACAACACCGGAACTGTTACGCGCAATAATAATCGTCTGTTCACCAGGCTTTTCTAAACCTAATTTCTGACGCGCGCTCGCTTCCAATTCTCCACTTTGATCCCAAGAGCTAATTTTCGTTGCTAAAGAACTATTTTCTGATTGTAATTTATCAATTCGAAGCTGATAATCTGCTAATTGACGATCAATTTGTCGCCGATTAACTAATTCCTTGGTTAAAGCGAACATTAATACAAAAAACAGCAAGAAGCTGAGAAAAAAAGCCACTCTCTTGACTGCTGAATTATTTTTGACTATACCTTCCTTGGACATAATAATTATAACACAAAATCGCTTAAGCTCCAATTAAATTATTAAACGCTTTTTCGCCGATTTTTTGTTTGATTTTAAGCAATAAATACTGCGCGCGTCGCTCATGCTCATTGAGCAGGTTTTTTTGGTAATCTTCTTGCTGCAATAAAATCTCAGCGACCGCCCGATCATAACTGCGCACTCGCTTTAGCTTCAATTTAGCCTTGCTGCCGGAGATTTCCACATAAACATCACCCAAATTAAATAAACCACTCATCACCCCTTCTTTGCGACTATAGACCTCCAGAATTTTATCATAAATAACTTCACTGGTTTCTTGATGAAAAAAGCCTTGCTGATAAAAATCTACCAAACGCAAATTGGTCAGAATCCAGGCCGTAAAATAATGCTGCCAGTAAGCTCGAAGCAGTAATATTAAGGCTACTATAATCAGCGCCCCAAAGACCAGCGGGCCCCAAACATTTTGTTGCCACAAATAAAACATTAAGAAAAAGGAGGCCAAGAGAAAAATTCCGCCCAGCAACCAAGATGGCCACCAATTTAAAAATGAGGTGCGGATAACCACAATGGGAATCTCTTCTTGCTTGAGCCAGAGTTTTTTAGTTAAAAAACTATTAATCATAATTATCACCTAATTTGACAGCTTAATTATACCACAAATTTTACGTAACTAAAAAATCCCAGACACTGTCCGAGATTTTTTTGTTGTAATTTAGGAATTTCGCAAGAGTTTTGTCAGGTATGCCTTGGCTTGTAATTGCTCCGCCAAAGTGTTTTCTAGCTCGAGCGCGATATAATGTTGTGGCAAATATTTTTTGTATTTCAGACAATAATTGAATTCCTTTAGCTCAGTAAAATGATGACAATCATAGCCGTGGATACCATTCTTATCATAAAACGGCTGCGCGGCGATGGCGTTAAGATGCCAAGCACCAACTTTATAGCGACGCAACGCTTTAGTAACATCTTGCCGCAAAGTTTTAATTTTCCTTAAGCGCTTATCTTCATAATGCGAAACATCTAAGCAGACTCCAGCCCAGTCTCGCGCTTCGTCAGCAATCGGATCCAAATTATTTTCCATATAGATCTTCGCCCGATATTTTGTCAGATCATGCGTCAGCTGATGGTCCTTTTGACTGTGAATATTAAAATATTTAGCACCGAATTCTTTAATCAAATAATCAATTTCGGTTGGACTCATATCGGAGCGCAAATGAACGAAGGGAGCTTTCTTGATACCGGCTGCTTTAGCTAAGCGATAAAATTCCTGGCGGTGCGGCGCGTTTAAGCACGTCAAAAAGAATGCCACTTCAGTGATGCCTAACTTTTTGGCTTCTATAATTTTCTCGCGCCAATTAGAGCCGCGAGTCGTAGTGATGGAGAGGAGAATTTTCATAATTATTTTATAAATCCTCCTGCTTGTAAGTTCCACAACTTTGAATAGGTGCCACTGGCTTGATGTAATAATTCATCATGCGTGCCATCTTCAGTGATTCGCCCCGCATCAACCGTAATTATGCGATCCATTTTGCGAATCGTTGATAAACGATGCGCGATAACAATAACCGTCTTGTCTTTCATTAAACGATCAAGAGCGGCCTGAATCAAGCGCTCGGACTGCGAATCGAGTGACGAAGTCGCCTCATCTAGCACCAAAATTGGCGCGTTCTTTAGAATGGCTCGCGCAATGGCGACGCGCTGGCGTTCACCACCCGACAATTTAATGCCACGTTCTCCGACAAAGGTGTCGTAGCCCTTATCTAATTTAGAAATAAATTCATGACAGTGCGCAGCTTTAGCGGCAGCAATAATTTCCTTTTCGGTCGCACTTGGCCGGCCATACTGGATATTTTCTTTGATGGTGCGATGAAACAAAATCGGATCCTGCGGTACCAACGAAACGGCATTCCATAAACTTTCTTGAGTAACTTCGGATAAGTTCTGGCCATCAATTAAAATGCGGCCACCAGTTAGGTCATGCATGCGGAACAATAATTTAATTACCGTTGTTTTGCCGGCACCCGATGGCCCAATAATCGCCAAGCGTTGCCGCGCCGGGATAGTCAGTGAAAAATTATTTAAGATATCGTGACTATCGCCATATTTGAAATTAACTTTATCAAACTCAATACTTCCCTCTCCTGCTTTTAACTTTTTAGCATTGGGTACATCAACAATATCCGGCGGCGTTTCTAAAACAACGGTCATTTCTTCAGCATCGGCTAAATTCTGATAAGTCCAACGAATGACATTACCAAAATCCCACATCTTGTCGACTAAGTTGCCAACGTAAGATTGCACTAAAACAAAATCACCAATAGTGAATTGACCTAAGGTATACAAATAAATCGCATAAGCAATAATTCCGACTTCAAGTGCCACCATAAATAAGCCCTGAATTGAATCGAAGATTGCGCCCAAATCCCAAGTCCAGCGACGCGCCTTGCGTAAAGATTCGGTAACACTCGCATATTTTTTAACTTCGCGCTGATAGCCATTAAACAATTTAACGTTAGCATTATTAGTTAAAGTATCAGCGAGCAAACCGGTGCTTTTAGTTTCCAGTTCGGTGCGAACCAAATCGAATTTCATCTTGTAGCGCGTAAACACCCAATTAACAATCATAAACAATACAATCCAAGCGATGACGCCAATCGCCAAGTTACGATTAATGGACCAAAAGACAAAAATTATTACGACCAGAGAAACAACCAACGGCAAGAAATTCCAGATCACGCGATCGCACAAAGCCTCAAAAGCACTGACAAACCATTTAATTTTCTTGGTCAGTGATCCGACAAAATTATTATTAAAATAACTAAACGACCGCTTATGCATTTCGGCAAAACAAAAATCCGTCAATTCGGCAATGACTTTTGATTCGAAATAGTTCAACAAAAAATTATTCAAGCGTCGCAAAAATAAAGCACCAAATTTCAAACAGGCAATAATTATCAAAGTCGCGATTAAGGCGGTTTGCGCTGCTTGCGCCGCGTTAGTACTGCCGACACCAGCTGCCAACTGATTGAATAATTGCTTGTAATATAGAGGAGTGACTAAGCCCAAAATTGTGGCCACAAACATCGTGCCAAACAAGGAAAGACCGGAGATGGGATGCTTTTTGGCTGCTTGCCAGTAATAACTAATTGTTTTTTTAGTATTTGTTTTCATGATTGGATATTTTAGATACTATTATAGCATTTTTACGAGTGATTGGCA
The DNA here is from genome assembly GCA_903888345.1 of Candidatus Buchananbacteria bacterium. Classification (GTDB taxonomy): domain Bacteria; phylum Patescibacteriota; class Patescibacteriia; order 2-01-FULL-39-33; family 2-01-FULL-39-33; genus CAISTG01. The sequence continues at coordinate 11,799 of CAISTG010000038.1, read as the reverse complement.
AAAAAGTTACTTAGATTGCCTTAATTTAGGCGTCAATTTGACAAAGATCTAATAATATAATATAGTCAACTATTAACTTGAACATTTAACAACGAGAACCAAGAGGAGTTGCTATCATGACCGACAACCTTGATCCGAAAAACCTCGCCAATATGGATGAATTGGAGGCTAACCCACAAAACCATGAGAGGTTCCTCAATATTCTACGCGGGCGTGTTTCTCCCAAGAAGCTCGAACTAATTGACCAGGCTTACAACCTAGCCAAATATGGCCACCGCAACCAGTTTAGAGACAATGGCGAACGCTATTTCGAGCATTGTCGCCAGACAGCACTGATTTTGATTGAAGAGCTCGGCATAACCCGTTACAAACTGGTTATTGCTGCTCTCCTGCATGACGTGATTGAAGATTCGTATGTGGTCAACCGCCGGACCATCAAAAAATTGTTTGGCAAGAAAGTCGCCCGTCTAGTTCGAACTGTCACGAAGCCCAAGAAGGATGATCCTCGCTTCAGTAGCGACGAAGAGCGACACGACTTCTACCATCAGCAAATAAGAAACGCCGAAGTTGACGCCATGATGATCAAGTTCCTCGACAACTTGAACAACATGAGAACTAGATTCGATTGCACGGACGAGAAGCAGGAACGGAAAAGCACCGAGTCAATAGTACACTATGTTCCCCTGATTCCCTGCGTTACCGCCGTGTACCCAATACAAGGCCAATATCTGCAAAGGGAGTTCGCCAAAACCCTGAACTCCACTTCGCCCCCTAAACCCTAACCAACAAACCCCGCCAGCCAAGCTGCGCGGGGTCTTTTATTTTATATTGTTATTACTGCGAACTTGCCTGCCGTCAGGCAGAGGCGAGAATCCACTCCTCATCTCCTGCCATTCCCGAGAAGTCAGGAATCCACCCCTCGCTCTCTGTCATTCCCGCGCAGGCGGGAATCTACCCCTCGCCCCGTCATTCCGGGCCCTCACGCCTAACGGCAGGGTAAACTTGACCCTGAATCCACCACTCGCTCCTTGTCATTCCGGGCTTGACCCGGAATCCACCCCTACTTTTTGAGTTTATTATAAGCCAGCAATATTCCCTCACCAATCAACCAGCCCACTAATGCTATCCCAATAAATGGCAATACTAACTGAATCCCGGTTAATAAATTTGAACTTAAAATGATAAATAACAACGGCAACCCAACCAAGGCCAATATTAAAAAATATTTAATTGATTTAATAACAAAGACAGCGACAATTAATGGAATAAACAAAACATAAGAAATAAATAAACCAACTAAAATATTCCAAAAATTACCCCAATTTAAGCTATCCATACCCCCACCAAGATTTCCAAATAGATTAACATAAACAATTCCAAAAATCGGTGTAAAAATAGTAATCAAAACCAAAGTTAAAAGAACGACTAAAAAATACTTAAGATATTTATTCATATTATTGCCAATTAATTTTTAAATAATCATTATTTGCTTTAATTATATCATACCCCAATTGCTTAAGCACGCCCCTGGCTCGATAATTATTAGCCACCTCACTTATTTTATTCAACTCTTCGCTAATAACCTCTAAACGCTTCAACCTTATTTTATCTAGCTCTTTTTGTGCCAAAGTAACTAATTTAGTCTTATTTTCTGGCTTCAGTTTATTATCACTGACCAATTTCTGTAAAGCAGCATCAGCTAATTTTAAAGTTAAATCAAAGACCTTAACCTTGACCTGCAGTAATCGATATTGTTGAATTAACTTTTGTTTCGCCTGCCTATCGATTAATAGTCCTCGTACCATCAAGTTCGAAATATCACTAATTGCCGATTCAATCGTAATATCGGCTTTTGCTACAGCGACTAATTCCGAATTATCTAAACTAAAATTTACATTACGCTCACTGCCGGCCAATATTTGACCACTAAAATCACTCTCGGAGCTTGTAGAATTAGAAACCAGACTGGTTGAGAGTCGATAGCTGCCGCCGTTCCCATTCCCCAGTAATTTTACTTGATAATTGCCCGGTAACGGATTGGGAATAACCACAAACTCCGGCAAGGTGCTACTAGTATACCCAGAGTAAAAGCCGTCGGATATTTCTGATATATTACCTGCACCAGCGATATTTCTTCCCAGACGTCGCCCATCGGGCGCGATCACTTCAAAATCGACCGGAGAAAAGATTCTAAACATCAATATCCTATCCACTACCGAAGTATTCACTTCGGTAGTAGGCTCAGACCCAGTTAAGGCCTTAATAATTATCTTCTGCGCCTTAGTAACAATAGTAGAATGATCAGCCGCCGCTATTACAATATCTGTAAGCCCGTTAAATCCTCCATTACTACTAATCGGCACCGTATTATCTCCTGCACCAAATTCTAACCCCCGATCACTTAATAAATTATTATAGTCGTCTGGTATTCCATCGCTCCACTTGTCATCAAAATTGAAAGCAGTGGCCACCAAACGCAGACCGGAAACTGTTGTTGCTCCGCTATCACCCAATAAGTTAAGTGAATTAACGTTTTTTAATTTACTCAGACTATTTACACTATTTATCGTTTCTAAAAAAATATTAACTGGGTAATTATTCGGATAGTCTCTGATAACACCAGTAGCATTATCTCGCAAATAATTATAAATTGGCAGTAACTGTTGAACGGCGGGAACTTCATTTTTGACATATTGGTAAACGCCATCACTAATGACTGTCGTTTTGTAGCCCTGAAGTTCGGCTTCAATTTCAAATATTTTCTTTATCACAATATTATATATCCAATTATCTGGATTTAACTCCCCTCCCTCCCACATCAAATAAGCCTTAGGCGCCCCTCGATGCGGCGTGGCAATGAAAATCATTTGATCGACATCATTTTGATAATCGTTACCCTCGATATAGGCGCGGGCAACCAATCCGCCCATCGAATGACCGATTAAATCCACTTTAGAGCAATCAACCTTGTCGTCACCTTTACAAACTGCCTTAGCAGCCTGAATCTTGTCTTTTAGCTGTTGCGCGCTAATCACATTAGACTGGCGCCACTGATAGGGAAAAGTAAACAAAGTTTCGTCATCGCGATAACCAGCCAACCGCATGGCGTCCAATAAATCATCATAGGTATGAAGGATCGGATCAATCTGCCACTGGCCCGTCCAATCCTGCCAGCTGCCCATAATGCCGGGGATTACTATGACTGGATTAATCTTCTGCACCGCGGTCGGCGATTGCTTGAGCCAAGGGTCATAATTAACATTGGAATCAACAATCGGTTTAGACCCGCAAAGATAGAGGAAATTAATTTGCCACCGCGGAGTTTCCGGATCAACTAAAGACTGCCAAGGACAAGGCCCATCTGCTGTCCCCCACCAATTATTAGTAGCCACCACCGTTTTCCCGCCATCATTCTGCAGGCCAGTGGCCATGGAATAGCCATTCATGGGCAGCCAATTGTCAGCAATCACCGAATTACTAATAGTTAAATCGCCATCATTATTCCAAAGCGCGGCCACATTATTAGTAATAGTCGAGTCCGTAATTACCAACTGGCTGCGATAATTTTCAACCGTGTTAGACCCGCCCGTACCGCCATAGCGAATAATTACATTGGATAATTTATTATTCAGGCTATTTTGAAAGACCAATTTCCACCAATCGCCTGGACTGGGACTGGTCGCTGTACCGTCATTGTTACTGTCACCGCCAACCGTATCATCAGCAATCGAAGTAAAAATAATCGGCTGATCAGCGCTACCCACCGCCTCGAGCGTTCCTTGGACAAAGATGGCGCGATCGTAAACATCGGGCGCCGAAAATTTCACCACGACGCCCGGTTCAATCGTTAATTTCGCACCAGCACGTACTGCCACCCAATCGGCAGCGATTATTGGGCTATCGCTCAATTTCCAAGTTGTATTGGTCTTAATCTCCCAAGCCGCTAACACCGGTCGCACCGGCGCCAAAATCAAACCAACAAAAAATCCCGCGCCTAAAAGCGCCAGGAAACTAAAAGAACGACTCTTCATAACATTGAAGTTATTAATAAATTAAAACTGCGGGACCTAGGTCCGGCAGTCAATATAATATAAAAGTTAAGCTCGTTGCAGTTCCAACTTTTTAATCCTGATCTCCTGATCATTGTCAGTTGCCTTTAACTTGCTAATTTCATCGAGAATCATCCGATCATCTTCCGCGGTTCTCACGTCAATCGCCTCAACAATGACCTTAGTGGCGGCAATCTCTTTGGCCATAAAAATTTGTCGAGTCTCCATATTAGCCATATCACTCTTAAGACCAGAAATGTCTTCTTTAACCCCCACCACATCACTCTTGAGAGTAGAAACATCACTCTTAAGACCAGAAATGTCTTCTTTAACTCCCGCCATATCACTCTTTAGGATAGAAACATCACTCTTAACCTCAGCCAATTCTGCCTTAGTAGCCATATTTTCCTTAATATAACCGACAGTTTCAACTAAATAGCCTACGGTTTCGATCAAATCGGTTAAATTTTTTTCAATTTTACTTTCTTCCATATATGGCAATTAATTGATATTGAATTAATTATACAAATATACGGCAATCATTGTCAAATATATTTAAAACAAAAATTCCTTGTCCATTACAAACAAGGAATTTTATATTTTGAGAGATTATGGCACATTCAAAACAGATCATTATGCGAGCCAGTAGCTATCAATTCTAAAACTAAAACATCATGATGATACTGATAAATCAGTAACCAATCGTATGAGATATGACACTCCCAATAATTACTAAAATTGCCAACAAGCCGATGATTACGATTTTTACTCGGCAAACTAGTAGGCCTAGCTAATAAATCAATAACTATTTTTAACTCCCCAGATAACTCGGGGTCAGATTTCAGTAGTTTTTTATATTGACGGGTAAATCTTTTTGAAGGTACGACAAGATATGCCATATTATTAAGTTAATAAATATTTATGCAATTCTGCGGCACTGGTAATCTTGGGGATTTTACCCGCCTTAAATGCAGCCATGGTTGCCTTAGACTCGGCCAAGATTCGCTTTTCCTGTTCTTCGGTAAACCCATTTTCCGTCAATAATGAAAAAGGCACGCCTTTATCCTTAACTACCTTAGCCAAATAGATCTTAATGCCGGTACTCATATCTAAACCCAAAGAATCAAAAATCTTGGCAGCCTGATGCTTGATTTTACTATCCACTCTGGCTTGAACCATTTCGGTCATATGTTTAATATTATTGATATATCTATATTGTATTACATTGTCTATACATTGTCAATATGAATTATCCACCCCGATATTTTTATAATCTCAGGCAATATCCAGAACCATATTTTAGCAATATGCGTTTTTTACATTACTTTTACAACCGTTGCAATTTTTGCAATAGTTGCCTTCATATTATCGAACTATCCGGAAATTCCGGTGAGTTACATAATATCAAAAAAAACAAAAATTCCTTGTCCATTACAAACAAGGAATTTAAGCCTTACGTTATGAGATGGTTATAAATTATTTCATTCTAAATTTGTCTTTTTGGCTACGACGTCGTCGGATTGGCGTAAAATAATTTTCACTGTAGTTAAACTACACCTCAAACTATTTTACTGATCCTCCTAGTCTCGAATCAAAAATCCTAAATTTATTTATAAAATAATTTATAACCATCTCATTTTGCCACCCCATAAACGACAACGAGCGTCATCGCCTTCCTGACAATATATTTATTATAGCATAAAATATTCACCCTGTTAAATAGTGTTAGTAATCTTGTTAGGCATACTAAATTTAGTAGCGCTTAATTAGTACTTTAGACTGACTTCCTATGAGCGCTTATTTAACGGGGTAAATCAACAAAATTTAATTATACAAAAACTCCCGCCACGAGTGGCGGGAGTTTTGTAAACTTAAATTCTCGAAAGAATCAAAGGTTAGTTCTGGACAGAAACGGTATCAATTGGCCAGTTGCTATAGTAAGCACCTGTGATATTAGTGGCATTGCCATTAACATCATCCCAAGTGAATAATGATTTTGTTCCAAGACCCATAGTGATCTTAGAAGCGCCAGATGTTGAGCCAGAATAGCTAGCTGTTTGGACGTAAACATCCATAATGGCTTGGCTACCTGCATTAACGGTGTAACCGTTAGTGAAGCTAACAGTGGTGCTTCCATTGAGAACTGCAAGGTTTGTAGTTGTCAAGATATCACCAGCGGCAGTCTTAATTACCAACTTATCTGCTGTGTAATCGAAGGCAGCGCTAGTAGTAGCTAAAGTCAAGTTCAAAGTCTTTAATTTAAGACCTCCCTTGGCATCAGCATTGACAGTGATTCTACCAATTCTTACAGTACCAGCTGCTAAAGCATTGGTAGGAGCTACCAAAGCAACAGTAGGCTTAGTAGCAACTAAAAGCATATCGCTTGAAGTTACGCTATAAGCATTGTTATAAGAATAATAAGTAGTTGCACCTCCACGATACTTGATGTAAGCCAATGAAGAGCTTACCAATATGTTGGATGATAAAGCACCATAACCAACGTTATTGTAAGAAGCAATGACAGGTACATCCAAACCAGCATAACCTGCAGGAACGGTTAAGTTCAAACCGGTTAAAGTAGTAGTAGCTGTAGCATCAGATACGCTAGCAGTAACACCATTAACAGTTACAGAAGTAACTGGAACAGAGCTAGCACCAACGGCTGTGCCACGGAATTGGAAGCCTAATTCATCGATAATAACAGAAGAATTGGCAGTCTTGAAGTTCAACATCATTAAGTTTGTGTTCGATGTTCCGCCCAATACATATTGAGAAGACATTGAATCATTAGTCTTAGTGACAGAGCTTAAAGTACCAACTGCAACGATAGTGGTCTGACCAGTCTTAGCACCAGATGCATAAGCATCACTTTGAGCGCTAGTTCTAGCAGTCATATCCATTGTAGTGATAATACCCTTATTCAAGTCATTACCAGTAACATTACCGATAGTCATATAAACATCGATAACCTTAGTAGCACTAGGAGCTAAAGAGAAGTCAACAGCAAAGTTATTAGAGCTTTGAGGACTTACTTTATTGCTAGGAGTTTCAGAAATATACAAATCTGAAGTGTTTGTAGCATAACCAAGAGTGCTATTAGCTAAACCAATCTTAACGTTGGTTACTCTTACGGTATCAGCATTAGAGTTAGTGATCACGAATGATCCAACCTTAGCACCGACAACGTTTGGAGAGGTGGTAGAATTGGCCAAAGCAGCGTTAGCAGCTAAAGTCAAAGCACCAGAAGCAACAGTCAAAGTGTTTAATGAAGCGTAAGTAGCGTCAGTTCCAACCGCAGTTGTAGCAAACGAAGTCATACCTTGAACTTGGTTAGCAGCAATCTTAATTGCTGATCCTAAACCAGTCACGGTAGCAGGGCTGCTCAATGATAAATCACCTCTAACTTCAACAGTAACGGTTGTACCGGCAGGGATAGTGAACAAATTGGTAGAACCAAATTGAGCATAACCGCTGCTAGCTAAGGTATAGGTCTGTGAAGATCCAACCTGCACGCCGTTAACAAAAATAGCAAAATTGCTAATCTTATCACCAGAAGTTAATGAACCAGTGTAAGTGGTAGAAGCATAAAGATTCATAACCTTCAAATCTTCACCATAAGCTTTCATTGTCCATTTGCCTAAAGTTTGACCAGTGGCATTAGAAATGATCTGAGTGGTGTTGAAAGAAGGATCAGTTGTTACGGAAAGAGTTCCAGCACTAATAGTTGTTGCGGAACCAGAATTAGCTTCAGATGGGAAAGTTCCAGCAGCAGCTAAATTTACACCGTAAGTTGAATCATAAACAACTACATCAGCTTGAGAACGTAAAGAGAATTTGAAAGTTCTGGAAGAACCCTTAACAACATCTCCACGTACATCAATGGTATGAACACCATTCTTGATAGAAACTGGGCTAGCTGATAAATCAAACACTAAAATACCATTGGTATTAATAGCACCTGAACCAACCTGAACTCCATCAACAAACATATTAATGTTAGCGATAGAATCAGCAGACATTGAACCAATTTGATTAAGAGTTAAACCCTTCAACAAAGTAGTTCTCTGATTTGTGGTTAAGCTATTTGACCATAAGGTAACATTGGAGGTGCCAGCAGTAACGGTAGTTCCAACATTAGTTGCAGAACCAATAGTGGCAGTAACCATGTCAGAAGGAGTGCTAGCGATGCTCATAACGTTACCCTTAACTGGGAATGAGCCACCGACAGTAACACCAGTCACATCAGCTGCAGCATTAACAGAAACGCCGACAGATAAACCACCGGTTGAAGCCTTTACATCGGCCTTAACAGTGATAACCTTTGTTCCAGAAACAGTGAATAAGCCAGAGCCATTGCTAAAGCTAACAACACCGCTAGAGAAAGTTCCAGCATCAGTCAAACGAGTAGCACCATCATATAAATAGATGTTGCTTAAAGTATCATCACCAGATACACCGATTTTGGTCAATTTTAAACCAGAAACAGTACCTGTACCAGAGAATACAATGTGAGCTAAATCAGCAGAAGCTTGAGTAGCTACTAATGTACCGGCAGCTGGGGTGTCAGATGATAAAGAAACAGTGACAGAACCAGTATTGACGATAGGAGCAGTAGAAGCACCAGAGATTACGCTAACGAATTTGCCAGAGATGGCAGATCCAGCAGTGTAAGCTGAAGTGTTAGCAACTGAAACAGCCCAAGATTCCTTGAAGCCATTAGCAGAGAAAGCATCGGCTCCGACAGCTCTCAACAAACCGCCTTCAACATAAGAATAAGCGGTGCCGGATTTGATCAAAGTTCCATCAGGATACTTTGAAGTAGCGGTCAAGGCGCAAGAAGCATCCTTGGTATAACCAGTTTCGAAAGCAGATTGGATCAAGATTGGAGTAGCTGCACCATAAAGGGCAGTTTTAGCCGCAGTATCAGCCAATTTGCAAAGCTTAGCTCCTGGAGCAACAGCATAAACTAGGTCACTATTATCAAATTTGATAAGACTGGCACCAGCTCTTGCGGTAATGTTACCACCTAAGTCTAAAGCATCGAATTCAGCCTGAGTAATTCCTTTTAATCCTTTGAAACTATCAGCGGTATCGCCAATAGCAGAAGCCCAGGTAGTGTAAGTGACACGGTTAACAAAAAGATACTTTTTGCCACCCATGATGTAGTAAACGCCAGGTCTGTTAGCAGCAGCAACCTTGACAATGTCACCATCAGTTGGGACATAGGCAGTGGCAGCAGCGGCTGGCAAGACAGCAGAAATACCCATGGACCAAGCCATGGTGGCAGCAACTACGGAATAAGTTAAAAACTTTTTCATAATTAATTTTATTTGTTAGATTAAACTAAGATACTTCTTGGCTGGGAATCCCTAGGTTATCCGACGCAGATTTGTTCAATAATTCGTATCTGTAAAGACGCAACGTCGTTGCGCCTCGCATGAAGCGAATGCTCCTTTTGAGACGCCACAGCGCGGCGTCTCTACAGGCATTATTGCCCAAATCGCGGCGGACTTAATTCTGACAGAATTGTCAGAAAAAGCCGAAATCTTATAAGCTTGACGGTTGTCAATGCGACCTTTGCTTATAAAACGCGGAACCTAAGGGCCAGTGGCCCAAGTCCCCTCAGAGTTTAATTTAAAGTTCTAGACTCACGAGATTCCGAATCAAGTCCGGAATGACAGAGCTTTAGAAATTCTCACTGTTTTACGAGCGAGGCCAGTAATCTAATCGTTAAGATCGATATAGATTCTAGGCCTTACTTATAAAGATGTGGGACAGATTCCGGGTCAAGCCCGGAATGACAAGTAACGGTGGCGGTGGATTCCCGCTCCGCCGCAGCGGACGGCAATGACAAACTACTATTTAACAATAACCGATGATGAGGCTTTTAGTGCCGCTGCTTGAGTTGAGCTAGCTACCTCAGTTTTAATGGCATTAGTAATGATTGGTGCTTTCTCGATTACTTCCGCGACAATTGATTTGCTTTCGACTACCTTTTGTAAGGCAGCGGCGTAATCTTTATTATCTAATAAACTTTTCGCCACTTCAATCACATCTTTGGCTTCATGTGGTTTCGTATCAACTACTTCTTTCAGGGCTTCTTTTAAGGTAGCGGTGCCAGTGGAATTAGCGGGGGTGGATGACTGGTTGAGAGGATTGATCGGCACGACATTGAGCGGGACCTCTTTGGCCAAAATCAGCGCTGGAGTATTGCTAGCCATCTTACTCATATCGGTGGTCAAGGTTTCAATGGCCACTTCTGAGCTTTTAATTCTTTCCGAAACTCTTAAGGCTAGTTCTTTGTCTGGTACAGCTTGATTAGTGTCTTTAACATTCTTTTCGTCAGACTTAGTAACCATTGTGGTTAAGGCGCTAGTACCAACCTCTTCGGTCTTAGCAATCGCGTCCTTGACGTCTTTAGCTACTTCTTTTTTGACATCAATTGATAAGGAGGCGTGAACATCGACAATATCCTTTTCAACTTTCAGAGTTTTTTCATCAACGATCTTGGCGGTACTGATAAGCGACGCGGCCGATGATCCAGTAGCCATACGATCAATTGATTTCTTAACATCAGCCACATCTTCAGTAATCTTCTTAACAGCAGTGGAAATATTTTCGGATTTGGCTTTATCGGTATCGGGCTTGCGAGCTAATTGCTGTAATTCATCACCACGACGGGAAACAAAAATCATTTTGAGTTTAACTTTAGCTTCATCGCCCACAGTTGTTACTAATTGGATCTTTTCTCCCAAGGACTTAATCGGATACAAGGCTTCACCAGGTAAACTGGCTTTAGCGGCTAAAGTGACCGCTGAATAGCCAAAGTAAGCACCAACCACTAAGACTGCCATGAGCGCTGGACGCAAGATCTTTTGTTGCATGAGAGACGAAAAATAATCAACATAATATTGGACAGGATTATATTCGAGCTCTTTGTTTTGTGGATTGATCTGGCTCATCAAGATGGCGCGATTGCTAGAAACCCAAGCATCCCCGGGTCGGCCTACCGACTCGAGGTTTTTCACTTTCTTTAGGTTTTTAATTAAAGCTTGGTGAGACATCTTAATTACTTAGTTGTTTTACTATTAATAGAAGTTTTTAGAGCATTGAGCGCGCGATAGACGAGAATGCGGACAGCGCCGGGAGATTTTTGTAAAATCTGGGCAATTTCTCGGGTTGATAACTCATCTAAATAATGGAGAACGATTACTTCGCGATATTCGCTTTTGAGCTCGGCGAGAGCTTTGAGGACTTCAGCGACCTCAAATTCCTTAATTTGCTTGGTAAGTAAGTCATTGCTTGGCACATCGGCCTGGGCATCACTGATAAAATCTTCATTTTCTTCCTTGCGCGAACGTGAGCGATAGAAGTCAATCACGCAATTGCGCGCTACCATATAGATGAAGGCATTCAAGTTCTTAATGGATCGATCTTCTTTAATGTACTGCCAAGTCTTCAAAAAGACTTCGGAAGTCAGGTCTTTAGCGTCGTCCTCAGAATTGATCTTAAAGTAGATAAAACGATAGATTCGCTCTACATACAAATCATAAAACTGGCCGTACGCCTGATGATCTTTATTTTTAACCCGTAAAAACAGGATTTGTTCGACTAAAGGGTTCTTCATCTTATAAGACGATAAAATAGTTAAAGTGTTACAGTTCGAACAGGATTAATTAATACAATATATAGTATATATAGATAAAATAATTACATTTTATCTAAAATTAGCAAAATTTGGTCGTCATTG